>PWMW01000155.1 GCA_003559095.1 Clostridiales bacterium | reverse complement strand
TTCTTTGGTCGGAGATCACCATGGGTGCTTGGCACGTACGCAGACTGCTGGTCCTCAATGATCATGAATGCTCGATCTGAGGGCCATTTTCTTTTGCCCCACAGTGATTCCCCGCTAAACAGAAAGGGGCGCATGAAGGGATGAGTGAACGAATGGACGCTAATGGCACTTTGCGAAATGGTTTTACTGGAGCTAACGTGGGGCTGTCTGGAGTTGACCAGATCATGATCTGCCTCAACGTCATCGAAAAGTATGGAGGGGCCGCCGAGATGGAGATGTTCTATGGACCAATAGAAACCATTGTTCAGAAACGATCAGGCGCCGCTCTGAGCGTCCAAGGGAAAGCCAGTCTTCGTTTCTTTATCAACAAAAAGGCAGTAGAAAAAGGTCTTGTTTTTCCTCACGACCGCAGCAACCCCGGTTGGCGAATCACTGAGCACGGCCGACTCAAGCTCAAAGCGTGGTCGCAATCCCACCACGGACGAAGTCTTCTTGAAGAGCTACAGTGATTGCCATCTTCGCCGCCACCGCTGCCGCAACCGATCCACTTTATCCCGTACACGCTGCCGGGTCTGCTCCGTGTCCTCGATATCCGAGTCAATCTCCACAATCTTACCCTCTACCAAACGGACACGAAGGAACACTTCCCCTTTGGCACCTTCAGGCAACTCCTGGACATCCAATGTAGAGTAAACATTTCTATCTCTCCTTTTCTGTGTTCATGTAACAGTGTTACACATGAGGGATATCAGTCCCTCACAGAACCGGACTTGCGCTATTTACACATCCCGCTCTTCAAGTGTGTCTTTGTTTCTATAACAACCCGCTCCACCAGTCTTACGAACAAGTCCCCATCGAACTGATCGATCGTCTCGGTGAAGGTGGCGAACTCCGCCAGGTGTTCCCGAAGTTGCCCGCTCCTTAGCTCCTGCGCTTTGACCTCATCCCTCCGCTCCCGCAGGGCCTCCAATTGCCTCGCCAGCGTTCGGTGCTCCTTCGAGTAGACACCGCCATGAACGCCTTCCCGCACGTTCAGCCGGGCGATAGCCATCAACTCCCGCTGCAAGCCAACCAACTGCTGATCCATGGTATCCAATTCTGCCGCATAGTCCTCTGAATATTTCACTCGTTTAGAGCCACTGAGTTAGTCCGAGTTGAGCCACCATGTTAATGGAAATGAGCCATGTTGTTACTGAGGTGCCAATACCGGTACTCGATCTTCCATGGAAGTGCTGATTCTAACTATGCATTAAGGCACTGGTATTTCGGGGCAACTAGATGACCTTATCGGTGACGTAGCGGTCCATCGCTCAGGTCTGCAGGCCAGCCACCATCAATGGAGTGGTTTGTGCAGGGGTATGATGAATCGTCGGGCTTCACCGAGCGATTTATGCCGCCGAAAGTCACTGGATGAGGAGAGGTCGGCATGGTAGCCTAATTGGGTGGCCATCACCCTCTTTTCGGGTGGTGGCCTTGATGGCTCCATCCATGCCGGCAGAGGCTCCTTGTCCAGTGAAGCGTGGTATAAATAGCGATACCACCAACGGACGGTGGACCTCAAATGGATGGCTCAATGCATTAACAGGATGGTTCAAACTGACTAACTTATGTGCTCAATTCGCGTTAACGTATTCAGTCCTCACGATCCGACTCGTCCCGGATATTCTTAATCATCCGCTCTGCGAAGTCACAACAACGACCTTGTTCAATGCCCGCGCAAAAGCCTGCTCCACCAGCGGTTCCTTTACCGCCTTCTGGGAGCAGGCTTTTGCGACATGTTTCGTTCTGTCCGGTTGATGTACACCGAGACTCGGTTGGTTCTACTCGTTCTTGAAGAGCCTAACAGATCGTACTAGAAGTGTCCCGTATACCGAATATGCTTCCCCATGCAAAATGGACAGCAACTTCAGTTATAGTGCATTCTCGCCGAAACCCTCAAAACACCGAATAATAAAGGCTTACACCGCGACAACGCTACTACAGTCTCAATGTGCCCCGTGTGTGGTAACATATTCACCCAACAAACCTAGCCCACAAAGCCGCACCGACCAGAATGAAGCCCATAGTTGCGAGAAGGTGAAACAACCGTGCCAATATTCGTGCCGTGTGCTCGTTCTGATCCAGAATACAGGCGATTCCGTCTTCGACAGCCAAAACAGACAAACAATGAACGGCTTCCGCCGTCCAAAAATGATACTTCTGTTCCTATAACGCTTGATAGCCAAATGATGTAATCCCGACACAAATCTCATGGCCTTGACGCCGTGTTCAAGGGGTCCTGTGGCCATCTACATCAGTTTTAGGCGTATCGATCTCATGCACAACATAGCTATGTCCTGCAAACTCAAACTCTTCACCGTGTGCCCGGTTCAATAACTCCTGTTCGATATCTTTCATAAGATGTCGGTTGTGGTAGTTGGACTCCAAGGTGACCGTGAACATTTCGTCTGTATCTACGTCTCGGATTGTCACCGTGTCGCCATACCACACGACCTTGACTTCTTCCTTCCTCTCGGCCTGGATACTCGGAGCTGTGCGTGCGGGAGCCTTCACTACCCTTAGTGTCGGCTTGCTTGGTGTACCGTCTTCAGGTTCGCGTTTCGGCGCGGGCTTATGGGAGACCGACTTCGGAGGCAAAGTCTCTGGCGTTGACAACCGCTGCAATACACTCTCAAGTCGTTGAATCTCCCCTTTTCGATCTCGCCACCAATCTCTGCTGCAAATGCGATGGATTTTCCAACCTCGAGATTCTAGATATCGCTGTCGGTGGAGATCGCGCTCCCGTGCCGATCTGGAGGTGTGACAAGCCGCTCGATCGCATTCGACGCCAAGCACATAGCGGTCCTGGTTGGCATCGTAGACCGCCAAATCGATACGGTATCCTGACACGCCAATTTGGGTGCGTACATGGTGGCAACGTTCTTCCAATTCCTTGAAGACCGCCTCTTCAAACTCGCTATCGAAGCGGACGTCTGTACTGCCCGTGTTAGGGCTGTCCACTAAAGAGTTCAGAAGCTCCTTCGTCTCCTGTACGCGGCCTTCCGATACTGCTCGGGCGTATTGCAGGTACTTCTTCAGGTACTTTGGCCCGGGGTTCTTCGTGTTGTCCACCTCTAGGTCTTCGGGTTCAATAGACGTAATCACGTAGACCTTGCGTTTGGCCCGGGTAACCGCAACGTTCAGACGGTTTTCACCACCGTCTTGAGACAGAGAGCCAAATTGCACGTATAGACGTCCACGGCTGTTGATCGCGTAACCAATCGAGAAAATGATGATGTCACGCTCATCACCTTGGACGTTTTCGATGTTTTTCACGAATAGACTGACGTCCTGGTCGCCGTCCATTCTGTTTCGTTCATTCTCGTAGGCCGCTCGGAAGTCCACATCCGCCTGCGCAGTGTTTTCCAACAGATCCTCGATCTCGTCCCGTTGTTGAACATTAAAGGTGATAATGCCGATGGTCTCGTTGTGTTCTCGCTCCGACAAAAGGCGCTTAACCAAGCTCACCACGGATTGTGCTTCCTCGACATTGGTCCGGCGATCCGTCCACATGCCGGATACCATAATACGCTCAATGGCTGCCTGCTGGCTTGAGTTAACATTGGGCGACACTTGAAGCTGCCCGTCGTAGAAAGCGTGGTTGGAGAAGTTGATCAGTTCCTCATACAGCGACCGATAGTGGTGGTTAAGATGCACGGAATCATATGTGACTTTTGCCAAATCAAGCAGGCTCTCTTCCTCAACGGCCGCTGCATAATCCATATCATACTCAACATCGTCATCTTCTTCGTTGTACCTTGCCAAAAACTGAGAACTGGGCCGCAGCTGTTTGTCATCACCGCCTACCAACGTTTTGCGTCCCCGGAAGATGCTGGGAACGGCATTCTCAATGAACATCTGTGATGCCTCATCAAAGATGACCACATCAAATAGACCGTGTTGCAAGGGTAGAATGTCGGACACCGTCTCCGGTCCCATTAACCAGCAGGGGATCAAGTTCAGAACATCTGTGGTGTAGCGCTGGACATAGGTTCGCACAGGGAGAAAACGACGCTTCCTATTGGCCTGCCGTTTAAAGTCCCTAAAGGACGCCGTGGTCATCTGGAGTTTCTTTAACCAAGTGTACCGAATGATATCCGGTATGGCTGCTTGCTTTTCATGCATGAGCCTTTGGATCGTTTTCACTTCGTGCGCGTAGTCACTTTGACTCAGAATGGGGAACTTCCCTTGGAAGTTGCTTTCAATGTCCCGAATGGTCAATGCGATGATCGCTTCCAAGGTATCTTCAATAGCCTCTCGAACCTTCTGTTCGGTCTCAGGGTACGCTGCTTCATAGCCGTATCGCAAAAGCCGCTTCTCGACATCGGCTAAGCCATCCATGCGCTGCAGCAGCTGAGCATAGGTCTGGGCATTCTCTAGTGCGGCGTGTACATCTGCGAGTAGCTTTTCTGCGGTGTCATTCGATTGCAGGATCGCTGCGAACATTTCCGCAAACCCCTGCTCGCCAAATACATCCTTTAGATCACTCAGGTTATAGTGGAGATCCGTGATACTACGGGCCATTGTACGAAGCTCTTCTTCAATATGCTGCACATGGGCCGCAAACTGGTTCTTGTTCTCCATTTCCTGTCGCTGGTTGGCTCGGTAGCGGAGCCAGTACGCCGGCGACCACCAACGTCCATCGTTCAGCGGATTGAGCAGCTCACTATGTAGATCCATTGCACTGGTTTTAGCCATAGCTGGAATTTCATCCACCATAGTCCGGGGGCCGTTTTCGGTACAGCGGGTAGTGAGTACTTTGTACCCTTGCTGGGTTTTCCAGGAATGTAAGCGCTGCAATCCCGACGCTAGTTCTTCGTGCTCCAGGGCTTGCTGGGCCGCACGGATGTCCATCCGTTGGACCGTTGTGGGCACGAAGCGCAGCCAAGGATGCGACGCCAACAGTGCCTGCCTATCCACATATGCCTTTGTACTCGACCCCTCCAGCACTCTGTCCATGGCGGCACGGAGATCCCCGTAGGTTTGTTCTCGAAAGGGATTGTTCTTCCTCAGCGCCAAGATCCGTTCTTCCAGGGATTGACGGTCCGGCTCCTCTTGCGTCATACCGTACATTTTTCCCAAAGAGAGCCCAAACGCACGGGGTGCCTGCAGCTCCAGCCAGCTCGTTTGCAGAGCCTCGATCCGGCCGTCGATGGTGCTGGCCAGTTCGGCCACTTGGTTCTCTCGTGAGTTCACATGGCTTCTTTCTGCATCGTCGATGGACCGGCGAATTTTGTTGTAGAATTCCTTTTTGCCTTTGTTAGCATCATGGATGACCACCATTCGTTCCTGAATGGACGCCAGCCGATTATAGACAACATCCAACGAGGCGCGCTTTTGGGATACCATTAGGACACGCTGGCCCTTCGCCAAGTGGTCCGTGATGATGTTGACGATGGTTTCCGATTTCCCTGTGCCCGGGGGTCCATAAATAACCAGCTGCTCCGTGTTAGCGGAGCGCTTGACCGCTCGCTCTTGGCTGTAATCCAAGGTCGACACGAAAAAGAGGTCACTCTCCGAGATACGTTCACTCTCTGTTTTTGTGTCTTCGTCTAGCGTATCTGCCTCGGAGATATATCGAGATCCGATGGAAAGCATACCGGTTAGATTGCTTCCTAGTTCCCGGCCTTCGAGCTCTTCGTAATCATTGTAGATGGAGTTAGATATGGGAAACTGCCCCAACACAAGGTGCTGTTTTAGCACTAGCTCACCGATGGCATATGTAGGCAGGGTAACGTTCGTATACTCGGGGAAGGCGGTTATATGTTCGGCGGTGCTCGGTGCGATGGCAATGCCCGCTGCCTTGAGGTTCTTCAGTACGTGGGCGACCAAGCCTTCCGATATTTCGTGCGGATTGGGATACTGCCAGTCCATCTGCGGCAGCTTGATTCCGTTGCATTTGCAGCAGGCATAAACGAGCACCTTATTGACCTGAACATCGTTCTCCGCAATGTTCTCCACACAGTACCCGTTCTTGTCCTTCCTGATACGAACGGGAAACAGCAACAGCGGCGCGCGAACGAACGTTCCATCCAAGAAGGTCCCTTCCACAAAGGGGTGGCCGATGTATAGTTCATATTTGCCGCTTTCTTTCTCCGTGGCATCGATTTCCCGAGCCAGGTATTTCAGACGTTCTAGGCTGTCCAAGTGCGCTTCAAAGATCGCTCGGATTCTTTCCATCTCGGCTGCTCGTTGATCGGCTACAGCCGCACGGACCGCCTCTATGGATGCTTCGAGCTCTTCGATGTCTTCAGTTATGTTGGATCGCAAGGCTTCCAGGTCGTTCTTCAGCTGTTCCTCAAAACGCTTTGCAGCTTCTTTTTCTTGTCGTTGCCGCTTGTCATAGGGATCGGGAATCATCGTAAACAGACCTTCGTCTTGACGCATCAAGTGATCGACCAGTTGGGACATACGGTCTTCGCCCTCTTGATCAATACGTGTGAGATCAAACGCACGCTTCTTAAAGGCCCGCTTCATTACGAGACTGCGGTTGCGTCCGCTGATATTGATCAAGCGGTCCTTGTATTTCGCCAGAATCTGCTCCACGTTGCTCCCTCCTTGCTGCGATCATCAACAAAAGAGTGATCCGTTTTGCTGCAAAAATCACCCGGCCCTCTGGAAAGATATTACATCATATTACAATCTTCGCTCTACTCAGAATAAATCCTTCTGAAAGATGATACCTCCCTGGCACCCGATTCGCTCCACCAGCAAGCGATACTCGCTGACGATGGCGTTTTTTCGGCCGACGTCCCACATCCCGCCCAAACTAAACGTATTCGGTTTGTCCCGTCTCGAGCTCCATTCGGCATCATTCATGAAGCCTTCCGCCGCTCTTAAAAGACGAGCAATGCTTCAAAAAGGGGCGCTTCGCGTCCATGGCTCTCGGTATCTCTGCCCCTGAGTTCACAGATTTTGGACTCGTTTTCGTTGTCGATTTCGGAAATGAATAAAGTCAAACACAGTGCCAGCACTAGCTTGGTTTGGACAGAGCAAATTAACGAAAAGTCCAACGAACAGCATTGGTTGGCCAGCATCAATCAAGATCCAACATGCTCTCAAACTGCCAGTCTAAGTCCGCCTCATGATGTCAGGCTCAACTTAGCATTAGTAATGCTCCCTAATCCAATGTCCAACATGGCGGAGCGCTTCCAAAGTCGCCCACCCGTAGCAATAAAAGAACAGGCCGTCAGTGTGCCCAGCCATGGCCGCTTGGATGGCATTGTCGATTTCTTGATTTGGGATATCCCAGATCTGCAAACCCGCGAAAACAGGTGTACCGTTAAACGCATCTTTTGCGATTTGGGTCTGATCTTGAACAAAG
>PWMW01000326.1 GCA_003559095.1 Clostridiales bacterium | reverse complement strand
GTGCCTAATCGGCTTCAGTGTTCACACTGAGCACGACTACTATGGGAAAACAGTAGTCGTGGATGGTTCGACATCCACAGATAAGGAGGGTTTTCGATGCCGGTATATGTGACTCTATGTACGTTCACAGACCAGAGTGTCAAAGATGTGAAAGCCGTAGTCGCAGAAATGGAGGCTGCGAAGATTGTCCAGTCGATGGGAGGGAGCATTCTCACAGGGTATTGGCTGATGGGACCGTATGACGCGGTTGTCATTTCGGAGTTTGCGGACGATGAGACTGCATCCGCAGCCTGCTTGGTGACTAGCGCCAAGCTGGGACTTCGCACAACAACGATGCGGGCGCTGAACAATGACCAATTCCATCGTATTTTGGACAAAATGCCTTAACACGGTCCTGGAAGAAGCCGATGACGATCAGCGTTTCTCTGGAGGAACCAGCAGCAGTTCCTGGGTCTCTGAAACGTCGGTAGCACATGCGATGGCTCGGCCGACGATGGCTGCTTGCCAGCACGAGACGGGGGAGATCACTGTGTGTGAATTTTGCACGAAGCACGGTGAAGGGAAGTATGGTACTTGCGGGCCGAGAATTATTCCGATGACCTGCTGAGCGATCTGCGAAGGAGGAAATTCATTGTGGATTTCCTTGAGGATCCTGTCGAGACAGGTAACGAGATTCAGATGGCTAAGAGTCTTCACAAGCTTCCGTCGGTTGTGCAGGCTGTGCTGCGCCCCGCGTTAGTGAAGAAGTATAGGAAAATCCACTATGGACAAGTGGCACCCATTGAGGCTGTTGAAGAGATCCTCCGCTTTGCCAGTTCTGTGACTCGTCTGCCGTGCATCTGGCGGGCGTATTGTACGAAAGACGCCATTACCCTCCACGATCGTGCTGCCGTGTCCGAAGCTGCCAATAGCTGGTGAGTGCAATGACTGAGGGGTTGGCTCATCGACAGGCTTACTGAACATGCAAAGGTCCGCCTCCAGTTTTTGGCTGGAGGCGGACCTTTGATTCTGCTTCTGCTAATTCTGTGGGCTTTACCACTTACCGGGTACAGTCGCCCATATTAGGCAGGGAGCAGACCTTTCTCTTCCAGTTCATCGGCAACTTCTTTCAAGCCGAGGCCTTCCAGAGTTGCCCTTGTGGGTGCGCCTGTTGTGGGACACCAGCCCATCTCTTCATAGAACATGGTTAGGGCTAACTGCATATCTTCACGGTCCATCTTGATGGTTCCCGGCGTGAACGCTTCTTTATCGGGATCCATATCGTAGACCCAATCCATGATTACGTCATGTTCGTTGCGCATGTCCATCGTACCCATCTGGCGCACGGTCATGGCTCGATGCAGCGTGAACATGCGCTCGCCATCAAGATCCAGTTCCTCTTCAGTCTTTTCGACACCGGTGACCACAGAGAAGTACTTGGCTTCCAAGGTTGTGTCGCCGCGGTAGTTACGCGACTTCAGTGGAGACACCTGCATGGGCCACATCCAGTTACAGAGTGTCAGCGAATCATGCAGCAGGTTGCGTATGATGCTGTGCTTGGCGAAGCGAGCTTTGCTGCGGTTCATCGGTGTGTAGTTCTGCGGTCCGTCCAGAGCATCAATGCCCCAAAGCTCTTCAGCGATTTCTCGCTGCAGGTCGGTGGGCAGACCACTGCCCGTGAAGTTGATATGCGTGTGGCACTGGGCATCACGGTTGAACATACAGTTAATCAAGGCACCAACCTGTGCTGCAGTTTCATGGGCGTGGTGGCGGGGGAAGCCCAGAGGCGACCAAACGGCGTACGGCTCAGTATGCCAGAAGTCATCGCCGAAGTTCCAGCGGGTCGCTGCCCAATACGTTCCATCACCGATGTGCGAGATCTCACCTTGTTTGTATGCTATGCGGTGGTAGATATCGATTAGGAAGCTGGGGTCTCCGCTCTCCATCTTGTCCCATGGAATGTCATTGTACTCTTCTTCGGAAAGCACTTCCTTGAAGATGCCATTTTCATAGCCAAACCGGAAGATACGCCCGATCTGCATATAGTTGCACCATACGCCGAGATCGTCGGCCACTTGCGCGCCCAGACTGCGGGTGACCATGGCTGCTTCTCCCTGAACTTCCGACTCGTAGAAGCCCTTGATCATGAAACCACCGGGGCTAAACCAACCTACACAGGTGTTGGCCACATGCTGTGAATAGCCGTACTGCTCCAACTGTGGTACGCGCAGTTGGTTATGGCAGCGAATCGGACAGGATTGGCAGCCACCCATGCGCACTGTGTAGTTTTCAGCCACCGGACCATGATCGAACACAGCCTTGTGGCAGCGGAAACCCACACTGTTGATGTCCTCAGGATCGCACTCGCCGGTTTCCACCGGGGGATCAGCGGCTCCCCAGAAAAGTCCTGGACGCCCGGTCCAACGGCTGCGGGGATGATGATACTCAGCCCACGGCTGTGGGGTGCTGGGCACCACGTGTTGGTTGTTGGAACCAATGACAGCCATCGTCAGCTGGTCCAGTTCTTTCCAATCCTGCCGGCTGCCAGCAATCCATACAGACCCAGTACCCTTGACACCGATGGCTTTCACATTCTTCGAGCCAAAAACACCGCCGTGGCCGCCAGCCGAGTGGCTGGTTCCCGTCATAATCACGGACATTGGCACCATATTCTCGCCCGCCGGTCCGATACAGGCCACATGGGCTTCACGGCCCATGATGCTGTTAACTGCAGCTGTAGCTTCAAAGATGCCCATGCCCCAAATCCGGCTGGCGTCTTCGATGGTTACCTTGTTATCTTCGATACGAAGCCAAACGGGGCTCTCGGCTTTGCCTTCCAAGACGATCATGTCCCAACCTGCGTATTTCATCTCGGCGGCAAAGTGTCCACCCATGTGGCTGTCACTAATTAGATGCTTTTCGGTTGTGGGCAGGAGAGACGTTATGTTGGTACGACTGCTGGCAGGAATGCCGGTGCCGGAAAAAGGTCCACAGCCAACAACGATTTTGTTTTCCGGGTCAAAGGCCTTAACACCCTCCTTGACCTCGTCCCACATGATCTTGTAACCAATGCCCATACCGCCAATGAAATCTTTGTATTCTAAGGTGTCTTGCTCCCAAATATCGCCGTTAGATAAGTTGACTCGCAGAATTTTGCCAGCCCATCCACCATATCTTGACATTCGTTATGCCTCCTATCTGGAAAAAATCGCTGAGTAAGTGTGCAGTTTAACTGTACGCTCTGTTACGGCGAACAACGGCCTGCACTTCCCGCCACGGAACGTATTGGAGAGCACCGTTGGGACAGTTGGCCACACACTCGGGCTTACCGTAGCACAAGAAGCATTTCTGTGCTTTTCTGCTTTCCGGGTCCACAGTGATCACTGCCCAGGGACAGTTTTGGGTACACAGTGTGCAGCCAATACAGGTTTCTTGATCAACGACCCTTGCCCGGGTGATATCGTCGGCACTGATGGCGTCGACCGGACATACTTCCACGCAGGGCACAGGGTGGGCACACTGCATACAAGGTTCGGCGATGATCTTAAAGTTGCCGAATTGTCCATCTGCGTTCTGGAAGTTATAGCGGGGCCCGTCTAATCCGAAGTTGTAGTTACGGCTTACCTTGACTCGCGAAATGTATGGATGGGCTTTGCCATCGTTGTACGTGGTACACACTGTTTCGCAGCGCTTACATCCGGAACAGCGATTGGGATCTGCAATGATCAAGCCGTCAGCAAGCGGTACGCCAGCAGCTTGGGCCGAGCTCGTGAAATACTTAAGGATGGACATGGAGACGGCGGCGCCAGCGATGCCCTGGCAGCCTACCTTCATAAATTCGCGGCGATTGCTTTTGCGCTCCAGAAACCCCTGCTTCTTAGGGACCTGTTCTGACATACGTACGACCTCCTTAACTCTTAACAAGAATGACAACAATGCTGCGGCGGTGGGCAATTCGCGTGGATTGTGCGCCACCGCAAAGGGTCATGAATTACTGATAACTGTACACCCCGCGGTTTAGGGCATCGCGAATGGCCGATACCACTTTGGAACACCGTGTTGTCGCGCCGGAAAGAGCATCAATGGCGTAGCGTTCCAACTGCCACCAAGGGAGTTCTTCCTCATCTTTGTCGTCCTCAACGATGTCTCCGGGGTTGTGAAGATCGTGAACGTGGGAGCGGATATCTTTGCCAACCAGATAATCAATTAACTGCTTGTACTGACCAGCTAAACGCTGAACTTGCTCGCTCTCCGTACGCAGATAGTCTACCCCTTGATGGGTCAGATGCCGATAACGGATGGCTGTCACGATGTTGTTTTCCAATGTGAACTCAACACTTACCTGCTGCTCACCGCGATCGATGTAGCCACCGCGATAGGTACCGTCTTCAAACCCTCGCAGCCGGCAGTCACAGGCACCAGCTACCGATGCTGTGAAGAGAAGACCTGCAGCCAATACAACCAAGATCACCGAAATACCAGTAAACCTTGACAATTCCTCAGCTCCTTTCGTTGGTTACCGCTGAAATAGTCTTAACTTATTTCGTTTGTTATACATCTAACGACAAAAATCCGCTGTCCAACTACTGTTGACCGTTGTCCTTGCTTCCATCACCACTGGTATGGGCGCGGAACTCTTTGATCCCTCTACCTAAAGCTTCACCCATGGCTGGAAGCTTGGATGGACCTACAATCACCAGGGCAATGGCCAAGATGAGAACTAACTCCATCGGTCCGAGACGGCCTATCATGATTTCACCTCCCTTTTGCAGTTCACCCGCGGCGGCACAGTATGGCTTGCTGCTGCCTGTTCCGCCGACTTAGGGAATTTCATGGGACTTAACTTCTGTCCACTCCATCAGACCTTCGGCATGTGCCTTGGTCAAATGCTGCGACGAAAAAAAGTACACAGCTCCGTTGGAAGCAGTAATGGCATGAATGTCCTGATACTCCTCGGTTTTCTGCATATTCTCTACAATGCCCAAAACCTGTTCATGGGACAGCTTAAAGGGGGCAGCTTGGAACAAACGGGCATCGGTGGGTCGCGGGTACATACGCGACTCATCCCGGATGGTTCCGGCCACCAGTGCCGCCAAATCTTGTTCTTCCACCCGCATCAGCATGTTCGCGTAGTTTTCCGAAATATACTGATCTGAGAAATAGTAGCTGGCCTTGCGACCTTGCAAACAGCGAATATCCGGATAGGATTCGCCCAGCTCACTGTTGCCCAACAGTGAGCCCAACTCCTCGGTACTCTCCAGATCCAGGGATTCCTGCAGAGTGGTCAGGGTAATGAGCTGCGCCTTCTTGGATGTGCTGCGGATACATTCCACGGTCTTTTCTGCCAACGAAGGCTCTGGTGGTGATGGTTCTGGGGGTTTTTCTGAACGCCAGCGCATGCGGACACCTCACCGATCAATTACTTGTGAATACATTCCTTTTCACATTTAATTTTCGAGATCATGGGGGAGGATTCC
The DNA here is from genome assembly GCA_003559095.1 of Clostridiales bacterium. Lineage (GTDB taxonomy): Bacteria > Bacillota > Limnochordia > Darwinibacteriales > B1SED10-159 > SLOZ01. The sequence continues at coordinate 1,952 of PWMW01000326.1, read as the reverse complement.
TTTAGCTATTTCTGTAAATCGTAACTTTTTTTGTTGGGCTGACTACCGCCGTCTGCACTTCCGAGCTAGGCCAAAGGGCGGCAAAGTTCGCCGGCAAAAAAACCTCTGTCCCGTGAAGCCCTCATCAAGGCGGCTGGGGAACAGAGGTTTTGCTGTCGACTCAGCGGACGTCCCGGCGGGAGGTCGGCAGGTCCACCGCCTGCGGCTCATGGCCATGGTGTTGCTCCGAAAGCCAACGCTGACGATACCCCTTAGGCGTTTCGCCCACGTGCTTACTGAACACGGATGTGTAGTAACTTTGACTGGTGTATCCAACCTCCGCTGCAATGGCAGCGATGGGCTTATCCGTATGTTTGAGATACTCTTGGCTGCGCTGAATGCGAGTATGATTGAGCCAGTGGCAGAAGGTCCAGCCCGTCTGGGCACGAAAGCGACTGCTGAGATATGTGCTGTTAACACCCAACTCGGCCGCCACCGCTCGCAGTGTCAGGGGTTCGGTGAAATGCCGTTGGATATGGTCGAGGGCTCGTCGCACGTGCAGACAGCAGACCTGTAGGATCTGTCGGTCAGCAGAACCGCATTGGGTCAGGGTTCGGTCCTGAATACAGCGGACCAGCCTAATAAGATACGGGACAATCTCCGCAGGCCGACCTGCCCCTACATCCGCACAGGTGTCCTCGAATGGTCCGAACAATATGTAGCCTTTGTCCAAACAATGGCGGCAGACGCTTACCCCCACGAACTGGCCCCAATCAGGAATCCACAGCAGCGGATAGTGGGCAGCGTCCTTCCATTTGGCAGTGGCCGGGCGAGCCCTGCAGGTGAGAGTGTTACTCTGCTGTTCATCCACTCCCATGGCGTGGATCAGGTTGTCATGGCTCGTAAAACCAAGGACAGCCAGAGCCGTACAGTGGTGAAGCGTGTCCACTAGATGTTGGATCTCCCGGATTTGGATCGTTTTGTTCATCGCGGACCCCCTCGAAGCTTTCTGGTCAAAATCTGTGATACGATGCCAAAGGGAGTGCAAGACATCGTTGGACTTCTTGGCTATACTAGAACGAGATTGAAAGTCGTTCTCAAGACTTTGTGTAAAGTATAGCAGACTTTGGGCGGCAGATCAATACTCTGCCGACGGCCACTGTCAGCCGTTGGGGTGCATGGGAGAGGCTCCGCGGGCGAAAGCTGCTATAGGAACTGTACCCCATAGACTACGGGGAGATGCAGAAGAAGAACAGACCATTGGTGCTAAGGAGGTGGCTTTAACGGTACAGTGACGGTAGGTAATGTCCCTTTGGAGATCACAACATAAACTAAGGAGGTTGTTTCATGGTAAACAACAAAGCAAGCAGAACTGGCATGTTGGCGTTCCTTCTGGTACTGCTGGTGTCCAGCACGGCTTGGGCACACTGCACTTGGGTGGAAGCACCGTATCAGGTTTCACAGGATGAGGTTTTCGCAGTGCTGGCCTTTTATGCCGATCCCGACGATCCAATTGAGGAAAGGGATATGACGGAACTCAGTCTTTATGTCATCGGACCAGACGGTGCGGCTCAGCCTGTGGACATGGCTCGGGCAGCAACTTACCAGTACGCTTCCATGACCCTTGACCAAGAAGGCCAATGGCGTTTGGCTCTGGAGCGGGAACCTAATCGCTACCGCCTGCAGGAGATTCGCGATTTCGGAAGCAGCATTGTCTGGGTTGGTGAAGCCGGCACTTGGGTTCATGAACCTGTTGGTCTCAGTCTCGAAATTGTCGTCGTTTCTGAGGACCAGCGGACCGATGGTCTGGTCGACTTGACATTGGCAGTGCATTATGAGGGCGAGCCCGTTAGTGGCGCAGAGATCGAGGTGTTCCAGTCCTTGGCAGAGGACATTACACTGTATGATGAAGTGGACGAGGTGGAAACCGATGCCCAGGGCCAGGTCATGGTAACGGTGAACCCCGAACATCG
>PWMW01000336.1 GCA_003559095.1 Clostridiales bacterium | reverse complement strand
TGTTCAGTGGACTATTTGTGGACTATTCCTCTATTTTTCACCTTCGGCGACCTGCCGAAAGTGGGGTTTAGCTGGTCGGGGCGACCTGATTTGAACAGGCGACCTCTACCACCCCAAGGTAGCGCGCTAGCCAAGCTGCGCCACGCCCCGACTGACAAAATATAATGTACCATACTACCCGCGAAAAAGCAAGAGTCCGCGGAGAACTTTTCCGGATCGCTCTGGCGTAACTCCTTGACAAACACCCGCCAAAGACACTGGATCGCCCTCTCAAATCAAAGACGAACCGAGATCCAACGGCCTTGCCCTGCCTCACATGATCCCATTAAATTGCGTCGCTATTGTGGTGTACCCAGCTGCTCCAGTTGGAACTGACGATGGCAGGCTTGGACCGCATCTTGAATCCGCTGCCGCGGAATCAAGCACGACACCTTGATTTCCGAAGTGGAAACCAGCTGCACTCGGATGCCTGCCTCATTAAGGCAGCCAAACATGGCTGCAGCTACACCCGGATTACTCATCATCCCTGCACCCACGATAGACACTTTGGCCACTTCCTTGTCATAGACGATGGCTGCATCCTGGGCTGCGGGTATCCCTTGGATAATGTCCAAGGCCTGCTCCACTTCCTCCTGCGTTACCGTGAAGGTCAGATCTGTGGTATGCTGCTGCTTGCTGGTCTGAACGATCATATCCACGTTTACCCCTACCGCAGCTAAGCGCGAGAATACCTGATGCAGCACGCTGGTATCATCGGGAACATCCACCATGACAATCTTGGCACAATTTCGATCCGCTGTAACTCCCGTGACCAGAATCTCTTTTTCCATCTTGGCTTCCTCCTTGACCCAAGTTCCTGCGGCATCGCTGAAACTGGATCGAACGTGAATCTGCACACCATAGGCAGCCGCCACCTCCACAGCTCGGGGTTGCAGTACCAGAGCACCGAGACTCGCCATCTCGAGCATCTCGCCGTAACCAACCTCCAGGAGTTTCCTAGCCCTAGGTTCGAGACGAGGATCGGCTGTGTACACTCCCTCAACGTCGGTGTAAATTTCGCAGGCTTTGGCGCCAAGCGAAGCAGCCAAAGCCACCGCTGTGGTATCGGAGCCGCCGCGGCCCAAGGTTGTGATGTCTTGTCCTGAGGACACACCTTGAAACCCAGCCACAATAACAACACGCCCGTTCTGCAGCTCCTGGGCAATGCGTTCGGTGCGGATGGCCTTGATCTTGGCCTTTGTATGGTGCTCATCGGTGAAAATGCCCCCCTGCGCTCCCGTAAGGGAAATCACCGGCACCCCCAATGCATCCACCGCCATGGCCAACAAAGATATGGACATCTGCTCACCTGTGGCCAGCAACATATCCAACTCCCGCTGGGGCGGTCGTGGACTTAGCTCCCGGGCCTTTTCCAGCAGCTGATCGGTGGTGTGCCCCTGGGCCGAGACAACCGCTACCACTGCCCTACCATGCTGCCTCTCACGTACAATTCTTTGGGCCACACGCTGAATACAGGCCGTGTCTGCCACGGAGGTACCACCGTATTTTTGCACAATTATGTCCATAGCATCGGCTCCTCTTTCCATTTCAAAAAACCAGCGCCGCTGGCACCGGTTTGCTGAACGAATCTGCTGTTGGTTGCTGCTAGCCAGTCCACTGCATGGGAAACTCCAGACCCAGTAATACTCAGCGCTTATCGATTTTCTGTCCAAACTTAAATTCCGTTCCAGCCAGCAGACGCTGAATGTTGGGAACATGCCTCACAATGACAAACAGCGACAGCAGCACAGCCAAACCCAGGTAAATCGAGGGAAAACCAAAGACAAAGAACAAAATGGGCAGAGAAACCGCCGCAATCAATGACGAAAGTGAAATATAACGGCTGACAGCTAACGAGATCAGCCAGATGGTCATCACTATAAAGGCCACCAAGGGTGCTATGCTGATGATGACACCCGCTGTGGTTGCGACGCCTTTCCCACCTTTGAACTTGAGATACAAGGGCCAATTATGTCCGGCAATGGCTGCCATACCGGCAATGAGTACCCAGAAGGCATCCAATCCCAACAAATGCCGCGCCAAGATAACAGCCACGGCTCCTTTGCCCGCATCTAACAATAGGACGAACAAGGATGGCCACGTACCCACAGTGCGCAGAACGTTGCTGAAACCAATGTTGCCGCTGCCGTAGTCGCGAACATCGATCCTGCCCCACAGTTTACCAATAAGCAGTCCGAACGGAATGGAACCCAAGAGATACCCCAAGACAATCGCGGCCATTCCCATTATTTTGATCTCTCCTTCACACTCAAAATAATCGGCGTGCCAACAAATCCATATTCGTGCCGCAGACGATTTTCCAGATATCGTGCATAGGAGAAATGCATCAAGTCTTTGCGATTCACATAAAGCAAAATCACCGGCGGATTCACCTGCGCTTGAACAGCATAGTAAATACGCAGGCGCACGCCTTTATCAGAGGGTGTCGGCGTCATAGTCACTGCGTCTTGGATCAGAGTGTTCAGCTGCCCTGTGGGAATTCGCAGGGCCCGCTGCTCCGCAACCAGGTCAATGGTGGTCAGCAAATGGCCAAAACGCTGCCCCGTCAAGGCTGAGAGGAACAAAATGGGCGCATAGGCCAGAAATTGCAGCTCGCGCCGAAGTTCTCGTTCAAAATCCCGCATCGTATTGGTTTCTTTTTCCACCAGGTCCCACTTGTTGACTGCAAGGATAACGCCCTTGCCATTGTCGTGGGCATACCCAGCAATCTTCTTGTCCTGCTCGGTAATGCCTTCCACCGCGTCGATGACCACAACGGTCACATCAGAGCGATCAACAGCCCGCAGTGTCCGGATCACACTGTAATACTCTAGCTGTTCTTCTACTTTCTTGCGGCGCCGCAGACCCGCTGTATCAATGAACAGATAACGATGTTCATCATGGACGAACGGCGTGTCTATGGCGTCTCGGGTTGTACCAGCAATGTCCGACACAATCGTCCGCTCTTGGCCTAGGACCCGATTGACGATACTGGACTTTCCAACATTGGGGCGACCAACTACAGCCACCTTCGTCTGGATGTCGTCATCTTCAGGGGGGAGCTCTGGAAATTCTGTTACGATCAAGTCCAGAAGATCTCCCACGTTGCGCCCGTGCTCTGCCGACACCAGGATAGGCTCTCCCAAACCCAGACGATAGAAGTCCAAAACCGCATTTTCGCCTTGCTTTACATCCTCAATTTTGTTAACACACAGGATGACTGGCTTGGCTGTTCTGCGCAAAAGCACAGCAACCTCTTCATCCGCTGCCGTCAATCCAGCCCGACCGTCCACCACGAAGATGATTACGTCGGCCTGCTCCATGGCAATCTCTGCTTGTCGCTTGACTTGGCGGGTAATGATATCTGTTTCGGTGTCAATGCCCCCGGTATCCACAATGGTGAAATGCTTATTCAGCCATTCCACATCGGCATACAAACGGTCCCGAGTAACCCCCGGTTCACCTTCCACAATGGCGATGCGTTCCCTGGCCAAACGATTAAATAATGTACTCTTGCCCACATTGGGTCTTCCCACGATTGCTGCGATCGGTTTCGCCATAGTTGTTCTCTCCATACCTTCTGAAGTCGCCCCGGTGCCAACGGCCATCGCCGCGGTTGGCCGGAGAAGAACTTCGACTGATTTCCTTCGTTCATGTTGTTGATCCAGTGCCCCGCAGATCGAAAAGTGAGCGGAGAAAAATACTATCAGAAAAAACTGCTGCCCAAACAACCACAGGGCAGCAGTTTTTTTGACAAAATGCGTTCAGCTTAACCGCGCTTGAATAGGTCGCCAAATACATCCCCGAGATTGGTAGTCAGTTCTTCGTTCGAACTGTCGTCCTGCTTTGGCTGCTGTTCCTGCTGAGGCTTAGCTTCTTTCCGCGGAGCCTGTTCGGGTTTTGGCTCCAGTTCACGAATGCTCAGGCCAATACGGCGGGCTTGCGGATCCAAGCTGATGACCTTGGCTTCCACCTCATCACCGGGATTCACAACTTCCTCCACTTTGGCCACATGACGATGGGCCAACTGGCTGATGTGCACAAGACCTTCCACGCCGTCTTCTAGTTTGACGAAAGCACCAAAGTCTACGGTACGTGTGACTACGCCATCAACTTTGTCACCCACTGCATAGCGGTCTTCGATGGTTTCCCAGGGATCGGCCAAAGTCTGCTTGAGGCCAAGGGAGATTCGCTCTTTTTCCACATCGACACCGAGGACCATCACGTTTATCTCTTGACCTTCTTCCAATACGTCTGAAGGATGGTTGATGCGGCTGTGAGCAATCTCAGATACGTGCAGAAGTCCTTCCACGCCGCTGCCAATGTCCACAAAGGCGCCAAAGTCTGTCAGCCGGCGAACAACACCAGGGACGATAGAACCTTCTTCCAATTTGGCGAAGGCGTCTGCTTTAGCCTGTTTCAAATCCTCTTCCAGGACTTCCTTGTGAGAAAACACCACATTGTTCTTCTGGCGGTCGAACTCGATAATCTTCAACCGTAGTGTCTTGCCAATGTAGCTGTCCAGATCATCCACGAAGTTGCGAGAAACGTGGCTGGCCGGAATAAACCCACGCACACCTACATCGACCAACAGACCACCTTTAACGGTCTGAGCCACTGTGGCCTCAAGAATCTCCCCATTCTCATAGGCGCCTTCTAGTTTTTCCCAAGCCTTTTCCGCTTCCGCACGCCGGCGGGAAAGGACCACGCTGCCCTCGGCATCGTCCACTTTAAGAACCTTCACTTCTACCTCGTCGCCCACAGCCAATACCTCTTCAGGTTTGACATTGGGGCGGAAGCTCAGCTCATTAAGGGGAATACGGCCTTCTGACTTATATCCAATGTCAACCAACACTTCATCGGTGCTGACCTGCACCACTTTGCCGGTAATCACATCTCCGGGTGTCAGTGTTGGCACCATATCTTCCATTTGGTTCATCTGATCTTCCTGATCCATCTCCGGTTCTTCCGGTGACGCGTCAGCAACCTCAGCTTCTGCCGTTTCACCAGCCGCAGCTTCGGTCTCGACCTTCGGTGCTTCTGCCTCTTGAACCTCTGGTTCCTGCACTTGTTCTTCTTGAACCTCCGGCTCCTTTACTTCCTCTTCTTGAACCTCCGGCTCCTTTGCTTCCTCTTCTTGAACCTTTGATTCCTGCACTGGTTCTTCTTGAACCGCCGGCTCCTTTGCTTCCTCTTCCTGAACCTCTGGTTCCTTTACGTCCTCAATTTCCTTCTTTTCGGCTGCTGCTGCTTCGACTGTTTCTACCTGCTCTGCTTCCTCGTTCACGTCTGTTTCTTTGACTTCCTGACCTTGTACTTCCATTTCCTCATTCACCTTTTCCTTCTGTTCGTTGTTAAACTCACTCATTCTTGCGAGAACCCCCTCGAATAACCAATTTGGTGTGGATGCACCAGCAGTAACCCCGACCTTGTGGACATCACGAAACCATGATGCGCTCAGTTCGGCCGCTGTTTCCACATGATGCGTCCTTGTACCCTGTTCTTGACAAACTTCCACCAACCGACGCGTGTTGGCGCTGTTGCGACCACCCACTACTACCATTACATCCACTTGGGCAGCTGTGTTCCTCGCGGAAGACTGCCGTTGTTCCGTTGCGGTGCAAATAGTATCGAAGGCCTTTAGTTCCTCCACCCTTCCGATGAACGCGCCAACACATTCCCGGAAGTTTACCGTGGATTGAGTAGTCTGCGCAATGATGCCGATGCGTTTTGCCGATGGAAGTTCATCAATGGTCCGAGGTGATTTCACAACCCATGCGGTCTCATCCGAAGCGCCGAGAATCGCGTTCACTTCGGGGTGAGACTCATCCCCAACAATCACAACCTGATATCCTTCATCCTTCAACTGTTTCGCCCAACGCATAGCCCGCTTAACAAAGGGGCACGTCGCATCTACAACATCCAAGCCACGTTCTTCCAATTCCCACATGGTCTTGGGAGGCACTCCATGACAGCGAATAATCACAACACCTGCGTCAATATCCCTGGGCTGTTCTTGAACCTGAATTCCTTTGGCCTTTAGTTCATCTACAACCTGAGGGTTATGGATAAGTGGACCTAATGTAGTTACCGGTGCACCGTATGCGTTCTCTGCAGTCCGCAGCGCTGTGTCCAACGCCCGTTTGACTCCAAAGCACATCCCCGCTGCATCCGCCAGTATTATTTCCACCTTTCCCCCTCCCCTAGATATTTAGCCACACAAATGGGTCTAAAATCCGCCCACACTAATCATTCTGCATGCTCCGGCAGATTCCTCCCTAACAAAGTGGTAAATTGTTGAGATATTTGCTCACCGGCAGCGGATACTTCGTCTTTACTAGCTCGGTGTGGCTCTCCAAACCTGATGGGTGTGCCGATGCGCACTTCAATGCTGCGTCGAAGCCGCAGCGGCTTCACGCCTACAACCACCACCGGTACCACCGGTACACCGGCCTTAATGGCGATCATCGCCGTTCCGCCCTGCAATGGTTGGATTTCCCCAGTCTTGCTGCGGGTTCCTTCCGGAAATATACCTAGCAGGTTTCCCTCGTCCACCAACTTCATGGCTTCGCGAATCGCATTGCGGTCGGCGAGACCCCGCCTGACAGGGAAAGCATGCACTCTAGGCAGAACAAAGCTAAACACTGGATACTTGAAAAGTTCAGCTTTGGCCATGAAGTGAATCGGCCGCGACAGTATGCCCGCCACCGCCAAGGGATCTAGGAAGCTGGAATGGGTGGCGGCTATGATTGCTCCGCCTTCAGGGACATTCTCCACTCCCTCAGCCTTCAGACCGAACAGGATGCGGATTAACAGTGCAGTCAGGTTCCGCAGAAACCAATACATTATTCGCCCGCCTCCCTGTTGCGGCAGAGGAGCAGTACCATATCTACTACTTCCTCCACTGTCAAGTGCGTTGTATCTATTTCCACAGCATCTGAAGCTCTGCGGAGAGGTGATACCCTGCGCGTAGAATCGAACATATCACGCTCCCGGATTTCTTCAGCCAACTGGGCCAAATTTACGGAATATCCCCGCCGAACCAGATCCAACGACCGGCGACGGGCACGCTCGGTGACGGATGCCTTGAGAAACACTTTCACATCGGCATTAGGCATGACGGTAGTGCCAATGTCGCGGCCATCCATGACCACATTTCCCTGAGCCGCCATGCCCTTCTGCTGGGCCACCACAGCTGAGCGCACGCCTTGGTGACTGGCAACCATGGAAACATTCTGGTTGACAACGGGCTCTCGAATCTCCTCGGTAACATCGCGGTCAGCTGCCCACACACGCTGCGTTCCCCCGCCAGCCTCGCGGTCCAGCTGTATGTTTAAGGAGCGGGCAAGCTCCGAAACGGCCGTGGCGTCCGCCGGGTCCATGTTCCGCCGCAGAACTTCCGCTGTCAAAGCGCGATACATAGCACCGGTATCCACATAGACATAGCCAAGGGCAGCGGCCACGCGACGAGCAATGGTGCTCTTACCAGCACCCGCCGGGCCATCAATGGCTACTTTCACCCGCAATGACCTCCTTCAGTGCCGCAACGAATCGCTGGTTCTCAGAGGGAGTTCCCACCGTGACACGGATAAATGTGGGCAATCCAAAGACATGAGCTGGCCGTATAATAACTCCTTTTCGCAGCAGTCGATCAAATACCTCTGCCGCAGGGTGGCCCACATCAACGAGGATGAAATTTGTTTCCGTGGGTACATAGTCCAATTCCAGAGCAGCGAACTGTTCGTAAAGGTACGATTTGCCGACCTCGTTCACGTCAACGCTGGCTGCTATGTGGTCAAGATCCGCCAAGCTGGCTCGAGCAGCAGCCTGGGCCGCTGCATTGACATTGAATGGCTCGCGAGTCTTTTCCAAGATGCGGATAAGATTCGGGTGTCCTATTCCGTAGCCAATGCGGAGAGCCGCCAGTCCATGAGCTTTGGAGAACGTACGGGTGATCAAAACATTTTCGCGTTGGGCCAACCACGGAAGGACATCGGGAAAATCATCGCGTTGAACGTACTCATAGTAAGCCTCGTCGATAACCACCAGGACATCATCGGGTATTTTGTCCATAAAGGCCTGCAGCTCAGCATGGCCCACAGCTGTTCCCGTAGGGTTGTTGGGGTTGCAGACAAACACGATCTTCGTCCGGTCATTAACAGCAGCGGCCATGGCAGGCAGGTCGTGGATGAATTGACGACAGGGAACACTTTGCAGTGCTGCCCCCATGAGCTGCGATACAAAGTGGTACTCACTAAACGTCGGTTCGGCCAAGACAACTTCATCACCGGGCTGCAGGAAGGCCTCGGCAATGAACTTCAAAATCTCATCAGATCCATTGCCAATGATCAACTGTTCTGGCTGAATATGCCAGTGTGCCGCCAAACTTTTCTTCAACGCGGTACATGAACCATCGGGATAAAGATGCGCCTGCGTAACGAACTTCACGAGCGCTTCTTGGGCTTTAAGAGACGGGCCCAAAGGGTTTTCGTTGGACGCCAACTTAATAATGTCGCTAATACCCAGTTCTTCCTGGACTTCCTCGATGGGTTTGCCGGGAACATACGGCTTGATGACCGCCAACTCTTGCCTAGATTTTTTCAGCACACTTGCATCCCCCAATCTCACTTATATCATGATCCGTTGGGCTGCTGCGCTGCCGGCAGCAAAACCCGTAGAAAAGGCTGCCTGCAGATTGAAACCACCCGTATAGCCATCCACATCCAGCAGCTCGCCACAGACATAGAGGCCGGCGATTAACCGGGATTCCATAGTTTTTGGGTTGATCTCATTAACTGCGACGCCTCCTTGGGTCACAATGGCAGCTGCCAAAGGCAGTGTTGCTTGGACACTCAAACGAAGATTCTTCAACGTCTTCGCCAAATCCTGTCGTTCTTCCTTCGTAATTTGGTGAACTGCCTTGTCCGCAGGAACTCCACTTTGGGTGAGGATCACCGGAATCAGCGCCAGGGGCAGAAGATCCTGCATTCCGTTCTTGATTTGCTTCCGGGCAAACTTGGCAAAGTCCCGCTGCAGACGGCTGTCCAACACGGCCGGCTCCAGAGCCGGCTTCAAATCGATGGCGAGCGTAACGCCCGCTCCAGCGGCCAACCACTGGGCCGCACTGCGACTCAGGGTCAAAATTGTTGGGCCACTAACCCCAAAATGCGTAAACAAGAGCTCACCGAACTGTGTTTCGCTCCCCAACGAGGATGACGCAGTTACCGAAACATTGCGCAAAGTTAGGCCCGCCAACGCCGCAGGCCACGTCTCTTTGGTTCGCAGAGGTACCAGTGCCGGCAATGTCTTCGTGACCGTATGGCCTGTGTCAGAGGCTAGCTTCCAGCCATCGCCGGTTGAGCCTGTGCCAGGATAACTGCCGCCCCCAGTACATACGATGACCTGCCGTGCTTCGATCACACTTCCATCCGAACACACAACACCCATGACGGCACTATCCGTGACCATGAGTTTTTGCACTTTGACACCGAATCGGATCACGGCACCGGCTTTGCGGGCAAAGCGTTCCAACGCATTGGCCACTTCATGGGCGTCATCGGAGACAGGAAACACACGCTCGCCCCGCTCAACTTTGGTGGGAACACCTAGATCCGCAAAAAATTCCCGCAGGCTGGTGGCATCGAAGCGATGCATGCAGCCAGTCAAGAACCGCCCATTGCCAGGGACGTTTTCCAAAAAATCACGAATAGGACACTGGTTGGTTACATTGCAGCGGCCCTTGCCGGAGATCCGAACCTTCCTTGCAGTCTGCTGCATCTTCTCTAAAACCAAGACCGATGCTCCCAGAGCAGCAGCCTGGCCGGCCGCCATCAGACCCGCTGCGCCAGCGCCCACCACAATGATGTCAGGAATCATAACCCACCACCTCGAAGAGAGCACGTTTCTCAGCAGCGTCGAGACGACGATAGCGGCCAACTGCCAAATCCCCTAAGCGCAGCGGTCCGAAGCTGATCCGCTGCAGGCGTTTCACCTCATGACCCACCGCGCTGCACATGCGGCGAACCTGGCGATTACGACCTTCATGGATGGTCATATCCAAGATGGCGTGCCCTTGGTTACGCCTCACCTGGACCTGCGCTGGGCCCGTCGGTCCGTCCTCGAGCTCCACGCCATCCGCCAACTCTTGCAGTGCCTGGTCAGATATGTGTCCGGTAAGCCACACCCGGTAGGTCTTGGGCACGCCGTAGCTGGGATGCATCAAACGGTGAGCAAGTTCACCATCATTGGTCAAAAACAGAAGACCTTCGGAATCGCCGTCCAAACGGCCAACGGGATAGACCCTTTGCTGGATGGATTTCAGATAGCGCATAATCGTGGGTCGATCCTGTTCATCATGCAGCGTGGTAATAACGTCCTTCGGCTTATGGAAGACCAAATACACCTTTTCTTCCCGACCGCTTAGAGGTTTTCCGTCCACTGTAATATCATCTCGCAGCGGATCCACCTTCGTACCCAAGACACGGCAGGTACGGCCATTCACCTTAACCCGCCCCTGCAATATCCATTCTTCGCAGTGTCGTCGGGATGCCAGACCGCTGCGAGCCATTACTTTCTGCAATCGTTCCTCCACAAAAAAGACCTCCAATACCCAGGAAGTGTCGGCACCGACGACGGACATAGTGTCTGCTGTAGGCAGCGGCCCAAGCATTCTCTCCGAAGCCGTCGTCAACCGCAGCCTACCATGGTTTTTACGTTTCTGGCGCCTCAACTTCGGGACCTTCGCCGGCCGCCAGTTCATCCGTGAACTCGTCCTGCTGTGGAAGATCGTCCAAACTGCGCAAACCAAAGTGGATCAAGAACTGTTCCGTAGTACCGTAGAGAATGGGACGCCCAGGACCTTCTTTGCGTCCAACCTCGGTGATCAAATCCCGTTCCAGCAGAGTATTGACAGAGCTATCTACCCGAACACCGCGAATGTGCTCGATTTCTGCTTTGGTGATGGGCTGTTTGTATGCAACAATGGCCAACGTTTCAACACCAGCCAAAGATAGCGGCGAATGGATCATCGGCCGGCCTAACTTCTCCAGCCAGGGAGCGCACTCCGCCGCCGTGACGAACTGGTAACCGCCAGCCACAGACCGCAGTTGAATGCCCCGTTCAGCATAGCGATCCCGAACCCGTTCCACCAAGCGAGCTGCCAACTCCGGTTCGATTTCCAGCAGATCACCCAGCTGTCTTGGGCCAATTGGCCGCGTTGATGCAAAGATTAATGCTTCCAGAATCACCTCGGCCTCATCAACCTTCATATGCTGCACTCCACTCCTCCGTTTTGCCGATCAATTCTAACCGAATCTCAGCAAAGGTTCCTCGCTGACGGCCGCGTAATTCACCGACTCGAATCAGCTCAAGGATGGCCAAAAAGGTTACGATCATGTCCCACCGCTGCCGGTCTTCGAACAGCTGTGAGAATGGGATCACGCTCTGCGCTGCAAACCTCAACCGCAGTTGCCCGATTCGTTCCTCCAAAGAAATGCGCCGCTGGATCTCTTGCACCGCTTCCTGAGATTGAGCAGCCTCGAGAACTTGACTGAAGGCTCTGACCAAGCGGTCCAAAGACACGCCAACCGGATTGGTGAACATAGGTCTGGCAGCGGCTTGTTCGGGCATCCACCCGCGGGTCAAACAACCAGCCAGAGCCTGTTCCTGTTCCTTGAAATACCCGGCTATCTCTTTGTACATTTTGTACTCCAGAAGTCTCGCCACCAAAGCTTCGCGTGGGTCTTCTTCCTCTGATTCATCTGTGTCCCGATCGTGTGTTGGGAGCAGCATTTTTGCCTTGATCTCCAACAACGTGGCCGCCATCACAAGAAACTCGCTGCCCACAGTTAGGTCCAACTCCTGCATGCGCTGCAGCTCCGCCAAGTACTGCCGGGCAATGCGGGCGATGGGGATGTCCCAGATGTCAATCTGCTGCGAATCAATTAGATCCAGCAGCAGATCGAACGGGCCTTGGTAAACCTCAAGATCCACTTGGTACATGGGATGCTCACTCCTTGGCTAACAGCCGTTATCGCAGCGTTGCAGAATGCCAGCCAGCACATCATTGTCCAACGCCGGTTCATGATGATTAGCCACCAATTCGACCACGGCCTCAGCACAGCCAGCCCGCGCCAACAGGTTGGCCCCCAGTTGAGCATGATCGGCCAAAACCATCAATTGCTCCGCTCCGTTCGGCCGCAGCAGCATAAACAAGCGCTGCAGTCCGGGTATGAATGGGAGGGCGGATACCAGACGGGGGCCAAGTCCGATAGCGATTACGCCCTTCCCCACATCGTGAACGAGAGCTGCCTGTTCCAATCGCTCCCTATCATGCGCTGCCATACCTCGACGCAGAGCTTCCCGCCTGCATTGCACAGCCGCACGGATACAGTGCGCCTGGTCCGCGGGATGCATTGTCCAAAACAATTGTTGCAGACTATCTGGCAGTTCCGCAACCATCTCATGGTTCGGCGCTGTTCGCCAACGCCACTGGAAATAGCTGAAGGTGCGGCCGATGCGTCGCCACATAATCCATACGCTCATCAGAAGCCAAACCCAGAAATAACCAAGAGCAGAGCATTGTATATGGGATTAAGGATGACCCGAAACGCCCCTGTGAACAAAAGAAGCATCAGGACAAAGGGACCGTATTGGGCAAATCTTTGGTACGGGTAAGCAAGCCTAGCTGGCAGCAGCCCAGCCACAACTTTGGATCCGTCCAAGGGTGGGAACGGCAGCAGGTTAAAGGCCGCCAAACCTAAATTCAGCTGGACGTTAACTAGGAGAAACATCTGGATAGCATAGGAAAAAGGCGCCCCGACAAATGCCGGCATGACCCACCGCAAAACGTGATAGAACACGAATGCTGCACTGACGTTAGCCAATGGGCCTGCAATCGCCACCAAAATCATACCTTTACGTCGATCTTTGAAATACAGCGGATTCACCTGAACCGGCTTGGCCCACCCAAACCGGAATAGAAGCAGCATTAACCCACCGATGGGGTCCAAATGCGCCAATGGATTCAACGTTAAACGCCCCTGAGCGCTTGGAGTAGGATCTCCAAGACTGTGGGCTACATAACCATGGGCAAATTCGTGAATCGAAATGGCAAACAATAAGGCTGGAATTCCCAGCACTATGAATTCCCAGTTCAAGTTCATCATATCTCCACACTCCTGCCGCCAAACGCGGCCGCCAGCACGGATGATAGGCGAAGCCTATCGCCACCGCTGGGGAATCTTGTGCAAACGCACCAAATCCTGATACTGTTCACGTTCTACCATAATCTCACTGGTACCATCATACACACAGACCACCGCGGGCCGCGGCAACTGGTTGTAGTTACTGGACATCGAATAGTTGTAAGCTCCGGTGGAAGGAACCGCCAGAATGTCACCGGATTCCAACTGCGGCAAACACACGTCAAACAGCAGCTTGTCACCGGACTCGCAGCACTTCCCAGCAACTGTATACGTGTGCGCTGGTTCTTCCTCCATCTTGTTGGCCACCAGACCTTCGTACACTGCCTGGTAGAGCGAAACCCGGGGATTATCGGTCATACCGCCATCCACTGATGCGTAGGTCCTTATTCCCGGCAGATCCTTGATCACTCCAACGGTATACAGAGTCGTTCCGGCCTCGCCCACCAGGGAGCGACCGGGCTCAATGAGTAGTTTCGGCAGGGGAAGCCCGCGTTCCTGCGCTGCTTCTTGGAGCCGCTGCGCCAAAAAACGGCCGAACGAAGTTACATCCATGGGATCATCGTCATCTGTGTGGCGAATGCCCAGACCACCACCGAGATCCAGCTCGCTGAGATAGTGTCCTTCTTGAGCAGCTGCCGCCATAAAGTCCATCATCAGCAGCACTGTGGCGTCGAAGGCCTCTGTATCGAAGATTTGTGAGCCGATATGGCAGTGCACGCCCATCAGTTGAATGTTCGGCAATCCCTGGGCCTCACGAACGGCTTCCATAGCTGCCCCATTGCCAATAGCTAGGCCGAACTTGGAGTCCAACTGACCCGTCTGAATGTACGAGTGTGTATGGGCTTCAACTCCAGGCGTCAACCGCAGCAGAATGCTGACCACAACACCTTTGGATTCCGCCAACTGCGACAGCACCTGCAGCTCATAGAAACTGTCTACAACGATGCGGCCGACACCCGCATCCAGCGCATACTGCAGCTCGGAAATGGATTTGTTATTGCCATGGAAGAGAATATCTTCAGGAGGAAAGTCAGCCTCAAGAGCCGTGTAGAGTTCACCACCGCTGACCACATCCAAACCCAAACCCAATTGTTTTACCAGTGCGGCCATGCCCACGGTGAGGAACGCCTTGCCTGCATAGATAATCTGGCTCTTGGGCAGCGAACCCAGCGCCTGCTTGTAATCCTCCGCTCGCTGGCGAACCGCTTCCTCATCAAAAACATACAGCGGTGTGCCATACTGTTGGGCCAGTTCCACAACATCACAACCGCCGATGGTCAAGTGCCCTTTTGCGTTGATCTGCATCGTTCCGTTCACAAAGGTTCCTCCAAACTCGATAAAATGGACAAAACCCCCGCTGGTAACGGGGGCCTTACATAATTCTAGCACGGATGTCGCAAGAAGGCAAACATTTGTGCCAGCTGTCATTTCCTAAAACACCTGCTAAAGGCCGGACGACGGTCGATTCGGGAGAGTTTTACAGAAAATTCGATAAAAGTTTTCGCCCATGACCTTGGCGATAACTCCTTCCTGCAGCCCGCGCTTGGCCAGGCCTTCCACAATACGAGGAAAGGTCGACGCATCCTCGAGCCCCTGGGGAGTGTTGGTAATGCCGTCGTAATCGGAACCCAAACCAACGCCATTCTCGCCCATGATGTCTAGAAGATACTCAATGTGATCATAAAGGTCTGCGGCTTGCACAGCCTGAGGCTCTTTGCTGCTAATAAAACCTGGGTGGAAATTTACACCCACAACTCCGCCCCGCTCAGCCAAGGCTCGCAGTTGAGCATCGCTGAGATTGCGCCGGTGCGGATGCAGTCCTGCGGCATTGGAGTGGGAGGCAATGACAGATGCTTCCGTCTGCATAACATCCCAAAACCCTGGTTCCGCCAGATGCGACACGTCTACAACCATACCCAAGCGGGCCATCTCATCCACCACCTGGCGCCCAAAAACACTAAGACCTCCTGCACGCTCTTCTTCCTCCGCCCCATCGGCTACCGCATTGCGGTGATTCCAGGTGAGGGTAATAGCCCGGACCCCTAAGCGATGCATGATGCGAAGGTTATGCAGATCCACACCCAAGGGCTCCGCCCCTTCCAGGGAAAGCAGCGCCGCGATCCGCCCTTGTTGGCGCAGCTCGGCTAAATCTTCAGCCCAAAGGACTGCCCCCAATGCTTCCGGGTGCGCGTTGACCATGTTCCAGAACGAATCAATCATGGCCAAACTGCGCTGCAGAGATTGCCCTGGCCGGTAGTGGGATTCAGTGAACACTGCAAAAATCTGCGCTGCCACCTCGCCTTTCTGCATGCGCGGCAGATCCACATGCCCGCTGGTATTGCCAGCAAAATAACCTGGGTTGGCAGGCAGCTGCATCAGCGTATCGTTGTGAGCATCAAATATATACACGACTCCATCCCTTTCCTCATTCTGTTATCCGATACAGAGAAACCTGCCCAGAATATTTCCAGGCAGGTAGATTCCATACTGCGATCGTTGGACCGATGCCTCAGCGAGGTTCGACGATCAGTTTTATGGCTGTTCGTTCTTCATCATCGATCATAATATCTGTGAAAGCAGGAATACAGATCAGGTCAACACCACTGGGAGCAACAAAGCCTCTGGCAATAGCAACAGCCTTGACAGCCTGATTCAGTGCTCCGGCTCCGATGGCTTGGATCTCAGCTCTTCCTCTTTCGCGTAAAACTCCTGCCAGTGCGCCTGCCACAGAATTTGGACTGGATTTTGCGGAAACCTTCAATACTTCCATGTTGTGACCTCCCTATAGCGAAGATAGTAGTTTCTTTGCCACTGCCAGTCACTTATATATATTATAGGTTGTCACTGAAATTCCTTTTTTCACACAATATTTTCTTGCGCAGGTAGGCGGAGGATCTCCGTGGTCTTGCCCTTGCGGTCAAGTTCCACGAAAACTCCATTGAGCTGGCTTGGGCCTGGCGCCACAGTGAATCGGTTGGGAAGCTGGGTCAAGAATTTCTGAATCACTACCTGCCGATCCACCCCGAGAACGCCGTCCACCGGACCGCACATCCCCAGATCCGTCACGTAGCCTGTCCCCCGCCCTAGGATACGCTGATCTGCCGTTGCTACATGGGTATGGGTACCCACCACCACACTGGCCCGCCCATCGGCATACCAGCCGAAGGCGATCTTTTCCGACGTAGCTTCGCCATGAAAATCAACAACAATATGATGCGTTCGCTGGGACATTTCTGCATACAACTGATCAAACTTCCGGAACGGGCAGTCAAAGTCACCCATAAAGACACGTCCCGTCAAACTCAACACTGCCAGCGTTTCTGTTCCCACCGGCAGATAGTGAAGAAAGCTGCCCGGAACACCGGGAGGATAGTTGGCCGGACGCAGCACCCGCCGCTCCTCCTGCAAATACGGATATACTTCCTTTTTATCCCAGATATGGTTGCCACTGGTAATCACATCGATACCCATTTCAAAGAGCTCCTCAGCCACCTTTTTGGTCAGCCCGAACCCTCCTGCGGCATTCTCACCATTAGCAACAATGACGTCTGGCTGGTAGACTTCGCGCAGCTGTGGCAGTGCTTCTTTGACAATTTTGCGGCCCGGACGACCGAAAATGTCACCCAGTAATATTATGCGCAATGTCAATCCTCCTATCCCAATGCGGGAACGCTGTATACAAGGACACGTACACCATCTCGATACGCGATCAATGTTTCGGATGTGTTCCATTGCGCGCCTTTCAGTTGCTCTTCCAAGAACCCTTCTTTGACGACAAGCTCGTCGCCATCCTCCACGAACTCTTCGGCAAGGATCTGCTCATCGAATTGGTTCCAAAGCAGCTCGAAGACCAACTGAACTTGTTTGGGAACAAACTGTTCCAAAGACCAGCTCAGCTGCAGCTGCGAAAAGCCTTTCAGCATCTGCCATTGAACGTCTGGCAAGTACAGATAGGTCTTCATCCACTGGCGCATCACTCGCTTGTGCTGCGTCAAAGTTTCGGTGAATGCGGCCTGTTGATCCTCGTCCACATCCTGCAGCAGCACAGAGAGAACGACGTTTCCATTCTTCAGCTGAATGGAGTTAACTCCAGGGAACTTCACCAAAACTGCTACCAAGAAACCTGTCAGTCCAGGAGCGTTTTGCGATATCTGATTCCAGTGCATTGTCTGATCGGCCACGAATTCACCCTCCTTCCCAATGCTGGAAAAAACCAGGCATTGCTGCCTGGTTTATTTTGCGTATTCAACAGCTCGAGTTTCACGGATCACTGTCACTTTGATCTGTCCAGGATATTCCATTTCCGATTCTATGCGCTTAACAATGTCTCGAGCCAATTTCGTTGACGAAATGTCATCTATCGAATCTGGTTTGACCATGATGCGCACTTCGCGCCCTGCCTGGATGGCAAAGCACTTATCAACACCGTCAAAACCGCCCGAAATCTCTTCCAGTTTTTGCAGACGCTTGATATACGTCTCCAAGGTCTCCCGGCGTGCACCGGGTCGAGCTGCGGATATGGAGTCAGCGGCCGTTACCAAAACTGCTTCCACACTTTCCGCCTCATAGTCTCCGTGATGGCAGGCCATAGCATGAATCACATCAGGCGATTCCTTGTACTTCTTAAGAAGATCAATGCCAATCTCAATATGCGTTCCTTCAACCTCATGATCAATTGCTTTACCGATGTCATGGAGCAGGCCAGCCCTGCGGGCTAGACGTGCATCCACGCCCAATTCCGCCGCCATAATGCCGGCTAGATGCGACACTTCAATAGCATGTTTGAGAACATTTTGCCCGTAACTGGTCCGGAAACGCAGTCGACCCAAGAGCTTCACCAACTCTGGATGGAGGCCGTGAACATCCGTTTCGAATGTGGCCTGTTCTCCTTCGTCTCGAATGACAGCATCCACTTCCTTGCGTGCCTTCTCGACCATTTCCTCGATGCGGGCTGGATGGATTCTCCCATCGCTGATCAGCTTTTCCAGGGCAATGCGAGCGATTTCCCGGCGAATGGGATCGAATCCCGACAAGATAACCGCTTCCGGTGTATCGTCGATGATCAAATCAATACCTGTCAGTGTTTCCAGGGCTCGGATGTTGCGGCCTTCGCGGCCAATAATGCGCCCTTTCATTTCGTCATTCGGCAAGTTCACCACAGACACGGTACTTTCAGCCACGTGATCGGCGGCGGTTCTTTGAATGGCCAAAGAAATAATTTCTCGTGCTTTTTTCTCAGCCTCATCCTTGGCCCGTTGCTCCACGTCCCGGATCATCATGGCCATTTCATGTTTGATTTCATCTTCAACCTGCTTCAGCAGCTGGACTCGAGCTTCATCCGAGGTTAAACCTGCCAAACGCTCAAGCTCTGTGCGCTGGGCAGCGATCAACTCGTCAATGCGACCCTTTGACTCTTGAACTTCCCGTTCCCGTCGATTCAGGCCTTCTTCCTTACGTTCAAAGGATTCCTGTTTGCGATCTAGTGCTTCTTCCTTCTGCATCAAGCGCCGTTCTGCCTGCTGCAGTTCATTGCGGCGGTCCTTGTTCTCGCGTTCCATGTCGGTACGAATCTTGTGAATCTCTTCTTTGGCTTCCAAGAGGCGTTCCCGCTGTTTTGCTTCGCCCACTTTCTCAGCTTCAGCAACGATGCGCTTGGCCTCTTCTTCTGCGGAGGAGATCTTCGCTTCGGCGATGGACTTGCGGATGAAGTAGCCAATAGCCCCAGCTAAAGATGCAGTTAGAACATACGTTAACAGTGTGAGTAGAATTCCGATGGTTTTCACCTCCTATAGGTCATGTATGAGCAAAGAAAGCCGAGTAAAGTACTCGGCCTTACTTCCCCATCATCGTTTTGTGATTAGGTTCAGCAATCCCTTGTTTTATTGTAGTCTTTTTACAGATTCGTGTCAAGAGAATCTGAGACCACTTCTCGCAAGACGCGATGGATGATATCCCAGCTAAAACCGCGCCTTCCCAAAAACGCGCCCAGCCTTTGATACTGCTTTTCTGGGGTCAAATCACGCAAACGCTGCATTCGTTTTTCCGCCAAGGCCAAGGCCATGCAGTAGTCGTCATCTGCGGAATTGCTCACTTCGGCAATGACACTGTCGGCAACACCTTTGCGGCGAAGCTCAAACTCCATACCTTTACGGCCTAGGGGGCGAAAGCGGTTATGGTGCTCCACCAACAGCTTCGCCGTCCGCTCGTCATCAACATATCCGATAGTTCGCAGCCATGCTAAGGTGTCGTCAACCTCTGCCTCAGAATAGTCATCCGCCCGCAGGCGCTGGCGAAGCTCGGCTTCAGTGCGGTCCCGCACAGCCAGCAGCCGCAGGGCTTTGTCACGCGCCTTACTCTTTGCCATTGCCCTCAGCACCGGCAGGTGTTTCCGGGTTTACCAAGCCATAGGCCTCGCGCACTTTTTGTTCCAATTCTGCTGTGAGTTCACGATTTTCTTTGAGAAAGTCTTTGGCGTTTTCCCTTCCCTGTCCCAACCGCATATCGCCATAGGAGTACCAAGCACCGCTCTTGTTGACGATATCAATGTTTGCAGCCATATCGAGAATACTTCCTACTTTGGAGATCCCTTCGCCATACATGATATCGAACTCCGCTTCCTTGAAGGGAGGTGCCACCTTATTCTTCAACACCTTGACTCGGGTCCGGTTCCCCACCATTTCGTTGTTCTGCTTCAATGTCTCAATGCGGCGAATGTCCAGGCGCACGGAGGCGTAGAACTTCAGAGCCCGACCACCGGGAGTGGTTTCGGGATTGCCAAACATAATGCCGATCTTCTCTCGCAGCTGGTTCGTGAAGATCACTGTGGTTTTCGATTTGCTGATGGCGCCGGTCAACTTACGCAGACCCTGCGACATTAAGCGCGCCTGCAGCCCAACATGGGAGTCACCCATCTCGCCTTCGATCTCAGCTCGCGGCACCAATGCGGCCACCGAGTCCACAACCACCACATCCACAGCACCGCTGCGCACCAAATGTTCAGCAATCTCCAGAGCCTGCTCCGCATGGTCAGGCTGGGATATCAAGAGATTATCAATGTCCACGCCCAGCTTGCGGGCATACGTTGGATCCAAGGCATGTTCCGCATCGATCATGGCAGCGACACCGCCAGCCCGTTGGCTCTCGGCAATGATATGCAGCGTCAATGTGGTCTTCCCGGAAGCTTCCGGACCGTAGATCTCGATAACACGACCCCGGGGCACACCACCCACACCCAGGGCAATATCCAACGCGATAGATCCAGTGGGGATCACCGACACCGTTCTTTGCGCCGATTGTTCGCCTAGCCGCATAATCGAACCCTTACCAAACTGCTTTTCAATCTGCAATACCGCCGTATCCAATGCTTTCAGTTTGTCACTCATTCGTCATTGCTCCTTCCAAGTCCGCGGTTTCCAATGTGTGATACACCGGTCCCTGAGGCGTAAGTACGCTCTGTATCAAACATATGCTCGCAACCGACACGGGTTTCTCCGGCGGCTCAACAGCTGCCCAAGTCCGCAGAACTTCTTTGTCCAGCGGCCTCTTGACCCGGCCCACAGTTATATGCGGCGTTAACTGTGGGTGACCGAGCTCCGCCGCAATACACCGTACTAGTTCTGCTTCCGGCGAGCGAATTCCAACCCACAGCACGCGGGGGCGATGCCAATTAGGAAAAACACCTGTTCGGTCCCAGCGTAGTGAAAAAGGAGGAAAACACCGGGCCGTCTTGCGAAGGCCGGCGATCACCGAAGGCAGTTCCTCTTCGGTGATTTCCCCCTTGAATCGTAACGTCAAATGCAGCTGATGCGATGGAACCCAACGGATGCCATCGTCAACCAGCAACTGCTTCCACAATGCTGTGTCCAGGGCGTGCCAAAGTGGAAGAGCCAGAAACACGCGCATAGCGGGCTCACTCCCAACACTACATAGCCTCTCAAATTGATTCGACACTTGTGTGGGGAATCCTTCCGGAAGCCGCAAAACCTTCAGCAAACTCACCGGTTGCTCAGAGAGCGGGCTCTGACCATCGTTGTCTGTCTCAGCTGTTCCCACCCTAACAGAGACTTTCTGGATCAATCATTGGCTGCAGATGTTTTTGCGAGGCAGCGGCGCAGAAGATCCAAGGCCGCAGTGGCAGTCCGTTCCTTGATCTGCTGGCGCTCCCCGCGGAACAAATGGCGCTCGTGGTGGGTACCAGAAGGCCCAGCTGCAGCCATGTGAACGGTACCCACCGGTTTTTCGTCGCTGCCGCCGGTTGGTCCTGCGATTCCGGTCACAGCTAACCCCCAGGTGCTGCCCATCACTCGACGCGCCCCTTCAGCCATGGCACGAGCCGTGCGTTCGCTCACCGCACCAAACTCCGTCAACACTGCTGCGGGGACGCCCAACACGGTTTGCTTGGCTTCATTACTGTAGGTTACAAATCCCGCCATGAAGTAATCCGAGGACCCCGAAGCATTGGTAATTCGGTGGCCTAAAAGACCACCGGTGCAGGACTCGGCTAAGGCCAGGGAACAGCCCCGCTTACGAAGTTCCTGACCCACCGCCTCTTCCAGCAAAATGCCATCGCGGCCATAGAAATAGGGCTGTAGCCGCTGCATGAGTTGTTGTTCCATGGGTTCGATGAGTTCGGTGCATTCAGCGCGGGACGCGGCCTTCGCTGTGATGCGCAACTTCACCGTCCCTAAGGACGCGTATGGAGCCACGGTGGGGTTCGTTTGATTCACAAGGATGTCCTTGACCGCATCTTCCATGGCCGATTCACCGATTCCGGAAAAATGGAGCGTTCGGGAAACGATCACCGAGCCTTCACCCCGCCGTTCCGTCAAATATGGTGCCACTGTGGCCGGAAACATACCGCGCATCTCTTTGGGTACACCGGGCAGGGATATGAGGCAGCGTCCATTACCTTCCAGGATAAATCCGGGAGCCGTACCCCATTCATTGGCGATCGCTCGCGCCCCCTGAGGAAGATACGCTTGTTTGCGGTTATTGGCCGTCATAACTCGACCCCGTTGTTCAAAAAACCGTTCGAGGCCCGATAAGGCCTGTTCATCCAAGACCAGCTCGCGACCGAACACACTGGCTGCTGTTTCCCTGGTAAGATCGTCCATGGTCGGTCCCAAACCTCCGCCAGTGATAACAACGTCGGCCCGGATCAACGCCTGTGATAGCGCATGCATCAGCCGGAACCAATTGTCCCCGACAGTGGTTTTGTAGTGAACATCGATTCCCAGTGCGGCCAGCTCACCAGCCAAATACGTGGCATTAGTGTCTACGGTTTCTCCCAATAACAGTTCGGATCCGATCATTACCAGTTCTGCTTTCATCCTTAGTTGTGCAGCTCCTTTACAGCATCCCAATCCAATCGTTGGACAACCTTGGTTAGAAGGCACACAAGATTTTCGTAGTCATCCAGGTGCATGATACCGTGATGTGCATGAACATAGCGCACAGGAACACCCAGTGTCAAGCTGGGCACACCCGCTCCCACAAGGTGCACGGCCCCGGCATCGGTACCTCCACCGAGCAATGTGGCAAACTGCAGGGGAATTTTGTGTTCCTCGGCGGTGTCCATGACCAGCTGCCGCAGTCCTTGGTGGGCGATTACGCTGTGGTCGGCCAAATACATAACAGGGCCTTGACCCATCTTCAGCGGGCTTTCCTCCGGCGTGACACCAGGCATATCACCGGCAATGCCCACATCCAGAGCGATACAGACGTCCGGTTGAATGTACTGGGCACTGGTCTGGGCGCCGCGCAGTCCAACTTCTTCCTGGACGGTGCCCACGCCATAGACCACATTAGGGTGCTCTTGACCCATGAGATTGCGCAGTGTTTGGGCAAAGGCAGCGCAGCCTGCCCGATCATCCCAAGCCTTGGCCAACAACATCTTTTCATCGGCCAAGACCTCAAACTCACTGACAGGGAAAATGGGAGCGCCCGGCCGAATACCCAGTTCCTCTTCCACGTGCTTTTTGTCGCGGGCACCGATGTCAATGAACATAGAGTCTTTCTTGACAACTTTGCTGCGATCTTCCTCCTTAAGGATATGCGGCGGCTTGCTGCCGATGACACCCGTACTCCAACCACTGCGTGATTTAATCTTTACCTTTTGTCCCAACAGAACCTGGTCCCACCAACCTCCTAACGGGATAAAGCGAATATAGCCTTCGTCGGTGATGAGGTTGACCATAAATCCGATCTCATCCATGTGGCCTGGCAGCATAACTTTGGGCCCGTCTATCTGACCTACTTTCTTAAAAATAAGGCTGCCCAGGTTGTCACGGTCCACCTCTGCTGCACCCTCTAAATATTTCGTGAGAACACTATGAACTTCGCGCTCAAATCCTGGAATTCCTGCGGCATCCGTTATTTCTTTCAGAAATTTCAAAACTTCCATTTACTTTCGCCTCCGTTTCTATGTTATACTGGATCCACCAAAGGGAGACCCAAGGAGGGTCTAATTTGAGGATGTTCGCCCAAGCAATTCTGTTGTTTGTGCTGCTGGTCAGTGGCTGCACTACGGGTCTCAACGGTGTACCGTACAGCGAGGCCGGCGAGGTCTTGATCCAGGCAGCAGTGGCTGATCTACCCGTAGACGCTGCTTACGCCGAGATCACGTTCACCCAAGGCCGCCATGACCTAACCCACCAGATACCGGTGACAGGTCACACCCTATCGGGAAGCATCACCGTTCCCGTTGGCGTTTGGGACATCGTCATGGTTTTGTTTGACGCGAACGGTGCAGCACAGTTCCAAGATCAGGTCGGAGCGGTTATGGTTCAACCGGGTCAGCCGGCGGCCGTGAAGTTCAACCTGCGTCCCGCAGATGCCTTGGTTCAAGTTTACATCGATCTGTCGCTTTTCCCATCGGCCCATGAAGTCTATCGGGCTCGAGTCTACTTCGGCGATCGTCTAGAAGAACTGACACGGGAAACCCTCGAAGAGCCTTTGGGCGGTGTAGTCAGTCTCCCGCCCGGAAGCTATGACTTCTCGGTACAGCTGTACACAGGCAGCTTTCGCATTTCTGATCGCATCTTCACGGGAACATGGCACATTCTTGATGTCAACCCCGCCGAAGAACTCACCGTGCATTGGGAGCCCGCCATGGAATCGCTGTCGATCACAGCCCATATCCACCAGCTTCCCCAAGCACCCCAGCTGCTTCAGGTCACAGCGCACGGTGCAGAAACACACCTGGAGTGGCTGCCGTCTCCGGATGCCGTTCAGGGATATCGCATCTACTGGCAGCCCAGCCTTTGGGAGCCTTTCATGGTCGTCAACGACACAGTATGGCAGGACACCCATTTCGTCCACGCCGAGGAGCCTCAGGGCCTTTACGCTGTGGCCGCCGTGTCTCCCATTGGAATTGATGGCTACCGCACCGAGCCAACCGCCCCCACGTTTCCGTAAGCAAGCTTGAGTCGATGCATCACGAGACACAGCCACCCGCAGCGAACGTTCGGTGCCGGTGGCTGTGCCTTTTACGCTCGCAACCACGGGCACCCGCCTACCTTAAGAATGTGTCGCTGTTCTCGAATGTACCGGCAAAATCACGGCAGCCTCGGCGAAACCGCTGGCGAAGCGATCTCAAGTCTCATACCTGGTGCTCATAAGGGGACTTCATCGACGCATGCCCAGACATCTGGGCACCTTCTCCTGCATGACCGTAACGTCCGTACCTGAGATATTGGCAAAACCCCGAGGTAAGAGCCTGGACATATTTCGTTTGTCATCCCCGAGAACACCTTATTAGCACACGTTTTGGCGGCTTTTGCCCACCTCATGATAAAATGTACCCTATAGAATAGACAGTACGAGTTTTCAAAACCCTTTATTTTGGACAACAGGGATTTTCAAAACCCTTCCCTTTGGACAGATGATTTTTAAGAACCCTTAGATTCGGACAATCGCGGTTTTGACTCCAACTCAAATAGGA
>PWMW01000397.1 GCA_003559095.1 Clostridiales bacterium | reverse complement strand
CTCTGCCGGCATGGCCTTGGGCCTCAAGGGCATCACCGAGGGTGACGCCCAGCCAACCAGGCTACCATGCCGGCTACTCCCCGTAAAGCGGCTTTCGCGGCATAAACCGCTCAGCTGAGTTCACCCGAGTGGCTCTTACAGCGTGAAGGTGGCTCAGTTTGGGCGTGACCGTGGCTCACTCTAGTACGTACGCGTGGCTCTCGTAGGCCGGAATATGCAGTTGGCTGACGTGAAGACGTTGACCAACTGCGCCTTGTGCCAGAACCACGGCGATCCCTGCCAAAACACAAGACAGCAAAAGGGCCAAAGTACAAAAGTACAAAAGGACAAAACAGCAAAGCAGCAGGGCAGCAGGGCAGCAAGGCAGCAAGGCAGCAAAACAGCGCTGATGAACCACTGATCAGCGCTGTTCTATGTCCCAGTCGTGCCTGCGGGACCGCCCAAATTATGTTTGCGGGTTCACCTGAATATCCGTTTGACCGCGCTTCTTCACTAAACGATCCCCCACCTTCCACCGAGGATCCGCCTGGACGTTTTTCTTCTTGCCGCTATCCATCCGCACCACTGCGTACAGCCGCGTTTCATAATGACTGGATTCATCACTGCCGCCAACCTCAACATTCTTCTCCACAAAATCTTCAATGGTTCCACTCCACTGTGAGCGCATTTGGAAAGCCATAATCACAAAACCAATCAGGGCAGCCAAACCCACACCCATTAATGCATCAGGGTCCTGTCCAGAAGCGAAAAACACAATGATCCCGATGATCCCAAAAATCACAACATAACCGAGGACTAATTTTTTCACATGCCATCACCCTTTCGATTGTGAATTTCTTGTGCTGTGCCTTCGTTCTCCAGGAGAAAGAATCCTCCCTAATGAGCAAAAAGCAAGGGCACGTCACAGGAGGGAGATACCACCCGACGCCGTCTGGATAGTGATCTGGGGACCGCCGCTTCCCACTTGGCCTACGAAGCGATTCCGCTCGGATACACCCGTGCTGGGAACGCCTCGCGAGTTGTTCACAGATCCCGAAGATGATTGGGCACTGACGGCAAAACTGCTCTGGGCCGGCATGGTCAACCGCACACTCCCCGACGAGGACTGCAGTTGCATGTCCGCCGTCACGCTCGGGCGCTCCAATGTTATGCGGCCACTGGACGTTGTGACACGAATCCGTTGGGCGCTGACATCCTCCACCGTCACAGAGCCCGAGGAAGAATCCAACTGCAGACGTCCGTTCAGGGCCACATTCGTCACTGTTTGACGTCCGGACACGCTGCGCACGGTCAAATCGCTCAGAGACAGGAGATCCCGGCAAACCACCGATCCTGAACTGGATTGCACCGATACACTGCCAGCATAGTCCATGGGGACCATGACCCACAGCTTGACGCTGGCCGACAGGAAAGACACGCTGGAACTGGTGGCCACCAACTCCACATTCACCGCATCACCCCGGCGAGTTACCCGTAGCTCAGGCACACTGCCCCGCAGAAGCTGACCTTCACCCACGTAATGCACTTCCAGATCTGAACCAGTGGTTGAGCCCACCTCGACCCGTGTCGACACTGTCTGAACCGAAACTCGCTGTACGCCGTTCAAGGATGCTGTCTCCTTTACATCCACGGCAAAGGACTGGAGGATGTTGTCTTCGGCATCCCACAGCATGGCAGCAATTGCGAAAGAGACTACCATCACAATTAGCAAAATCTTCAAGGCCTGTTTTTCCACTGGCTCCAACTCCCCTTTTCTATATCCCTTTTTGCGCTGAGCCACTGTCTGCTCGGCGCATGTACAGCGCTTTCGATGTCCGGATGCGTTCCTGCTGGATCAAGATCCCTCCGGCTTCATCATCAGTTCCCGGTCAATCGCTGCCCAGCTGCGGATTGGAAGATATTTCCTCATACCTGGTGAATGGAAGTTATTTCCATATACCAGGTAGCTGGAAAACATTCCCTTGTACCTGGTGGATGGAAGACATTCCCACATACCAGGTAACTGGTATTTACTTCCAAAACCGCAGTCGCCCCTGCTGCTGGCCTATCCGCCCCTATGTCTGGCAGCCAGTTCCACGAACCGCTGGACGTCCCCTTGCAGAGGTGCCAAGGCCGCCTTCCAAAAGGCGTCAGCGTGTACATCCAACCCAAAAGAAACCTCGAGCAGCTGCCGGATATCCATAGAGCCGGATCCTCGCAGGAACTGGTGGTATGCATCGCCAAAGCCAGAACCCACGGCAGCCCGCTGCTGAGTCAAAGCTGTGCTGAGAAGACAACCAAAGGTATAAGGGAAGTTATAGAAAGGAACCGCAGTATAATAGAAGAACAACCGTGACGCCCACTGCTTCGGCTCATACGTATGGAGAGCATCACCAAAGGTCTCCCGCTGCGCAGCGAGCATCATCCCATCCAGTTCCTGGCTGGATACCCGCCGGGAGCGGCGCACGTCATAAAACCGCCTTTCAAACACGAATCGGGCCCAGGCCGTCAGCACAAAGGTCACAGCCCGCCGCAGCTTCGCATCCAGCAGCTCCAGTTCCGCCGCTGCGTTCTGGGAATCCTTGATTAACCTATCGGCCACCACCATCTCGGCTGACGTCGCAGCCGCCTCCGCCAAGCTGATGGGATACCTTCTAGCGTAATGCGGTATACCAGCCATGGAACACTGATGGTATGCGTGACCCAACTCGTGGGCCAAGGTCATCACATTGGCTGCTGTCCCTGCAAAGTTCATGGAGATCCGAGACTGCGCTGAACACGGAAAACTGGTGCAGAGACCACCAGAACGTTTATGCTGCCGTTCCGCCGCATCGATCCAACCTTCGGTCAAAGCTCGTTCTGCGGTGGCAGCCAAGGCTGGGGAAAAAGACGCAAAGGCATCCAAGATCAACTGCCCAGCCTGCTCAAAGGTCCAAGTTCTATCATGGCTTCCTACCGAGGCCCCAAGGTCATACCAATCCAACTGCGGCACAGCCAAGAGATCAGCTTTGGCCTGCAGATAGCTGACCAGATGGGGACGCACAGTTTCCACCGCTTCTTCAACTCGATCCAGTGTCTCTGGGGTCATACGGTTTTGCCGAAGAGGCTCTGCCAGCACGTCCTTCCAGCCACGCTGAGCATATAGGTTCAAACGAAACCCAGCCAAGTGGTTGAGGATACCGGCAATCACATCCGCCTGTTGATGCCAGCTGTCCTGCAGTTTCTGAAAAACACCACTGCGTACCATGCGGGAATCACGGGACAAAAGATTGTTGGCTTGACCCGTGGACAACTCCCGACCATCCCACTGAATGTTGATGCCGGCCGCTACCGCCATGTAGTGGTCGCCCCAGCCATGATAGCCATCCACGGCAAGATCCTCAGCCAAGAGCTCACACTGGGGATTCATCTTCAGAGCAGCCTCACGTCGTCGTTCACTCAGCCCGTACCAAATCACCCGCAGTGACGGCTGTTGCGCCAAACTATGCCAGGCTGCAGAGGGCATCCGGGCCAAAAGCTGTTCAAGGCTCCCCTGGAGACCATTTGCCGCGGCCTGCAGCGACCGGACCTCAGCGCGCAGCGTCTTCGCCTCACCATTCCGGGTATCCTCGGCCAAAAGACAAACAACGAAGGAAGATGCTTCCTTCGTGCGTGTCAGTGCAGACTGAACCCGCGTCAACGTATCCTCCCAAACCGCGATCTCCCCCGACTCCAACGAGCACGAAGCGTTCTCGATGCTTGCAGCGGCGTCAGCTATGGCCTGTTTCAGTTCATTCAGAAAAGTGCGGAACTCGGGCGAGCCACTGCCGCCCGGAAAGATGGACTCCAAATTCCACTGTTCTCGATAACGTGCCATGGCTCCAGCTCCTTCCCGAAGGTATTCTATGTTCCATATTTTTCCACCTACCTGGTGCGTGGCAAATTATGGAAATCACAGGCGCGCTCTGCCGCACCCGCCATTGTCTGCACAGCAATACTCCGACACAAGAACAGGGCCCCATGCCAACCTTTCCGCCCCGGAAGCCCAGAGGACCGCCACCCCTACCGTCGAATGGCGTCAATATTCCAGCGCAGATAGCGCAGACTCAGCTCTAGGAACCAGCGGCCGAGGATAAATGTCAAAAGTAGGATAATCAGCCCCAACGCTGCCAGGCCCATGCCGGCCGCTGCGCCGCTGAGTGCACTGCTGGCTTCCATGCCGCGCAAGAGCGCTGCCACGCCAGTGCTGATAGCGGCACCCCCTCCGAAAGTTAAGCCAATGCCGGCACCGAAGAGACCAAGAATAACGCCAGCCGCCGCCAACCATAAGGGCAGGATCAATACTAAGTTGAAAAATCCCAGCATTAAGAGGACCAAAATGCTCCGCACTACACGGTTCTCGTCGGGTTCGGCGTCGTCCAACGCTGCATCTGCGGATGCCGTTGGCTGCGGCTGTCCTTGGGCTCGCTGCGTGTAAAAGCCGCGCGCGATTTCCATGGGAGAGCCCAGGGCGGCAGCGGTCTCCGTATCGGATCGGCCTTCGGCCTCTCCCATGCGAAAGTGTTCTTCGTAATCTGCCAAGATTTCTTCCTGTTCGGCCACGGGCAGGCGCTGCAAAAACTTCCGCAGCTGCTGCAGATATTCTTCACGAGTCATGTGCATCCACCTCCCGAACCGTGGTGAGGATTCTGGTGACGCCCCGCACCAGCCCATTCCATTCGCCAATCAACTGCAGCAGGGTCCGCTGACCCGCCGCCGAGAGGCGGTAGTACTTGCGCGGCGGCCCTGCCTGCGATTCACTGAGATAGGTCTCCACATAGCCGTCATTCTGCAGCCGCCGCAGCAGAGGATAAATGGTGCCTTCGGAGATAGCCACGTTTTCCGAGATCGTCTTGACCAACTCATAGCCGTAGCGATCCTGAGCCTGGAGCAGACTCAATACACAGAGCTCCAAGACTCCCTTCTTTAATTGGATATTCACGGGCGCTCCCTCCTTTTCCTACTATACTATACCACACGCTACTGTACGTTACAAGGTACCTGTTTCAAAAGAAAAGCCCGCAGAAGCGGGCTGCCTGTTCAGCGTATACGGTGGTTCAACTCGATGAGGTTGCCATCGGGATCCCGAAGATGGGCTGTGCGAATGTCCCAGCCTGGCCGATCCGTAGGTTTCGCTGCTAGGGACACGCCCATACCTTCTAGACGCTCCACAGCCTGGTCCACATCATCTACCCGCAGAATGATGACCATCGGATCCATGGCTACGGCCGATGCAGGTAGTTCCGCAGCACCCACCACTCCAGCCATGTGCGTCCGACAAAATAAACTGAGTACCACATCACCGGCGCCGAACTCTGCGTAGCCGGATACTTCATTTCCTCGTTTGACAGGCAGCTCCAAGATATCTCTATAAAAGCTGAATGAAGCCTTATAGTCTTGGGTCAAAACCCGCAAGTGTGTCAACTGCATATTCACCGCTCCTTGTCACGAATACGTCCAACATCCACCCCTGCCATCCTCGCGGCCATCACCGTTCCCGCTGCTTGGAGGGAAAATACGGTTCAAGTCATGGCTGAGCTACAAAGCGCAGCCAACAAGGCAGATGTGATATTGAATCTCATTTTCATGTACATATTCGTGAACGGAACGAAAACTCCTGCCTTCGCAGCAACATTCTTAAAAGATTCCCGGGACTGTCGGGAGACCGTGGCCTTTGGCCATGATTGGAACTGGGTTCGGGTTGAACTTCGACTAGAGTTGAGCTTCGACTAGGGTTGGACTTCGATTCGGGTTGGGTTCCGGTTCCGGCCTGGTTCGGCTGCCGTTCCAGTTTGGCTCGGATTGGGCTTCGGTTCCACCTTTGGAAGACATGTTCTGAGCAATCTCCGCCTAGCAGATCCGTCCCCTAAAGACTCATGCGTGGTCCACAACCGAGTTCAAAACGCCCTGAACTGGCGTTTCTCCGCGCGGGACCGTTGATTGGGCGCGTTGGAGCCTGTCTGTGCCACCGGCCTGCTAGTCTTCCTCCCGCAGGTTCGGTGCCTGCCGCCGAGGCGCCGCATGTTCAAAGCTATATGCCAACGAGATGAGGCGCTGTTCGGAAAAGGCGGGACCCGTCAGGGTCAGTCCTATGGGACGCCCACTATCCGCAGCACACCCAGCGGGAACCGTGATCGATGGGTAGCCGGCTTTGGCCGGAACCATGGCACCATAATTGGCTGGAAACGCCACGGCATCGAGGCTGTGTTCGCCAAAAAGCCGGTCTAGGCCCCATTCCCGAGCGTACGCCAGATCCCGGATCCGGGCCTGCAGGTAACCCGGTTCTTCGAGACCGCCCATCTGTAGGGATTTCACAAACAGATCCTG
The DNA here is from genome assembly GCA_003559095.1 of Clostridiales bacterium. GTDB lineage: Bacteria > Bacillota > Limnochordia > Darwinibacteriales > B1SED10-159 > SLOZ01. The sequence continues at coordinate 1,146 of PWMW01000397.1, read as the reverse complement.
GCCGTAGGGGATGGCCCGAGGCCGATTGTCATAATTAAACCGTACCAAATCTTCCAAGGTGCTCAGGCCCAAGTGAGGTTCCACTGTCCGGAGATAGCGGGCTATGGCGGGACCGAACTCATAGAATAAAACGTCCATGTCTGCGCTGGCACTGGCAGGCGGGTATGGCAGGTCTTCCACCAACTGCGCTCCCAGTTCCTGCAGTAGATCCACAGCTGCATCCATGACGGCTCGTTCGGCATCGGACAGTCGATTCCAAAACGGGTCTCTCACCAAGCCGATTCTGGCACCGGTCAAAGCCTGCTCGCTGATGAAGCGCGTGTAATCGTCACTGGCGGCCTCGCCCGTGCTGTGCGTGGCGGGGTCTTCTGGATCCTCACCCACCATGGCCGTAAGCATGGCTGCTGCGTCCCTGACACTGCGCGCCATCGGCCCCGGTGTGTCTTGGCTGTGCGCGATGGGAATCAGACCACTGCGGCTGATCAAACCGACGGTGGGCTTGATGCCTACCAGGGCGTGCTCACTGGATGGGCTGAGAATCGAACCACTGGTCTCCGTACCGACGCCCATCACGGCAAAACCTGCGGCCACAGCAGACCCCGTTCCGGAGCTGGAACCGCCGGTGTCCAGGTCTTCGCCGTAGGGATTCTTAGTTTGACCTCCCAGAGCTGAAAAGCCGTTGGGCATATCCTCAGCAACGAAGTTAGCCCATTCGGTGAGATTGGCCTTGCCCACAATCACAGCTCCGGCTTGGCGAAGTTTACCAACAAGAAAGGCATCCTTGGCTGCTCGGTGCTGCGCCAGGGCTAGAGAGCCTGCCGTGGTGCAGGTACCATCCCCCACGTCGATATTGTCCTTTAAGACGATGGGTAGACCGTGAAGCGGTCCCCGGAGCCGCCCATGTTGGCGTTCCCGATCCAATGCCTCCGCTGTGGCCAAGGCATGGGGGTTCATGCTCAATATGGCCCGCAGCCGCGGATTATGACGGGCAATGCGTTCCAGTGAAAGTGCAGTCAACTCCACGGCTGTGAGCTGCCGCTCGGCCATGGCCTGCTGCAGCTGCCAGCCATCGAATGTCCAAAACTCATGCCGCATTGGTGGCACATCCTCTCCCAGTGGTGTATTGCCTCTATGGTTCGCCGTTGG
>PWMW01000285.1 GCA_003559095.1 Clostridiales bacterium | reverse complement strand
GTCACAGTGTCAGCAGATCCAGGGTGCACTGGGCAGCGAGACGCTGCAGCAGATCACGGGGAACCCTGCCATTAGTGCTTTTCCGCTGCCGAAGATACTCTGGCTCAAAGAGAACAGACCTGAAGTGCTCGCCAAAGCGCACAAGCTGCTGCTGCCAAAGGACTATCTCCGCTACAGGCTAACCGGTTCCTTTGCCACCGATGTGTCCGATGCTTCTGGGACACTGATGTTTGACATTTGTAGCAGGCAGTGGTCCTCGGAACTAGCTGAAGTGTTTGGCTACAATACGGAAATCCTGCCAAATGTAATGGAGTCCAGCGCCATCGCTGGGCACCTAACAGGGATTGCTGCCGAGACCTTGAACCTCCCTGTTGGCATCCCAGTGGTGGCAGGGGCAGCGGATTTGGCCTGCACGGCCTTGGCTGCGGGACTCACTGAGCCCGGCAGAGTGAGCGTCACTATCGGAACATCGGGTCAGATATTGAGTGCTGTGAAGCATCCCAGCCAAGCGGGCGGGCGCTTGTACAACTTCTGCCATGCGATACCTGGGCAGTACTTTACCTTAGGTTCGGTATTTGCAGCGGGTTTGTCTCTACGGTGGTTCAAGGATGTCTGTGGACAGATAGAAGAACAGATGGCCCGGGAATCGGGCCAGGACGTGTTTGATGTCCTGAGTTCCTTGGCAGCAGAGGCGCCCATCGGCTCTAAAGGATTGCTTTTCCTGCCTCATCTGACGGGGAGCAGCACACCGTATCTGGACAGCCGTGACCGGGGCGCCTTTGTCGGGCTAACGCTAGAACACAGCAAAGCAGAGCTTGTCAGAGCAGTCATGGAAGGCATAACCTTTGCCATGCAAGACCTTCTGGAGGTCTATCACGCCTGCGGTTTGGCAGCAAAGGATATTCGTGTGGGTGGCGGCGCTGCCCGCAGCCCATTATGGACCCAAATGCAAGCAGATATCTATGGACAGCCAGTGGTGCCTCTGCAGGCCCAGGACGCCTCGCTAACCGGCGCCCTGATTCTAGCAGGAGTCGGCACGGGCGTGTACAAAGACTGCGAGCAAGCTGTCCAACGGATTGCCAGTCTGCGTCCGCCGGTGCAGCCTGTGGCCACCCATGTGGGTCGCTATGAAACGTATTATGGGATTTATCGACAACTGCGCGACGCACTGCACCAGGTCAATGTGCAGCTGCATGAACTGGACAGCCGAGCTGAGTGATCCGACACAGTAGAATCTGAGTCCGCGTTTATAGCTGCGGACAGCCGACGGCCAACAGCAAACAGCAGGATGGCCGCTGCATCTGTAGGATGGTCGCTGCCAGTGGATAGTCGTTGCTAAGACCGGATGGAACGACATACCGAGGAATTGGATTGACAGGAGGTCATGATTGTGACGTCAAGGGAACGTGTGCACAAGGCACTTCAACATCAGGAGCCAGATCGAGTTCCGCTGGATCTGGGAGGGAGTAACGTCAGTGGGATGCATGTCAGTTCCGTGTATCTTTTGCGCCAGGCACTGGGGCTAGACGAGCCGGGTACACCCGTCAAAGTTGTCGAACCCTTTCAAATGCTGGGCGAAATCGCTCCAGATCTCATGGACGCCCTCGGCGTGGACGTCATCGGCATCCAGGGATCACGCACAATGTTTGGCTTTCCCAACGAAAACTGGCGTCCATGGACCACCTTCGACGGTACACCCGTATTAGTTCCGCAGCAGTTCAACACCGAGCCAGAACCTAACGGTGATCTATTGCTCTATCCAGAAGGTGACCGCTCTGCTCCACCTAGCGGAAAAATGCCTGCTGGAGGTTGGTACTTCGATGCTTTGGTACGGCAGCCATCCCTAGTAGACGACGAATCCCTGGATGTGGAGGATAATCTCGAAGAGTTCCAGCTCATCTCCGATCAGGAACTGCAGCACTATAAAACCGCCGTTGAGGCCGCCCACACAGGTACTGACAGAGCTATCTTCGCCAGCTTTGGCGGGACGAGCTTTGGAGATATTGCCTTGGTCCCCGCACCGCAGCTCAAACAACCACGGGGCATCCGTGACATCGAAGAGTGGTATATATCGACAGTTACCAGGCGGGATTTTCTGCTGACGCTGTTTCAGCGGCAGTGCGAAATTGCTCTGGAGAACCTGAGGCGCATTCATGCAGTGGTGGGCAACAAGGTTAGCGTAGTATTCATTACTGGCACCGACTTTGGAACCCAGAATGGATTGTTTCTATCACCGGAATCCTATAGATCTCTGTACATGCCTTTTCACAAGGCAGTCAATGATTGGGTCCATCAGAACACATCCTGGAAGACCTTTATCCATTCATGTGGCGCCGTCTACCCCTTGATTCCTCACTTCATTGAAGCTGGATTCGACATCGTCAATCCCGTTCAATGTTCAGCGGCGGGCATGGATCCACGGGTGCTCAAGAACGAGTTTGGCTCGGATGTCGTTTTTTGGGGCGGCGGTATCGATACCCAGCAGACCCTGCCGTTCGGAACTCCTGAGCAAATTGACCGTCAGGTGCAGGAACGAATTGAGATCTTCGGGACGGGTGGAGGATTTGTCTTTAACACCATCCATAACGTACAAGCCCGCATTCCCGCCAAGAACCTGGTGGCATTGTACGAAGCAGTTCAGAAGTACGGCAATTACCGGGGATAGCTATGGGCCAACGAACGCAAGGGCAGCGGCAAAGTTAAAGAAATCGAACTGAGACAAAGCCAGGACATCGGCCGACTGGTCATTCTATAGACCACAACGGACTGCCGGTTTCTTGGCTTTGTCGCGCCTGGCGCGGGTTTGTCTTGGATCGATGTGGGAAACATTCCCATGCACCAGGTACCTGGGAGTAACTTCCATGCACCAGGTATCTGGAAATAACTGCTATGCACCAGGTATCTGGGAATTACTTCCACGTACCAAGTATCTGGTAATAATTTCCACATACCAGGTACGTTGGAATTTTTTTCCATGCACCAGGTAGATGGAAGAAAGTGGAGATCTCCGCCACTACCCGAACCAACGCCCGCCTCCGCCCACCTCCGGCCGGCTCCTCAGCCGAGCCGCCTAACCCCTAAACCGTCACCCACCAAGCCTTCAGATCCCAAGTTACTAATCCTCCTATCCGCTCATTCTCAAGACCGAGGAAAATCAGCCTTAAGTTGGGTGATTAAACCATACCTTTGGCTGGTCCCATCGGTTTTGCTACCAGCTATAATGAAATCAAGCTTAGGACGTTCCCCCAAAAATCAAGGAACGGTCAAAGAGGCTTGCCAGAGCATGCTGCTGCAGATGGAACCTGCGGCTGAGAGAAAGGAGGAACCGCCATGTTGGAAATGCACTGCGTTGCGGATGCCAAGGTCAGAGATATGAAGCGTGAAGCAGCCGAACGCACATTGTGGGGTTGGCTTCGCAAAGCCCGCTAGACACTGACTACACTGACTACATTGGAGACATTGGATACATTGGATACCCAGACTACATTGGATACGGTGGATACGGTGACCCGCGAAAGAGGCGCCGCGCACATATGTCGGTGCCCGTTCCGGTGACCATGGTCATAGTCCCAATATGGACTATGTGGCACCAAACAGAGTAAATGACGGGGAGAGGTGGAGAAGCAGATGAATGGAAAGCCCAGCGAACTGCATCGTGTTGTGCAGGTCAAAGTGAAACCTCCGGTGAGCTCGTCGGCAAACCGACGGCAGAACACCTTGGACCAGAAGATACTGAGCTTGTATCTCAGATTACTAGACGAGGAAGAACGTCGCATTACCGAAGTGCTGAAGGGAGTGGCTGTGTGAAGCTGCTCTCTTTTTTTGCGCCTGTAACCCTGGGCTCCTTGTTTGGCGGCAGCATTGTTTGTAAAGCGACGTGCTTCAGCGCCTGGCCACCGCGGGTGTCGCCCCTTTGGCTTAAGCCGTCCCCAGGGTCTGTCGGGCCAGCTCACCGAAAAAACCATCACAGTTCTTCCTTACCTCCCGACGGGCTGGGTGCCTCGACGGGCAGGAACTGCCACCTTAGTCTCGAACCATAACAAGACAGTGCCCTGTGTTTTGGCCGGTGCCGCACTGTCGTCCGGAGGTGGTTAACGTTGCCACAGACCTGTCATGAGCTTCTGCACGCACACCACACCAGGGACCAGCCTTTGGAGGCTGAAAAACTGAATTTCGTCGGGGTGGGCTCGCGGGACGTGTACAACATTACTGCGCCTTTCACCATGCAGGGGCAGCGGATCTTAGCTGGCCGTGTTGAGGAACGGAGTTCAGAGCAGTCGCACGCGATCTTCTTCCGAGAACGAGGGGAACATTGGGAACCCATCCCCGATGGGCCCATTCTGCAGCTGCAGGATCCGTTCTTTACTTGGGTGAATGATGAACTGATCTTTGGTGGTGTGGAGACCTTTCCCCACCCAACGTTGTCCAATGCCATCTGGTGGCGGACCAAATTTTACCGCGGTCACCGTCTGGCTGAACTGCATCCCTTTGCGCAGGGTCCCGACGGCATGAAGGATATTCGTCTCTGCCAAATGGATGATGGAAGGGTGGCTGTGTTCACGCGGCCTCAAGGAAATCCTGGCGGTCGAGGCACCATCGGTTTTCTGAGCTTGCCTAACTTAGAAGGATTGACGCCCCAGGCCCTGAAGCAGGCGCAGCTTCTGCATCAGTTCGCCAGCGAAGAGTGGGGTGGTGCCAATGAAGTGCACCGCCTTGAACAGGGCTGGCTGGGCGTGCTCGGCCACATCGCCTGTTTCGACCAAGATGGCAGCAGGCATTATTACCCCATCGTGTTCGCGCTGCATCCGACGCGGCGCCTTTTGACCTCAATGGAGCTCATTGCCACCCGCAGTCAGTTTCCCAGTGGTGCCGCTAAACGCAGCGATCTGGTGGATGTCGTTTTCAGTGGGGGACTGGAGCGGAACGATGGCGGTGCAGTGCTGTATGCCGGAACCAGTGATGCTGAGGCCCAGCGCATGGTTATGCCTGATCCCTTCGCTCTGGTTGCGTTTGCGCAGGCACAACATTGGGGTTAATGGGTGATTGGTGCAGGCCGACGTCCACCTGAGGTCCAGAACCTGACGTTGGCAGGAATTCGCAGGGCAGACGGCTAATGGAAAAATGGAGCATAGAGAACTGCCGTTAATCCTCACGGGGAAAGCCATGTGGGGCTTGCCCGGGGCAGTGGCTGGGAGGGTGGAGAATGGGATCTTTAGAGCATCACCAACAAGGAGCGGAGGTAGACCAGTCAGTGCTGGGAGTCCATCTGGGAGCACCGGTGCAGCAGCAGGTCTACGGCACCGTATATGCCCTGCATAACCCGGGACTGCAGGTGGTGGAAGACTCTCAGTTCTACGGCGATGTGGCTCAGGGGATCCGCTGGCAGTGCCGTCAAGCTCAACAGCCGGTGGCGTTTCGCCCGTTCACAGAGAGTGTTGTTGCCGAGATCTGGCAGCTTCACGGGCAGGGTAAGCTGCGGGGGCTGCTCCTCTTGGGGGCTTCCATTACCAATGGATTTGTAGTTAAGGCCCGTCAAGCCCGTATCTCACTGGTCTTGGTAGATCACTGGTTTGATGATCTCACCGTGGATACGATCGTCAGTGACAATACAGGAGGGGTACGTTCTGTCATGCAGTACCTCTTTTCCTTGGGGCACCAACGTATCGGCTTTGTGGGGGGGCCACTGAGTCATCCTTCCCTGGGAGCCCGCTTCAAGGCCTTCCAAGATACTATGGTCGCGGCCGGCCTGTTCCCGGGCCACCACTGGTGCCGCATCCGCGATAAAGCGGGTTCAGATTGGAGCAAAGGTAGTGACGCCCTTTTCGAAATGGTGCGGCAGGGTCTGGATGTCAGCGCTTTGGTCTGTGATAACGACCATACGGCGGTGGGCGTGATCAGGGCCTGCCAGCAGCTGGGGATTGATGTTCCCAACGAACTCTCCGTAGTCGGCTTCGATGATATTCCCAAGGCGACGCAGCTATTTCCTGCAGTGACTACCATGCGAGTTCCTCGGGAAGCCATGGGGCGCTGGGCAGCCAAACGATTGCTGGAACCTAAGGCCGACGACGAGATTCCTGTGACCATTACGGTTCCCACATCCCTCGTGATTCGAGAGAGCACGGGCCCTGGAGAGTGAACCTCAACAAGGGCCAGTGCGGTGCGTGTTTACCCTGGGACGGCGTAGAACCGATAGTCAAGGAGTCGTCCACTAGAACCAACGCTTCTATTGGCTAGCAATAAGGTCCAATGTCTAAGCAACTAATAGCAGGAAGGTGATACTGTGAAAGCTGCCATTGGCGTATTGATCTTGGTGTTGATACTGGCTGTCACGAATCCAGGCATTGATCAGTTTGTTGACTGGGCTGTGGAAGAGCTGCGGTCCGAACGTGACTCTGTTGAGATTCTTGAGGTTTTAGAAGCCGCGGTGGCTCGTCCGATTTTTCGGAATACCACCGAGCGCTCTAATTACGGTGTGATTAGTATGTTTACCGTGAAGGGAGTTGGACAGGAAAAGCGCTATCTTGGCATCGCGGGCCAGTTTTTCGCCCTGGATGGAAGAGAGATAGATATTGAGGCTCTCGAAGATTAACGCGACGAAGCCAAAGAGAAGGTGATGCCATGCGCGTTTTGTTGGTGTTGTTAGCTGTGGCGCTGTTACTGGCTGTGACCAATCCCAGTACCACAGAATTTGTGGAATGGGCCGTTCCGCAAGTCATGGAGGCTAATTTCCGTTGGGAACTGGAGCGTGCTTTGGGCTCTGTGGTGGCCAAGCCACTGCTGACCAGCATTACAACACGCCGGGATTACGCACTCTTTTCTGTGTTTACGGTGCGCAGCGGCGAGCAGCAAACCCGATTCTTGGGGATAGCGAAGCAGTTCCTCCGTTTGGACGATGAGGAACTGGATCTTCGGCAGTTAATGCCCTAGGTGTCCACGGGGTGGCTGCCTTTCGGGGATATTCACCAAAGCCGTTCAGCGAGCATCAAAAACCAACCTTTGTGTCCTGTGGGGCAGCGAAGGTTGGTTTTTTGCTGCAATAAGAACCTGGTTTCAAGTGGGCAGGGAACATATTCTTTTTCCAATGAATTTACGAAAACGTCAACTTCCGTAAATTTATTTTAGCGATTGTGTTTGATTAGGAAGGAATCAATACAAGTTCTGCGAAGTAGTCCAGTATGATTTGATGTTTGTCGAGGGAGGAGAGGCTGTATGGAGTTCAGGTTGTACCAACCTGGGGACGAGAAAGGCATTGTTCACCTATGGAATGCTTGTTTGGCTGAAGATCGAATGACGCTTGCAAGGTTTCGCAATTTGGTGCTTCTAGACGCGAACTTTGACCCGCTACTGCTTCATCTTGCTTGGGATAACGACCAGTTAGTTGGCTGCGCGTATGCCGTGCGTAGAAAACTACCTATGTATGGGACAGAGCTTGAGCCTGAACATGGGTGGATTCCCTTCTTTTTCGTCCATCCGGAGCACAGACGTCAGGGCATTGCCAGCCGGTTATTGGATACAATACTACATTCGCTAAAAGATCATGGACGCAAGAAGGTCTTTTTCGCCTCCTACGCGCCGAATTACATCGTTCCCGGGGTTGATCGTACAGCCTATCCCGAGGGAGGTATGTTCCTAGACAGCCAGGGATTCCAGCGTCAATACACAGCGGCAGCCATGGACATATCTCTGGTAGGATTTTCCGTCCCTGAAGAGATCGGGCAGCTGCGAAATGAGCGAGAAGCCGAAGGGTATCGTTTTCGCCCTGTAGAACTGGGCGACTTGTACCCAACCATTCAACTGGCCAACGAAGAATTCAACCCTGACTGGGGTCGAGCTATTCGCGAGGGCCTGCTCACGCACCTGCCTATGGACCAAATAATGGTTGTCGAGCGAGAAGCTCAAATACGAGGTTTTGTCATGTATGGTGGTTATGAAGGTATTCCTGAACGATTCGGTCCCTTTGGTGTTCATTCTGAGGAAAGGGGGAAAAAACTCGGCAAACTGCTTTTGTACCAATGTCTGGAAGCCATGAAAGCAAAGGGACTACACACGGCATGGTTTCTTTGGACCGGTGAAACATCACCAGCTGGACATTTGTATAGGCAAGTTGGATTTGAAGTCACGCGGCGATTCGACGTCATGGTTAAAGAGCTGTGAACTGCAATCAAAGGAGGACGCGATTATGTTAAGACGATCATTTTGCATTGGCTTGATTCTGACTCTCTTGTTGGCTGCTGGTTCTTTGGCTGCTGAACCCGTACAGTTGACCCTGCTTACCCATTATTCCACGCACCAAGAAGATGCTCTGATGGAATGGGTTTCTCTGTGGAATGAGGCTAATCCAGATATTCAGGTGGTCCACCAAAACGTTGAATTCGACCAGCTTCTGCCCACCATCATGGCGCAGCAAACGGCTGGTCGCGGGGCAGACATTATTCACGCTTACGCACTTTGGGGTGGCCAGATGACACGCAGCAACGTCTTGGCAGCGCCGTCAGAACATTTGACCGAGGATATTAAGGGCAACTTCGCAGCCACGGCCGTTCAGGCGGTTACCTTTGACGACATCGTCTATGGTTATCCTACGGAAGTCCAAACGTATGCCTTGTTCTACAACAAGGCGATTCTTGGGGCTGCTGGCTATGAGCATCCACCTGCGACTTGGGAAGAACTAGAAGAGATCGCTGCTGCCACAACGGTGTACGACGGCAATACCTTGGTCACCCAAGGCTTTGGGCTAATGACAGGATGGGATTCCGCAGTGGTTCATCCATTTCTTTCATTGGCTTTCGCCGGGGGAGCACGACTGCTGGATGAAACCAACACAGAGGTCCTTATTAACTCCGAGGCCGGCTTGCGCGCTCTGCAGTTCCAAAAAGAACTCATTGATGCTGGTCTAGTCGATACAAGCCTCAATGTGTTGGGCGCTTTCCCATCTGAACAGCTAGCTATGACCATCAATGCAGGTTGGTGGAACGGTTCTCTGCGCAATGGCATGGAGGAGCGTTATGCTAATGTGGGTGTCGCTCCCATTCCATCGCCCGACGGGGAACGGCGTGGTTCCGTTTCCTACTCGTGGTTCTTTGGAGTGAACAACCGTTCCCAGAACCAAGAAGCCGCTTGGAAGTTTCTCGAGTGGATGAACAGCTACGCAACGGAAAATGGTGCTACGCCCATGGGTAATTTCATGAGTCACCTGGGCATCATCCCGGCTCGTGATTCTGATCTCGAAGCGCTTGCCGATGACTTAGCGCATCCAAACAACCAGCCGTTCATTGATGCTCTCGAGTATGCGATTCCCGAACCTGCGATTTTTGCGGGTCAGCGCATCAAGACCATCTTGCAGCGGGAGATCGAGTCTGTATGGGCTGGTCAGATTACCCCAGATGCTGCCTTGGAACGTGCTGAGCAGCAGATTATGCGGGAACTCAGTCGCTGATCATCTGTGTAGGCGGGGGAGGCCATGCGTCTCCCCCTTGACTCTACTAAACTCTGCGTTGAAAGGAGGGCCGCGGTTTGAAACGAAAAACACAACAAACGGTAATGGGCTACACTTTTATGCTTCCGATCTTTCTGTTTTATTCAATTTTTCTCGTCATCCCATTGGGTTTTTCCTTAGTGCTGAGTTTCAGCGAATGGGGCGGTTTCGATCTGTCGCTCATCCGCTTCGTTGGTTGGCGAAACTATGAAGACCTCTTCTCGCCGTGGTCGGATTTTCTCGATCCCATCCTCTGGAATACGTTTTACTACGCATTTGGGACAGTTTTTTTCTCCTTTGTAGCTGCCCTTACAGTGGCCTACTTAGTGACGAAGTTGCGGTTTCAGGCGTTCTGGCGCACAATGTATTTCCTGCCCACCGTGACCACGGTGGTTGCTATCGGAAACGTTTGGTCTTATCTCTACCATCCCCATGGAGGGATGATCAACGGTCTGCTGAATGCGTTGGGAATCCCTACCATCCGGTTTTTAGCTAATCCCAATACAGCCTTGCCTGCCATCGTCGTTGTCGGCGCCTGGGCGGGTATAGGGGCTGCAGTACTCATCTTAACAGCAGGGATCAAGGCGATTCCCGAGACGTACTACGAAGCAGCCATGATTGAAGGTGCCTCCGAGTGGCGGTTGTTCTTCAATATCACCCTACCACTTCTCAAGCCCTCGATTCTTTTTGTTCTCATCACGGGCCTAATCGGAGGCCTGCAATCTTTTACACTCATCATGGTCATGACTGGTGATGGCGGGCCGGGCAACTCTACAAACGTAGCAGCCCTCGAAATGTACAATCAGGCGTTTCGATTTGGCAACTGGGGTTTGGCTAGCGCCATGGCCTACACATTGTTCATTGTGGTATTCGTGATCACGGTTGTACAGTTATTCTTGTTTCGCAGGGGAGGAGTGGAGAGTTACTGATGAAACAAAAAACTCCTTGGCTGGCCTACGTCATCATTGTCGCCGGTGTGATTACCATGGTATTCCCCTTCTTGGATATGGTATTCACTTCGTTCAAGGGGCCGGCTGAACTGATGAGCGTGCGCTATAGGTTGTTCCCTGCCGAGTTCCGCTTCAGCAACTTTGAACAGGCAATTCGTTCATTGAATATGGGGAGGCTGTTTACGAATAGCCTAATTGTCAGTTTTAGCGTTACCGGCTTAGTGCTTCTGACCAGCACTTTGGGAGGCTACGCCCTGACAAAACTGAAGTTTCCCGGTCGAGATATCATTTTCCGGTTTGTTCTGGCGACGATGATGTTTCCGGCATTCTTGTTTCTGATCCCTAACTTTTACATCATGGTCAATTTCCCATTCGTCAACATCGATGGGGGTCTAGCGGCCACTCGTTGGGCACTGATTTTGCCGTTTTCTGTCAGTGGCTTCGGTGTCTTCTTGATGCGGCAGTTTATCATGGGTATCCCTGATGCACTCTTGGATGCGGCCAGGATTGACGGGGCTTCCGAATTTCGTATCTTTGGGCAAATCGTAGTTCCCATGACACTGCCCGCACTAGCTACCCTAGCCATATTCACCTTTATCAACCAATGGAATGAGTTCATCTGGGCGCTGCTCATCTACACCGTCAACAACAAGCTGGCCACTCTTCCCGTAGGAATTCAGATGCTGCAGTCCCATCTGGATCCCACGTTGACGCAAGCGCTAGTTAGCGCTGGACTGACTATCAGCGTTGTGCCGGTATTTATCGTCTTCATCTTTCTTCAGAAGTATTACGTAAAAGGCCTGTCACTGTCAGGTCTCAAAGAATGAACCTCGGAGGTGTGGACAATGACACAAGCAAAGTCAGAACACATTCTGGCCATCGGTGCCCATGCCGGTGACATGGATCTCACAGCTGGTGCCGTCATGGCCAAGTACATTCAAGCGGGTCACCAAGCTACGTTTCTCCATTTGACCCCTGGCGAGAAAGGTCATCCCAGGTTGTCTCCAGCGCAATATGCGGTCCAGAAGCGGGAAGAGGCGGAGGCGTTTGCGGAGAAAATCGGCGCCCAAGTGCGCTTTTTGGACTACAAAGACGCCGAGTTACCTGTGAATGACGAGGTCAAATACGAAGTGGCAGATATCATTCGGGACGTTAAGCCCACCTTGATCATCAGCCACTGGCCGGGGAGTATCCACAAGGATCATACAGCGGCCCACCACATCGTGGAAGATGCACGTTTCTATGCAGCCCTCAAGACCATAACGCGGGATCTGCCAGCCCATTATGGCGGCCCGCTGTATTATGCGGATAACTGGGAAGATCCGTATGACTTTAATCCCGAGGTCTTCATCGATATCCCGGAGGATATCTTTGCATTGTGGGCCGATGCCATGTCGGTCTATGCTTATGCTCGCAGTGAAACATCCAACTTCCCGTTCATTGAATACTACAAGGCGCTGACCGTAGTTCGAGGAGCGCCGGCTGGCATGAAGCGCGCCCAGGCCTTTGCTGTACCCAAAGGTGCTCTTAACCAGCGTAAACAGTTTTTCTAAGAGCGCGCTGAAGCGAAGACTTTGGCGGTGCCAGCCTGTCCTGAGAGTGCTGCATCCGCGGCATCCAAAAGACCTCCGTACTCCATTTGGAGAATTCGGAGGTTTTTTTTGGTGAAGGTCGAATGCTTAAGGGCAAAGGCGCCAGGCGGTGAGGTTGGGATAAGCGGCTTGTAGCCAACTCCACAGCATTGTCGCCGGGCAAGGAATCCATAAGGGGGTAAGGCCGTGGACATGGCTGTGCAGGAGTTCCACTGCCTGCATGTATTTTTGCAGCGGGTGGTGGGTTTGTTGGAACGGGATGAAGTCGGGAACAATTTGCCATTGGGCATTTTGCAGTCGCTGCTCAAAGGGTACAGCAGTCTCGACGAGCCGCCGCGGTTTTGGATTGTGGAAGAAGATGAAGGTAAGCAGCCAGCCGACGTTTCGGAGGTGAAGGCTGAGAAGGATGTTGCAGGCCTCAGCCAAGAGGAGAAACGAATTCATTTGGTGCTGCTGCGAACGCCGCCACACAACGTGGTGGTCACCGCTCCACAGTTGGCCTTGGCGATGGACGCTGAGCGAGCAGGGGTACTGGAAAAGGTCGAAGCGGCGGTAGCCAAAGCTGTTGATGTACTCGTGAAGGATGGTGTCCAGTTTCCGGGCGTCATAGGGCTGCGTCCAGTGGGCGACGTCTTCGCGAAAGCATGGGGGCACAGAGCAGGCTTGACGGCCGAGCTGGACATGGAACAGCGGGTCTACTCCTTGAAGAAGCTAAAGGACGTGCCGCCTACAGCAGGAGCGATGCGGCAGGCCGTGGGCGGTGATGCTCCGCTGTTGATCCAGTGGCAGCAGGAGTTCTGCGAAGAAGCTCTGCCCAATGAACCCCACGTGGATTATGCCCGCACTATTATGCGCATGCTGGACAACGGAGCGTTATTCCTTTGGGTCGTAGATGGGCAGCAGCGCTCTATGGCGGCCGAGTCGCGGTCGACCCGACGGGGGATTGTGGTCAGCGATGTGTATACACCCAAGACGTATCGCGGCCGCGGCTATGCCACCGCGTTGGTGCACGGTTTGAGTGCACGGCTGCTGCAGTCTTATGAGTACTGCAGTCTTTACACGGATTTGGCCAATCCGACGTCCAATAGTATCTACACCAAAATCGGCTATGAGCCTATACGGGATTCCGTGGTATACCGATTCCTAGCAGAACACCCAGCGGATTAGGCCGGGGGCTGCGGTAGCGGGTGGTACGTGGAAGTTTTCCCATGTACCTGGTATGTGGAAAAGTTTGGAAGTTACCAGGTATGTGGAAGGGTCTGGAAGTTACCTGTGGAAGAACCTGGGAGTTACCAGGTACGTGGAAGAACCTGGAAGTTACCTGGTATGTGGTCAAGGTATGTGGTCAGGAGGGAAGGCATTGCACAAAGGATTGGTGGAAGTTTGTGTTTACACGGTGGAGGATTGTCAAATTGCCCATAGTGCTGGAGCCAAACGGGTGGAGTTATGTGCCGACGTTTCGGCCGGAGGAACTACACCTAGCTACGGTACCATCGAGTATGTGACCAGCCACATCCCCATCGACGTGGCGGTGATGATTCGGCCCCGCGGCGGCGATTTTGTTTATTCAGTGGAAGAACAATTGGTCATGCAGCGCGATATTTTGGCGGCTGGGCGCGCCGGAGCTAAAGCCGTTGTCTTTGGTGCTTTAACCCAGGATGGAAGGGTGGATCAGGACGTGATGCGGCCGCTGTTGGATACAGCTGCAGACAACCAGCTAGACACTGTTTTCCATCGGGCGTTCGATGTGTGTCGTGATCCCATGGAGGCTTTGGATGTTTTGTTGGAACTGGGTGTGACCAGGTTGCTGACGTCAGGCCAGGCTAAGCGTTCGGCCGAGGGACTGCCCATGCTGAAAGCGATCCTGGATTACGTTGGTGACAGTTTGGAGATCATGCCCGGGGGCGGTGTTGCTAGCGACCACGTGGATGCACTATTGCGGTTGGGTGTGTGGCAGGTTCATACTGGGCGGAGTACCACGAAGCCATCGCCCATGGTGTGGCATAATGATGATGTGCGCATGGGCGCCGAAACCTACGACGACAGGCGGCTGCGCATCGCTGACTTTGCCGAAATCCGAGCCATTGTCGAAAAGGTGGAAGCAGCGAGCCGGCAGCGGTAAAGGGACCATCAAACCCAGAAACTCATCAAACCCAGAAACTCTTCAAACCCAGAAACTCATCAACCCCAACAATTCAACAACCCCAACGAGGCCAACAACCCCAACGAGGCCAACAACCCCCAATAACCCCATGAAGAGGATCCCTTTGTTCTTATCCTATGGATTGCTTCGTGGGCGCCGGCAGCTGGCCACGGGGTCAAGGTACTGGACACGGAACCAGTGCCCACCGCAGCCCGACACGAAGCAACAATCGTGCGACGCAAGGCAACAATCGGACGACAGCAGCGCCAAAATGGTGCGAATAAAGTAGTGAGGAGCTTTGCCATGAGAATACAGCCGTGCATCTGGACCAGTTACTATGAAGAGTTTACACCCCAAGCGATGCTGAGGAAGTTCGCCCGTCAAGGTTGGTATTACCTGGAACTATCGGTGGAACATGGTGCGCAACTGCTGGAACAGGGGTCTCCAGAACAGGTGGGCCAAGAGCTTCGGCAGGAAGCAGCGGATCTGGACATTCAGTTCGCCCAAGGACATCTGCCTTGGGTTGGCGTTGACATCGCTGGAGAGGAGCCAGCCAAGGCTTTGGACGTACTGTATCGTTGGCTGGATCTATTTGCGGCAGCGGGCGTCAAGCAGGCCGTCATCCACCCGGGTGGGCGAGACCGCTTTTTGGCGAAACAGGTTATGGACCCAGTGTTTGAGCGGAATGTGGAGTCACTCCGGCAGCTGGCGGGCCACATCTCGCAGATGGGTATTCAGCTGTGTATTGAAAACATGGACTGGACGGCCACAACCGCTCAGGAGATTCTTGCCCTTATCAATGCAGTGGGTTCCGACGCTATCGGCATCTGCCTCGACACCGGACATCTTCACATTGTTGGTGGTGACCAATACCAGTTCATCACGGAAGCCGGTCAGCGTCTATGGGCGCTGCACATTGATGACAATGAAGGCCAGCGCGATCAGCACCTTATGCCTTATGGGA
The DNA here is from genome assembly GCA_003559095.1 of Clostridiales bacterium. Lineage (GTDB taxonomy): Bacteria > Bacillota > Limnochordia > Darwinibacteriales > B1SED10-159 > SLOZ01. Next base: position 51,030 of record PWMW01000285.1, on the reverse strand, counting down.
GAGGCAGCATCCGTTGGGACCGCGTGCTCCAAGGCCTGCGAGCTATCAACTACCAAGGGGCGTTCAATCTGGAGATCTCCGGTGAGCGCCGCTGTCCGCTCCCAGTGCGAGAGTACAAACTGGACTGTTATCGGCAGATCGTCAGCTGGATGCTGACCGAGGAGGGCCGGCTCCCTCTCGAATAGAAGACCGTTGGAAAAAACCGCAGGATACTGCAGAACACAGCACGACACAGCACAACACGGCACAGCACGACACGGCACAGCACGACACAAGGACCAAGGTCCGCCCGTTGATCATGGCTGGCTCGGCTGGAAACAGATTTGAGGAAGGAGCCCTGGCCATCTGTCAAGGCAGCCTCCACCAAGGGTAGCGCTGCAGCCAGAACAGCATCCGATGCCAAAGGGCTCCCGAAAGGACCCACAATTCCCCAGTGAACCAGCAGGAAGGTTCTCCGGCTCCTTTGGCGAAGTCATTCCGAAGACAGCAAAACCAAGTGTCCCGCGGGCCAACATCCTGCGGCCGAACATCCTGCGTTGAAATGGTAATGATCCTGCGAATCACAGCCATATTTGGGATAGCCGGTGACCCATAGGCTACCCAACAGCCACCCAACAGCCGGTATTCAGACAGCGATTATTTCGACAGCCCATGAACGGGGGTGATGAAGCATGGAAGCGTCCAAATCCACAACAGTTCCGGAGCCCATTGAGCTTGCGGAGGCTCCCCAACCGGGCACGCCAAAAGACCAGGCCAAGGCCGTGGCCGTGCCCGCAGCGGCTCCGCTGGATTCTGAGAAGCCCGACAGCACAGCAGACGCCGATCCGGGTCCCGGTCCTCAGCCGGATGCCGATGCCCAGGGGTCCCAGCCATCCCAACCATCGTCTACATCATGGCAGCGTTTGGTATTACCGCGCTCCCGGCAGTTCTGGAATCACCTCGTATCTATGCTTCTGTTTGTCACGGCCCTGGTCTTGGGCCTAGTGGTGGTGACCCCGGCTGCGACTAGCCTGCGATTGCCCCTCTTTGTGACTTTAGTGACCTTGACCCACAGTCTGCCGTGGACGTGGCCGTCGGCGACCTGCGCCCGTGCCCTGTCCGGGATGACTCTGCTGGCCTTTTGGCTGGCCTATCTGGGTGTGGCAGCGGCACATGCATCTCTGCCAGCTTTGCTGAGCACGGTGTTGATTATTGTTATCCAGACCGCTGGCGTCCGCAACGGCGGCCAGTCTCAGGATGCGTCGCCAAGGCCAGCAGAACTACCGCTTTTGCCCGGGCCAGCCCAGCGGCAGGGGCCAATTCTTACGTTCCTCAAGTTCACGTTCAGTCAGACCGCCGCCCTCTTCAATCCTCTGCAGTCGGTGCAGCTGTTTCGCCAGTTATTGGGTGCCCTGGTAGTGGGAGTTCGCTATGGCGGTCGCCTTCCGAATGTACACACATATGTGCAGCAAACCGACTTTTGCCTGCCTGTCCAGGGACAGTGGTTCGTGGCCGAAGGCACCGTCCACCATGAAACCCCGCGCTCGCTGAGTTTAGGGAACCACCGCTTTGCCTGGGACCTGTTGCTGGTGAATGACCAAGGTGGCAGCCATCGCGGGGAGGGGATCCACCGGTCTGACTATTTCTGCTACGGTAAGCCCGTACTGGCACCCGCCGTTGGCGTGGTGGTAGAAGTGCGCAATGATGTACCCGAGCGAGGCCGCCCCGGCACGATGGCCCTGGATTGGCGGGCCAGAGACATTCGGGGCAACTACTGCGTGATCCAACATAGCGACAGCGAGTATTCCCTCTTCGCCCATCTCATTCCAGGATCGCTGCAGATCCAAGTGGGCCAAACGGTAGCGGCCGGTGCAGAGCTGGGCCGCTGCGGTCAGAGCGGCCATGCCTCCGAACCCCATCTGCACATGCAGTTCCAGGATCGCCAAGACTATTTTACCGCGGCGACGCTGCCGGTAGTCTTTTCCCATGTGGTGGCGGACCATGAACTGAAGACACGGGCACATCTGCAGAAAGGCCAAATGGTAGCGGCTCCAAGGTCAGGCTCTCCGGACCGCTGATCTTCGCTGCCCAGTGTCGTGTGAGCCAGCGACTCGGCGGGAAAAGCATGCGACCAATGCTGCGGCAGCAGCTTTGCTGCCGAAGCCCGCCGCCTCAATCCGTAACGAAAGGAACGATGTCGAATGACGCTGAGACACAGACCACTGCTGTTCGGGATCCTGTTGGCCGGCCTGATAGTCCTGCTATTGGGGGCCACCGCCGCTGCGAAAGTGGTGATAGCCCATCGGGGCGCATCGGGATATCTTCCCGAGCATACACTGGCAGCCTACGCCTACGCCCATGCCCAAGGGGCGGATTTTTTGGAGCCGGACTTGATGATGAGTCGAGACGGTGTCTTGGTGGCCATGCACGATCGAACTCTTGATGCTACCACCAATGTCGCCCAAGTTTTCCCCGGACGGGCCCGCGCTGACGGCTCGTACTACGTGGCAGATTTTACGCTTCCCGAGTTAAAGCTGTTGACGGTGCGGGAACGTGGCCGGGCCGGTGTACCCGTGTATCCTGACCGCTTTCCCATAGAACTGGGCCTCTTTACCATCCCTACCTTGGAGGAAATCATTCTTCTGACCCAGGGACTGAACAAAAGTACAGGCCGCAATGTGGGAATCTATCCAGAAACGAAGTCCTCGGAATGGCATCGTGAGCAGGGTCTCTTCTTGGAAGAAGCCCTTTTGGACCTGTTGGCTGCCCACGGTTATGTGGACGCGGACGCGCCGATATGGATTCAGTCCTTTGAGTCCTCGAGCCTTCGGCGGCTCCGCTTCCAATTGGACACCCAGCTGCCGCTGGTGCAGTTGATTTCAGCCAGCGACTCGCATCTGCATATGCTGACCGAAACGGGCCTCGATGAAATCGCTGCCTACGCCAATGCCATCGGTCCCTCAAAGCGGCTCATTGAAGATGTGAATGGTAATCCGGTGCAGGACCTGTTCCTGGTGCGGGCAGCCCATGAGCGGGGGCTGGCGGTGCATCCCTACACATTCCGGGCGGACAGTCTGCCGGCCTACGCAGCGGATTTGGAAGACGAACTGCGACGTTTCTTTTTCGACTACGGGGTGGACGGCGTCTTTGTCGACTTCCCTGATATTGCCGTGGAACTGCTCAAAGAAGAAGGCTACCGCTGACAACCTTTCGATGCCGAGGCGCAGCCGCCACTGGCCAGGCGGCTGCTGCTTAGGGTGCGGCTTGCAAAGATCCCAACGACTGGGGTCTTTTTTGTTGGGTGGCTAAGATCGTTGCAGGACTGGCGTCGCTGTCCGGGGAAACAATAAGCAGAAACGGCAGCGGGGTGCTGCTGGAGCAGGTCCCTGTTGTGAACATTCATGGTTTGTTAGAGGAGTTGGCCCATGGTACAGGACGCTGGTAGATGGCAGAGAAGAATATTTTCCATGTTATGGTTGGCCTACGCTTCCTTCTATTTGGGCCGGGTGAACTTAGCCATAGCCCTGCCGGCCATCCAGGAGACCTTAGGTTTCAGTGCGATTCAAGTCGGTGCCATTGGCAGCGTGTTCTTTTGGGTGTACGCCTTCGGGCAGCTGATTAACGGCACCTTGGGCGACCTTGTGTCCAGCCGCTTATTCGTGGCCATTGGCCTCTTGGGTACAGCCGTGCTCAATGGTGCGTTCGGGATGGCGTCCACCCTTTCTTGGATGCTGGTTCTCTGGGGCGCCAATGGGATTTTTCAGTCCATGGGCTGGGGCCCCATCGTCCGCACTGCATCCATGTGGTCCCTGCCAGCCCAGCGCCCGAAGTTGTCTGCCATTCTTGGCACTTCCTTCGTGGTAGGAGCTTTGGTCAGTTGGGGCATTTCGGGTCAAATCCTGCAGTACACATCCCATTACGCATGGGTTTTTTGGATACCGGCCCTATATTTGGCTGGATTGGCGGTTCTCTGGTACGTACGTATTCCTGACCAGCCGCAGGATGTGGGTATGGGCAGCGTGTTCTCGGTGGGTGCGCCCAAACCTAAGGGCGATGGCAAACAGCAGACCATGCTTCAGGATACGCGGGCATTTCTGCTGCAAAAGCCCTTGGTCTTGCTGTCTTTCACCACTATGTTCCAGGGTATGATCAAGGATGGTATCAACATGTGGGTACCGATTCTGCTGGTCCAGTCCTTTGGCCTTGGCATTGGACGGGCAGCGGGCTTTGCTCTATTTATACCCAGCATGGGGTTCTTAGGGGTGTTGGGGGCCAGTTATCTGCTGCAGGTTTTTGGCAGCAACGAGCGGCGAACCCTGCTGTGGCTCTTCTTGGCTGGCACCGCCGTGGCTGCCGGCACAGCTCTGGGTTTTGGCGGCGGTCCGCTGCGTCTGAGCCTGTTCCTGGGTCTATGTGCGGCGTTGATCAACGGTGTCAACGTCCTGCTGTTGTCTTCGATCCCCATGGCCTTTGGTGGTCGCGGCAGGGCATCGACCTTGGCTGGTTTTTTGGATTTTTCGTCCTATGTTGGTTCGGGCTTCATGGCCCTTGTAACAGGCTTGGTAGCCAGTCGATTCGGTTGGCCGGCTGTTGTGGCGTCCTGGAGTGTTTTGTTCGCCCTTGGTTGGCTGTCCCTATGGGTCAATGACGGACTGACCGCTGCCGCTGCCGAGCCCCAGTAGATGATGTCTGCAGTCATTGATGAAGGAGGCGATGCTGTGAAGTTCGCACTTAGTGAAGTAGGCAGGCATTGGTGGAAAGGCAATCTGCACAGTCATACGACCATTTCTGATGGTCGGGCCGAACCAGCGGCTATGGTTGAGCATTATCGGGACGCGGGCTGGAACTTTCTCGCCATCACAGATCACCGCACCTTTGGGTTTCACGAGTCTCTGCAGGGTGATGCCTTTTTGGTTCTGCCCGGATTGGAAGGAGACATCAATCCCGATGTGGGTACCCATCATGTGGTGGCTTTGGGTGATGCATCGTGGCGGGAGAAGCATGGGCGGCCTTACCAGTCACCCCAGGCCGGGGAAAACGTGGGGCAGGCTCTGTTGGATTCCTTAGGAGCGGAGCAGGCCTTGACCATGTATTGTCATCCTGTTTGGTCCCGGCGAGAGTTCGCAGATATTGAGAATCTGCAGGGATTTTCCCTGTTCGAGATCTATAACCACGGCTGCGAGTACGGCAACCGCACGGGTTTGGCGGTTCTGTACTGGGACAGCCTGCTGCGGCGCGGCCGTAAGGTCTGGGGAACCGCAGTGGATGATAGTCACAGCATGGAAGGGGATTCCTTGGGCGGCTGGGTGATGGTACGCAGCGACCATTTGACCACGGATGGAGTGCTGGCTGCCCTGCGAGCAGGGCACTTTTACTCGTCAGCCGGTCCAGAGATCTTGGAGTGGGCTGTGGACGGCGATGAAGTGTATGTGCAGTGCTCGCCGGTGTGTTCGATTCACTTCGTGGCCTGGGAACCCCATGGGCGCAGTGTGCATGCCGAGCCAGGCCAGCGCTTGACCGAAGCGGTGTATCGCCGGAGAGGCGGGGAAGGCTTCGTACGCGTGGAGTGTGTGGATTCCAAGGGTCGCACGGCCTGGAGCAACCCGATCTTTTTTGCTGAAGCGTAATCTGACGTTTTGGCGGGATCTGGCCTGAGGCGGGTGGGTAAGCCGGCCTGGCTATAGCTGGAAATGGTTTTGAGTCGGGGGTTTGGGAAGGTTTTTGCCCCACCAACCACGAAATGAATTAGCAATCAGGGGCAGTGCTGCACAGGGCTGCCAAAGGAGGAAGCATATTGCCTTTAATGACGCTCCGTGATGTCTTGGAACCAGCTGTGCCGCAGCGATATGCAGTGGGCAGCTTTAATGTGACGAATCATGATTTTGTGGAAGGTGTATTGGCTGCTGCCGAGGAGACGGGAACGCCCGTCATTCTCAGTGTGGCCGAAGTCCATTTTCGCTATCTGGATCTTGGACGTTTCGTTCCCTATCTGAAGCAGCGGATCGCCCAATCGCCAGTGCCTGTGGTTCTGCATTTGGACCATGGTACAAAGAAAGAAACCTTAGTCAAAGCCATCCACTGGGGATTTTCCTCGGTGATGTTTGACGGATCGACGTTGGAATGGGATGACAACATAGCCCAGACCCGGGAGTTGGCAGACTTGGCCCATATGGCCGGAGTCAGTATTGAAGCTGAGTTGGGCCATGTGGCCGGCGGCGAAGGGGACTTTGAGGGCGGTAGTGAAGTGGATACGGGCAGATACACAGATCCTGAGCAGGCCGCGGAGTTTGTCCATTTGACCGGGGTGGATGCCCTGGCCGTGGCGGTGGGTACCGTGCATGGTCCGTATCGGCAGACACCGGAGTTGGATCTGCCTCGCTTGGCAGCCATCCGTCAGAACACCACTGTGCCGCTGGTTCTACACGGGGGGTCCGGCCTGACTGAGGCGGATTTCCAGGCGGCCATTGCCCGCGGGATTAACAAAGTGAACTTTTATACGGAGAATGCCCTGTTGGCTGTGGAAGCGGTCAAGGAAGCGCTGGCTGCGGGCAGACCTATGACCTATCCTGATCTGACGGCTGTGGGACGGGGTGCCATCACTGCCAATACGAAGCGCCAGATCGCCGTCTTTGGCACACAGCCGATGTAGGCGCTATCTGGGTAGACCGAAGATCTTGATCCAGAGAAGGACGGCTGGTCCCGGGATGTCTGCAGACATAACGGCAGCCATTGACGGAAAGGGTGTCCATATGACCATTGCAGCGGCGGGACATGTTTGCATTGATTTGATTCCCGGCTGGAACCAAGGCTCCGTTAGTTCGCTGAAGCCCGGCAGTACGGTGCATTCTGAGGGAATGCAGATTACCACCGGCGGTGCGATGTCCAATACCGGGGGAGCGCTGGCCCGATTGGGGATGAATCCGCTTGTCATTGGCAAGGTAGGTTCGGATCTGTTGGGAGATCTGACCATGTCTGTGCTGGAGCAGGTCCATCCGCCGGAACGGATGCTGATCCAGCGGGTTAGTGATGTGGCTTCCTCCTATGCGCTGGTGATCTCGCCCCCGGACGCCGACCGTATGTTCATTCATGATCCGGGCCCCAATGGCACCTTTCATTGGTCGGATGTACCCTATGATCGGCTGGACGAAGTGACCATTTTCCATTTTGGCTATCCGCCGCTGATGCACAGTATGTACAGTGACGGGGGCGAGAACCTGGCCACCATGTTTGGCCGCCTGCGGGAGATGGGTATTGTGACCAGTTTGGATACGGCATACCCCGATCCGCAGTCGGAGGCGGCTACCGCTGATTGGTTTGTCTGGCTGCAGCGTGTGCTGCCAGTTACCGACATTTTCCTGCCCAGTTATGATGAGTTGATGGTGATGTTGAAGGAACCTGCGCCGAACCCTGTGACCGTAGAGCATCTGCAGGATCTTGCCGAGCGCCTGCAGCAGTGGGGAGCTGGTTTGGTGGGGATTAAACTGGGTGAGCAAGGTCTGTTCCTTGCCGGAGCCGACACGCTGCGGCACCATAGTCATGAACCACTGCGACTGTGGGCTGGCTTAACTGGTTTGATGCCCTGTTATGACGTGGTGAATCGCGGCGCCACCGGAGCTGGGGATACGGCCATTGCCGGGTTGCTGACAGCAATCCACGAAGGGATGGAACCCGCAGCTGGGGCCGCATTGGCCGCTGCCGTGGCAGCTTTTTGTGTGGAAGTGGTCAGTGCCACCGAAGGGATTCCCAGTCTCGAAGTGGTGCGTCAGCGCATGGAGCGGGGCTGGCCGCTGCGGGCGACGGGGATTGTAACGGATGGTTTTGGCCAGCAGCCCAGCGGCATTTGGCTGCCAGCGGGTTAGGCGGAAACGAGCGTTTTGATGGAGGATTTGATAGTTGATTTTTGAGACGTCCGATGGGAAATGCAGTGGGGCACGTGGGTGCCGCGGTGCGGTGAAGGACGTAGGACGTCGGAAGAACTGAAAATGGGGTGAGACGAATGCACCGGGGACTTGCAGCAATGGTCTATATTATTGTGTTTTTCCTGTTAGTGGCAGGTCAGAGTCCGGTGATTGACGCGAAGGCAGTGGTTCCGGACCAAGTGGATCGCCTGCTGCACGATCTGCAGGACAGCAATTGGATTGCGGCTAGTCGAGCCGTAGAAGAGTTGGTGGAGTTAGGCGAATGGGTGGTTCCGCGCCTGCTGCCGCTGTTGGACCACGAAATGGCCTCTGTGCGTTACCGGGTGGTGGAAGTCCTAGGGAAGATCGGCAGGGAAGCTGACCAAGCCGTACCTAGCTTGGAGCAACTGCAGTGGGATGGGACCATGCATGTGGCCGCTGCAGCAGGGCGGGCGCTGGCAGCCATTGACGGTTCGTTTCCAACCGCTGGCGGCATGCGTCAGCTCATGAGCGACCAGTATCCATGGCTGTTGGAACGGCCAGTGGAGGACCTGCTCTTTTTTGAAGCTGTTCATGGCGACTTCAAACTGTTTGGTTTTGGCAGCCAGGCCTATGCAGTGGACTATTCTTCGGATCATACGGCCTTTTTCCTGTTGCGACGACAAGAAGACGGAGTCTTCGGCATTATGGACCTGTCCGGGAACATTGATTCGACGCGAGTCTATCATCGAACCCGGAACCTAAAATTGCCCGCTGCAGACGAGCCAGCTATCCTGCTGGCCAGCGGTTACTTCACACCGGAGATTCTGCCTGCGCACTATGTGTTGGATCACCGGGGTGTTCTGCTGAAGGCAACCGGTGAGTGGCTGCTTTGGGACGAGGAAGAGGACCTGTTGACTCTGACCACCGTGACCCCTGCTGATTGGGAACGGACGGCGGCCTACGTGGCATGGGATGCCGATGCTTCCCTGCCGCCGGTGCGCTCGGAATGCCCGTGGTCACAGGAAGACTTTTTCCGCATTGCTGCCTACGAGCGTCTACGTTACCGCTATGCAGTGGAAGCAGGCTTGTTCGTTTTGGATAGCGCTGAACCGATCAGTTTTTGGGCGGTACTGCTGCAGATGGTGGAGGGCATCTCGGCCAATGTTTGGGATTGGATGGATGTTCTGCTCACGGCTCCGTTCGCCGAAGAGCTGCGGAACAAGGGTACTGAGGCCGTATGGGATCTCCTGTATCGGATGGGGCGGGAAGCCCTGCTGGTCCAGGGCTATGCTGCGGCGGATGTACTGCAGGTACGGTTTGTGGGTGGACCCACGCTCCATGTGCACTTCGATCGCACCTATGATGAAGCGTATCAATCGAAACGGGTGCCTTGGAACCAAGATGGGGTCTCGGAGCCTTGGGTGGGAGTGCCTTTGATCCGGGATATCACGGTGAAACCATAATTCGTTATAAAGATCACAGCTAATGCAACTAATTCGTAAGTCGAGTACTTAATTATTACGAAATAGTGAAGTTCGAGTTGCTTTTTTCTGCCAAATGTGATATAAATTATTAATAAGGGCGGTCTGCACCTGCCAGACATAGAAGCGGTCGCAGTATGGCTCTCTGAAGAGTCCGCTGCCACTGTGCGGGCAGCGCGATTAGGTATACATCGGGTCCGTAATGCCGCCCCATATTTGTGAAGGAGGTTTTGCCTGTGCCTGAAGAATTCAAAGCTGGATGCCAGCGGCCGAAAGCTAAGCAAAAGGTTGCCACTGAAGACCCAGCGGCCGCAACCCCAACCCAGAAGGAGGCAGCAAGCACAATGATCAAAGTAGGACAACCTGCACCAGACTTCACCCTGCCCGCGTACATCAAAGGCAAATTTGCCAATGTGAACTTAGCTGAGTATAAAGGAAAGTGGGTCGTGCTCTGCTTCTACCCCGGCGACTTCACCTTCGTCTGAGCAACGGAAGTGTCGGCAGTTGCCGACAAGCATGCTGAATTTGAGAAGTTGGGTGTCCAAGTTCTGTCCGTTAGTGTGGACAGTGTGTTCGTGCATAAGATGTGGAATGATCATGAGCTATCGAAGATGATCGGCCAGGACATACCATTCCCCATGTTGGCTGACCAAGGTGGCGAAGTCGGTCGGATGTATGGCGTCTTTGATGAAGAAGGCGGCACGGAAACCCGTGGACGTTTCCTCATCGATCCCGATGGCGTTGTGCAGGGCTTTGAGGTTCTGACACCGCCGGTAGGACGCAATGTGGGCGAAACCCTGCGCCAGATTAAGGCATTCCAGTTGGTACGGGAGTCCAAAGGAACGGAAGCTACGCCCTCTGGTTGGAAGCCGGGTAAGAAAACTCTGAAACCCAGCCCTGAACTGGTGGGTAATGTTTGGAAGGAATGGAAAGTCAGCGAAGCCTTCGACGAATAGAGCAACTTGCTCACGGAAGGGAAGCTCGGATCCAGAATCGGATCAACTGGATTGAGCAGGATAAGGGAACTGCTGGAGCAGAGCTGCCAGAGTAGAACCGCCAGAGCAGTGCTGCCAGGGCAGTGCCGCCACAGCAGTGCCGCCCGAGTGGATCTGCGCAGCAGGAGCTATGGCTTGGAGGTTCGAAGCAGCATTTATAGATGGAAATTCGCAGTAGGAGTTGTGGATGGAAGTTCGCAGTAGGAGTTGTGGATGGAAGTTCGCAGTAGGAGTTGTGGATGGAAGTTCGCAGTAAGAGTTGTGGATGGAAGTTCGAGAATAGTTCAAAGAGACATCCGGTACCGGATGTCTCTTTGCGCGAACAGGAATTTCGCCTGAGGCGCCAGAATGAAAACCAGAGAATAGTGTTACGGACCGCGTCAGTTGTGACGCCGGGGAGGTGCTTGGGATGGATGGCAACCACATGCATGAGTTAGGCCGTGGACGGCAGGCAGTGGTCATGGAAGATGGGAGCATGGCGTGGAAGGTGTTCCTGTCCGCTGTGGACCCGAAGCTCATCGCCCAGGAAGGAGCCAATACGCAGGCAGCTTGGGACACTGGATTTCCTGCGCCCCGGGTCCTGGCGGTGGAGCATGATCGGCTTGGCCTGCAGAAGATCAGCGGGCCAACCATGGAAAAGCAACTCCTTTCACCGCATGGTCTGCATCACTGGGGCTTTGTGCTGGGACAGCTTCAGGCGCGCATGCACAGTATTTCCGGCGCACAGCTGCCCCCGCAGAGGGATATTCTCTGCGAAGGGATCCGAAAAGCACCGGATCTGGATGGCGGTGTGCGGCAGAAGCTTCTCGAGCGAGTATTGGCCCAGCCGCCCGAAGCAACCATGTGCCACGGCGATTATCACCCGGGCAACATTCTGTTGGCTCCCTCCGGCCCCGTGGTCATTGATTGGATCAATGCTACCAGTGGCTGGGCCGCCGCCGATGCTGCTCGTACCGTGCTGCTGCTCCAAGCTGCCGTTCACGGGGACTATGGGAGGCCACATTGGATGCGCGCGATCATCGGCTATCTGCATTGGCGCTACCGCCGGGGCTATGGATCTCTGCGACCTTGGTCTGAGGAGGCGGTCCGCTACTGGCTGCCAATCGTGGCTGCTTTCCGACTGAACGAAGGCATTCCCGAAGAGGAACGTTACCTGCGTCGGTGGCTGGACTCCCAAGTGCTGTGAGGAGCAGGGGCCGTGTAGTTGTGGTGGGTATGGGAACTTGGACCATTGGACCATTTGGGTGTTGTGGTGGTTTACAGGTTCCGGTGATTAGTGTGGTTTGGGCAGGTTATGTTTGTTGAGTGGGCTGGACGGGTTGGATTGTCTGGTTGGTTTGGATTTGTTTTTACCTGGTATGTGGAAGAATATTGATAGAACGATGCCAGTCGTGGGGCGGCCACGGATGAGCATGGTTTGGAGAATTTGGTTTGACTGTTCTGTTTGGGTTTATTTTCACCTGGTATGTGGAAGAATATGGATAGAACGATGCCAGTCGTGGGGCGGCCACGGATGAGCATGGTTTGGAGGAATTGGTTTGCCTGTTCTGTTTGGTTTTGTTTTTACCTGGTATGTGGAAGAATATGGGATATCGGAGAAATGTGAATAAACGTACCTAGTTCAGATTAAGGAGGTGCTGTACAGATGCAGAGGCTGGTCGATGAAGAGCTAGCGTTGGTGAAGCCACTGCTTCAGGGTCCGCGGATTAACACAGAGGTGAAGAGCATTGTCTTGGGAGCCAGTCCAGGTTACGTTTGGGTGGATGACGGCCAGCAGCCTGAGACAGCGTTGCTGTATTCCCAGGGCCAGAGCGGGTTTTACGTTGTGGGGCGAGCACGGAAGTGTTGGATAGCACAGGCCCTGGCACAAGCCGTTGCCCACCTACCCAAAGGCATCGTTACTTACATAGAGCTCAGTTCTCATTCGGATGCTTGGGACCGGTTGTTGCGGGACGAACTTGGTGTCCTGGGCGCCGAAGAGTGGGTGCAGTGGGTCTACCGCCAGGAGCCCCATGACTGCTCTGGCACCGCACAGCCGTCAGGTGTGCAGTCATCTGAGAGCCAGATCTGTGCAGTGACACCAGCCTGGCTCAAAGAGACATCCGCCGATACGCAGTGGCTGCAGAGCATTTTGCGCAGTTGGTGGTCCTCATTGGACCGGTTCTGGCAATGGGGGGCGGGGTATGCTGCCGTTGTGGACGGCGAAGCTGTATCGTGCTGTTACACATCGTTCGTAGCTCACGGCGGGCACTGGGCCTTGGGCGTGGATACGAAGGAAGAGTACCGCCGCCGAGGCCTGGCGGGTGCCGTCACCCGGGCTATGGTGGATCACTGCTGCCAGCGCGGCATTACCATGGATTGGGATTGTATGGACAGCAATGTGCCATCGAAGCGACTGGCGGAGGGCTGTGGATTTTTGCCAGCCTTCACGTACACGGTGTTCACATTGGATCATGTACCTAAGTCATCATAGGGTTGGCGGCACTACCCACCGGATGATTACCCACGGGATGATTACCCACCGGATGGTTACCCACCGGATGGTGCCCGACCTTGGATTGAAGAGGAGGAAGATCGTTGGCAAGACCCGAACTGTGGAACGAGCAACTGGAAGCATGGGTGAGCGATGTCCTGGGCGGAGGTGCAATATCTCATGTCCAGCGTCTCTACGGGGGAACGTCCGCCGACATGTTTGTGGTGCGCAGCGAAGTCCCGGCCATGAGCGCAGCTGACCGAGGGGAGGCTGGCGCCACGGCTGTGCTGCGCCTTTACACCAATGCGCAGTGGCGGGAGGAAGAACCGGATTTGGCTCTGCACGAAATGGCGGCTCTGCAGGCAGCGGCAGCGGCCGGGCTGGCCGCACCGCGGGGTCTCGCCGTGGATGTCCATGGTGTCCATGGGGGCGTTCCCGCCCTGCTCATGAGTTATCTGCCGGGTGCCGTGGTTCTGCAGCCGCAGGGTCTGTCTGAGCGTCTGCAGGCGATGGCCGCAGCTGCTCTGCATATTCACCGTGTGGGCGGCAGCGACTTTGCCTGGAAATACCAGGTCTATCAGGATTTTGACACGTTTGTGATTCCATCTTGGCCGCGACGGCCGGAGTTGTTGGCTCAGGCCCTGGATGTTCTGCGGAACTGGCAGCCACAGGGACCGCAGAGTTTCATTCACCGGGACTTTCATCCGGGGAACTTGCTGTTTAGCGATGGTCGTCTGCAGGGCATCGTGGATTGGGCCAATGCCTGCGTGGGACCGCCGCAGGTGGACGTAGGACAGTGCCGTCTCGATTTGGCGCAGTTGTATGGATTGGAAGCCGCCGACGAATTTTTGCAGCTGTACTGCCGAGATGCTCCTGCTGACTTTGTCTACGATCCCCGCTGGGATATGCATTGCCTGTTTGACATCCTCTTTGGTCCACCACAGGTGGATGAGGGGTGGAAGCAGTTGGGTGTGACCCACCTGACTGACCAAATGGTTGCGGACCGTTTGGAAGCATTTTTGGAGCAGGCTTTGCGCCGATGGGGCCAGTGATGCGCCGTAGCTACAAGGTGGCGTACTCAAAGGAGGTTTGATTGGTGTTCCTAACGCTGACGCCGAATCCGGCATTGGACAAGTTCTATATAGTGGAAGGTTTCCAAGCTCAAGGTGGCGTGCACCGTTTACCGCCGCATGTTTCGGTAGCCGGGGGCAAAGGGATCAACAGCGCCCGGGCCTTGGCGCGTCTGGGCGAAACCGTGGTAGCCGCCGGGGTTTTGGGCGGCCATGTGGGCCAGGAAGTGCAGGCTCTCCTGGAGGAAGCTGGGATCAACACGGCTTTCGTGCCTGTGGACGGTACAACGCGGATCTGCACCACTGTGACGTCTCCGGACGCCCAGGTGCATTTCGAGTTTTTGGAGCAGGGACCGCCCGTCACAGACGGGGAATGGCAGCAGTTGGCCTCGCTCCGTCCGCAGGCCACTTGGCCGCAGCTGCGGGGTGTGGTGGTGGCCGGCAATCCGGAAACGTTTGCCCGCCCTGCTTGCTTGGCCGATGTTCTGCAGCAGTGGCATTTGACCAATGTGCCTGTGCTGATGGATGTGCGGGCTCCGTGGCTTTTGGAAGCTCTGCCTTGGGTGGATGTGGTGAAGATTAATGCCCAAGAGTGGCAGGATGCAGGGTTCGGCGGTTCGGATCATATGGTTCCCACAGCGCAGCGGCTGCTGCAGGAGCACCATTTGCAGGCGGTAATGATCAGCGATGGTGCCCAGCCGCTGACGGCCGTGACGCCAGCTGGGGTGTTCGCCGTGCGGCCTCCGGCCATTACGGTGGTAAGCGCCGTGGGCTGCGGCGATACGATGAATGCGGGGCTGATCCGCGGGTTGGCAGCGGGCCATGATTGGGAACGGATTTTGGTGGATGCAGTAGCTTTGGCCGCCGCCAATGCTTGTTCCATGGGCGCAGCAGTTTTCGATGTGGATCTTGCAGTTAGCCTGCAGGATGACGTTGTTCTGCAGCGAATACTTTGACATAAGGAAGGGGAGGTCAAATGGACGTACAGCTGCGGCCGATCAACCGCGCAAACTGGCAGACGGCCTTGGACTTGAAGGTTCATCCGAACCAAGAGAAGTATGTGGCCAGCAATCTCTACTCCCTGGCGCAGGCGTACGGGGAATCGGAGTGGGTCTGCCGCGGGATCTACGATGGTGATACCATGGTTGGCTTTATCATGGATGGATTGTCGGAGGAAGGCGACGACTTTGATGGCTATTGGATCTGCCGCTTCATGCTTGCCCATGAGCACCAAAACAAGGGGTATGGCCGGGCAGCTATGAACACGCTGCTGAGCGATGTGCGCAGTCAAGGGCATAAGACTGTGTTCATCAGTTTCGTTCCAGATAACTTGGCAGCCAAGCAGCTCTATACCCAGGTCGGCTTCGTAGATACTGGTGCTATGGACGATGGCGAAGCTGTGTACCGTCTGGACTTCAATCCGGACTCAGTAAATTAGAAACGGGGTGTGCCCATGGATTCTCGCGATGTGGTCAAGAAAAAATCATTGGATCTGCTGCAGAAGGCAGGTATTATCCTCACACCATCGGAACGTGAACAGATGGAAGTGGCAGACTTTGGCCTTGGCCAGGTCATGATAACCGGCCTGCAGTTGGTGACGTATATCAATACCGACCGTTATTGTGCCAAGGAGCTCATGCTGCTGGCCGGTCAGACCTGTCCCGAACACCGGCATCCGCAGCGGGGCGCCGTGGAAGGCAAGCAGGAAACCTTCCGCTGCCGCTGGGGAACGGTGTACCTCAATGTCGAGGGGCCGGCAACCGCCGACCGTGTTTCCCAGCCGCCTTTGGGGGACGAGGAGTATTACACGGTGTATCACGAGATCATTCTGCGCCCGGGCGAGCAGTACACCATTGATTCCAATGCGCTCCACTGGTTTCAGGCTGGACCCGAAGGTGCCGTGGTTTCGGAGTTTTCTTCGCCGAGCGATGACGCTTCCGACATTTTTACCGACCCGCGCATTCAGCGCCTGCCGGACAATTCTGAGCAGGAATAACCCACGGCCGTGCTAACTCACGGCCGTGCTAACCCGCCCTCGCTGGTGAGCCCTGGGCGAATCTGGGCCCCGGCGGCGGAGCCGGGCGGGTTGCCACCGGCAGCGGCGTCTGGTGGGAGAAATTTTGCAGAAAGAAAGGTGAAGACCATGGACCGTTTCAAACAGTGCAGTGGCAAGCAGCTTCCCGATGGCTTCCGCTGGCAGAATGAGCCCAAAGAGTGGAGTTTTCAAGGTGAACAGCTTCAGGTTCAGGCACCGGCAGGTGCCGACTTCTTTGTCGATCCCTTGGGCGATGCCCACAGGGATTCGGCACCCTACTTATACACCGAGTTGACCGGTGATTTCACCGTGGTGACGCGGGCCGATGCCAAGATGGAAAGCGAGTTCGATTCGGCATGCCTTATGCTGTGGCAGGATGAGACCCATTGGGCCAAGGTCTGCTACGAAATGTCCTATGGCTGGCCGTCACTGGTCAGTGTTGTCACTAAGGGCTATTCTGACGACTGCAATACCCTGATGACACTGGCAGAACCTCCGTATCTGCGGATCAGCCGCTATGGCGATACCATTTCCATGCATTATTCATTGGATGAAAAGAACTGGTATATGCTCCGCTACTTCCGGATGGATCTGCAGCCGACCATTCGTGTGGGTGTTGTGGCGCAGTCCCCCGGCGGCGATGGTTGTTCGGTATGGTTCTCCGGATTTTCTGTTAAGGCCGAGCCGGTGACGGATATCCGCGGGGGCGTCTAGCGGCGCCGCTGCAGCGCCGTCGCCTTGTCCGTATACGCCTCCCTGCTGAAGCCGTCAGAAGCAGCTGCCGGACGGCCGTGGGGATGGTGCCGCTGCAGGCTCCCTGGGCACTCCCACTGGAGGAGTGCCTCTATCGCGTGGTGTGGCAGGGAAGGACGGGATGACGCGACACGATCCTCGCGGCCAATGCCGAAGGCTCCAGAATGGCCTCGAAACCCACAAAACTTGGCCAAGACTGTTGAGCTCGTGTTAACGATGTGATACGATGGCTCTAGATTATCAAATTACTTGATGAAGTTACTTGATAAATAGTTAGAATCCCGTGAAGGGAGTCCGGGCCCTATGCTCAAGGACATCTATCGGCGCATCGTGCAGCAGCGGGCCGTGACGAAGCCGGAGCTGGCGAACCAACTGGAGGTTTCGTTGACGGCTGTCTCGGAGTATGTCAACCAACTGGAACGGGCGGGTTGGGTCATCCCCACCAACAAAGCGGAGTCAACCGGTGGGCGGCGGGCCCAAAGATATTCCATGAATCCCAAGCACCGCTTCATCATGGGCGGCGATATCCGGGCCGAACACTGCTATCTTTTTTTGGCCGACCTCTCCGGCCAAGTGCTGCAGTCCACTGTCCTTACCATGGAAACGAATGAGTACGGGCAGTACGTGGAGCGACTGGCGGCTGCGATCTTGGACTGTATTGAGCGTTGGGGCGTACCCAAATCCAGAATTCTTGCCATCGGCTTCTGCATTTCGGGGATCACCGATTGGTCTCACCAAGTGGTGGATCGTTCGGTGGAATTAGATTGGACCCGGGTTCCCTTGGGCCTGGACATGCGCTGGCGCCTTGGCATTTCCACCTTTGTCGAAATGGACGCTCGCATCTACGCCCGCAACGAACTGCACCCAAAGGACAGCCGTAATGCCGTGGGAGTTCTCTTCGTCAATCGCGGGATCGGCGTGGCCTTGATTCTCAACAATGAGATCTTCCGGGGCTATACCAATCGCGCCGGCGAAAACCGCTTCTTTTTTCCATTTATCACATCCATGGAAGACTTTGTGGAACGCAACCAAACAATGCAGCAGATCTTAGCCCAGCCCTATTACCACCAGGACCAGCGGGCTACTATGGACGCTCTCAACCGCCAGTTCACAGAGCATGTGCGCAGCAACCCCAGGGCTCGGGCCGTGGTGGATCACTTTGCGGCGGAAGCTGGACAGATGCTGTATTCCATGGCCAGTTTGATCAACCCCCGTAAGCTGGTCTTGACCGGGAATGTCTTTGACTATCTGGATTACATCTATGAAGGCACCAAAGCCAGCATTGAAAGCTATGATCGCATTTACCAAAAACCAGTGGTGACCCGTGGCTCCGCTATAGATTCCCCTTTGGAGCGGGGGATCGCGGCGTTTTTGCTGGAGAAATTTCACGCACTGAAGCAGTTTTCGATCTAGCCGTGAAGGGGCGGATGTATACCGCTGCCCCCGGGGCGCAGAATCCAAGGCAGAGTTCAGAGGAAGAGGAAATGGAGAGTGATGAACTCCGTGCAATCCATGAACGTCAAAGGATACACAGCCCAGCGGGGATGCCGCGAACGCGGGGACGGAACATGGTTTCGCTGGGGCTTGGTGACCTGTCCGGTGGGAACACCGGTGCAGTTCGGCAGTGCCTTTCGAGCTCCTATCCCAAGTAAGCTGCATGTGGTAGCCCACATGCGCCTGCTCAAGGCCAGGCAGCGAGGTCTGGAGCAGCCCGTTGTCATCGCCTGGGACACCTATGATCACGTTGATCCGTGGCAGCGAGGCCTAACACTGGGTCAGGTGCCGGTGGACCGTTTAGTACATAGTAGTCGGCACAGTCATGTGCAGCACACACTGCGGGAACTTATGCGCAGTGGCCGTTGGACGTGGGACGGCCAAACTCTGCGAGCCGATGATTCCGTAGACACCGATACCCGCCTGCTCCTCACTTGTCTTCAAGAAGCTGGACGCATGGTGGTGGTCTCTTGGGATGGCCCCGTCACAGCCGAAAAATTGGCAAAATTGGATCCCGACAAGGATATCGTGGGCGTCGGCCCCTTAGGGCAACCATCGCTGGTCGCCGCGCGTCTGCAGGCACCGGTGGTCTTTAACTCCGCCTTCTTTGTCCTGGAAGAAGAAGATTATTTCAGCGAGTTCTCTCGCTTGGGAGATGGGTATGGCCTGCACATCCATGGAGGCGAAACCATAGCCCTGCCGCTGTTCCGCAGGACAGCTGTGTTGGTGGATGAACATGGGCAAGCGGTAATGAAGTCCATGGGGCCGCAGGACTTTGTACTCCAGTGGCATCAAGTGCAATTTGATCTTGGTACCTTTACGCTCAATGCGCCCGGGGAGTTTGCCATGTATACGAGACGGTATGGGCTGGACACGGTGGGTTATCCCCTGGGATGCACACCAAAGCGGCCGGGCGGTGTGGATTTTGTAGTGATCAACCGGGCCATGGTGGGTGTGAAGCGAGGCGGCGGGGTAGTGATTCCCCAGAATGGTCTGGTGATATCTGTTCCGGAGGGTGCTGTGCCTGAGAACCAGATCTTGGATCGGGTTCTGCACTATCGGCTGCGTAGCGGTGAGGCGTATACGGAAGCCATGCAGGCTGGACCTCGCTTGGTCAAGGCGGGAATGGCGGTGGCTCACGACGGACTGCTGCAGGCGGAAGAGTTTCATCGCAAGGACTTGACGCTGGAGGGGAACTGCGGCTATGGGGTGCTGCCCACGGACTTTGCCATGGATGTGGATGGGACCCGGGCTGCTCGAACCGCTCTGGGATGGAACAAACAGGGGCAGTGGCAGGTATTGGCGGTGGAGTCGGTGAACGCAGGCATGGAGGAGGCCGGGGAGTCCATGGGCTGTACCTTGGCGGAGTTGGCGGAACTGGCTTTGGAATTAGGTCTGGTGGATGCTGTCAACCTGGATGGCGGTGGCTCCACTAGCGTGCAGTTTTTTGGCGGACATCTGCTGCGGCCGGCCGACCGGCGAGGGCTGCCGGGTATTATGTTCGAACGTCCGGTGCCGCTGATGGGATGCTTGGGAGCCGACCCGCAGTAGAGCTGCTGCTGGGGGCCGAGCCTCTGCTGTGACTGAGCCTCTGCTGGGGGCCGAGCCTCTGCTGGGGGGCTGGTAGTTGGGAATATGTTCCATGTACCTGGTAGATGGAAGAAGTTGCCAGGTACCTGGTAGCTGGAAAATCCTACCATGTACCAGTTAGCTGGAAATGTATTCCATGTGCCTGATAGATAGCTGGAAATGTATTCCATATACCTGGTAGAAGGAAAAAATTACCATGCACCAGGTAGCTGGAAAAAATTCCCTCATACCAGGTGTCTGGAAAAACCTATGATTCTAGCGCTGTTTTGAGAGGACTGACGACGATGATTCGTTTTGGAACAGGCGGCTGGCGAGCCGTGATTGCGGAGGAGTTTACCTTCCCTAACGTCCGCAGAGTGGCGAAGGCATTGGCTCTGCAGATCAAGGACGGTGGGGCACCCATCCAGCCCGTTATTGTTGGCCATGATCTTCGCTTTTTGTCAGGCCGGTTTTCCCGCGCCTTTGCCGAAATCTTGGTGGACGAACAGGTCCCCGTGTGGTTTATGGAGGATCCCGTGCCGACACCTATGCTCATGTATGGTGTGGAGCAGGAAGGTTTGGACTACGGCATCATGTTGACTGCATCGCACAATCCGCCCGAGTATAACGGTATTAAGGTAATTGTGAAGGATGGGCGCGACGCGCCCTTGGACGTCACAGAGCGTTTGGAGGGCTATCTGGATCAAGTGCCGGCCGTCGTGACACCCAAGACGGATTTCTTCACCGCGGTGGAGAAGGGCAGTATTCAGTATTTCTCCAATAAGAATGCATACATTGATTCTCTGTTGGATCAGGTGGATGTGGCGGCTATCCAGCGTATCGACATGAAGATCTTGTTTAATCCCATGTTTGGCGTGGCTAAGGACATTATGGCTATGTGTCTGGCCTCGCTGCGGTGTTTTGTGGATATCATCAACAATCGCCGGGATACCATGTTCGGTCTCAAGATGCCTTCTCCAGAGCGGGAGAGCCTTCAGGATATGGAAGTTATTATGAAGGAGCGCCGCTATCATCTGGGGTTGGCCACGGATGGAGATTCGGACCGTCTGGCATTATATGATGAATTGGGCAATTACGTGGGAGCGAACCAAATTCTCAAGCTGCTGTTCTTCTATTTTAAGGAGTACCGGAAGCTTCCCGGTGGCATCGTGCGCAATCTTACGACGACGCACGTCTTGGATCGCATGGCTGAGCACTATGGGGAGCAGTGCTATGAAGTTCCCGTTGGGTTCAAGTATATCTCCGAAACCATGGATACCCATGATCTGCTGCTGGGCGGCGAGAGCAGTGGCGGTCTTAAGATCCGCGGCCATGTGAATGGCAAGGATGGCATTCTGGCAGCCCTTTTGGTGGTGGAGATGCTGGCCACCACAGGCAAGACGTTGGGTCAGTTGCTGGAAGAGATTGATCGTCGTTTCGGTGTTAGTGATTTCTATGCTGTGAATCTTCCGTTCTCGCCCAGTCGTCGCGATGCGCTCTATCGTATTCTGCTGCAGGAGAAGTATGTACCGGCTTTTGGCAAAGAGGCTGCCAAGGTCTCCTATATGGATGGCGTTAAGTACTACTTCACGGACGATTCATGGCTGTCCATCAGGTTTTCCGGTACTGAACCTGTCCTGCGGGTCTTTATGGAGATGAAGCAGCGTGAGGAAGCGCTGCAGATGGCAGATGTTGTGCTGCAGGATCCTCGTCTCGGCCTCCAGGAATCACCACAGGACGCATGATCCCATGGCCACCGAGGGGTACACCGTCCCCGGGACTGTCGGCAAGCGAACACGATCAGGATCCCACAGGACAAATGGAAGGATGGCGATGGGTTTGAAGGCACTGATTCTTGCTGCTGGGCGGGGAACTCGTCTGCAGGCAGTGGATCCGCAGCTGCCAAAGGTACTGCATAAGGTGGGTGAGACCAGTTGTTTGGAGCGCATTCTCCTGGGTATGCAGGCAGCTGGGATCACGGAAGCAGCTGTGGTCATTGGTTTTCAGGGGGATCTCATCAGGGAAGCCATCGGTGATGGCGGGCACTTGGGTCTGAGGGTGCAGTATGTGGAGCAGGATCTGCGCCGGTACGGAACGGGCGCCGCTATCTGGACGGCCCGCTCATACTTGGCCGGTCAGTCGTTTTTGTTCTCCTTCGGTGATATCTTGGTGCATCCCGAAAATTACAGGGCACTGCGGGAAACGCATCAGGCTGAGGGAACTCCGGTCCTCGGGGTTAACTGGGTGGAAGATCCCGCTGCGGGAGCTGCGGTGTACTTGGACGACCAGGACTGCATTGAGCAAATTGTTGAAAAGCCCGAGCCGGGCACGGCCAATACCCATTGGAACTCGTCGGGGGTGGCCCTGTTGACGGACGGCTTAGTGAGGCATCTGGAGCATCTGCAGCCGTCAGCTCGGGGTGAGTATGAGTTGACCCACGGGTACCAGGCCTACCTGCGGTCCGGAAAGACGATGAAGGCGCATCGGATTACGGGATATT
Source organism: Clostridiales bacterium (assembly GCA_003559095.1). Classification (GTDB taxonomy): domain Bacteria; phylum Bacillota; class Limnochordia; order Darwinibacteriales; family B1SED10-159; genus SLOZ01. The sequence goes on along the minus strand of PWMW01000285.1, from coordinate 28,801 downwards.
GGCAGGATATAGGGCGACCGGAAGACTTGGCACGAGTGCAAACTATGGCCGCCAAGGGTGAGCTGTAGCTTCTATGCTCGCCTTGGCGATGTTGGCCGTTAAGGCATGAATCTAAACGGCAGGTGAAAATGGTACTGGAGGAGGGACTTAGTTTGGCAGTAACTGTACAGCGATTTGACCAGGAAACGGCTCACAAAGCACACGGTGATACCATTTGGGCAGCGCCCTTTTTGCCCCATGATATGGAGGCACCCTTTGACTCCGCCTGGGGATATTTGGAAGGGCCCGGTTCTTTGGAGCCGCACAGCCATCCCGCAGATGAGATCTACTTCATCTTCCAAGGACGGGGCCGTGTTGTGGTGGCCGGAGAAGAGGCTGTGGTGAGCGTGGGTGATGTGATCTCGATCCCCGCTAACGCCGAACATTCTATGATCTGTGACGAGGGACCACTGCTCTGGGCAGCCATTTGGTGGCATCCGCAGACATCCTGACCATTGTTTCCCATCATGTCAACCGGGCTCCTAGCGGGTCCGGTTTTTTCTTGTTCCTCTATTCCGCTCTCCTGTACTGTAGTCCGCTGTACTGTACTCCACTCTACCTAATCTACTCTACTGTACTGTACTGTACCGTACCGCACCGTTCCGTTCGGTGCTTTTTGCAGCGCCCCGAACACCGAATTACGTCGAATCCACCGGAAAACTCCAAAATTCTCCACATCAGCGGCAGGAGAACTGTGAACAATATCTAATTGTAAACACTGTAAACCTTTGCGATGCCTATGGGATTTACAGGGAGGTGGTAACGAAGCCTCAATGATCGCAGGAACCCTGTTTACGTAATTTATGAAGAATAAGGAGGATGTACTGCATGAAACACAAAGGACTGTCCATTTTTCTGGTGATCGCCTTAGTGTTGGCTGCCACAGTTGGGTTTGCGTCCAGTGTTGCTGCCGAAGAGCGCAACTATGAGTTTGTTGTGATTACGCACAGCGCCTCCATTGACTTTTGGGTACCGCTGGTCAAAGGTGCGCAGGACGCAGCCGCCACCATCAGTGCTGCCCATCCCGATGTGAACATTACAGTCCGCCATACCGGCCCCCCGTTGTTCGATGTGGCGGAGCAGCGGAACATTATGGAGAACGTCATTGAATCTGGTGTTGACGGCATTATTAGTACGCTGCCGGATCCCACCGCTTTTGATGCCCCTGTGCAGATGGCTTTGGATCGGGGTATTCCCTTTATCGCCACCAATGCTGACGCCGGTCCGGACAATCCGCGCCTAGCCTATGTGGGGCAGCGGGATTATGATGCCGGTCGGGTTCTGGGGCAGACCTTGATCGATCACATCGGTACCGAAGGCAAAGTGGCCGTAGGTACGGAGGATTTGTGCCATACGTCCCTGGCTCAGCGCCTCGAAGGTGTTCTCAGTATTCTCGATCAATATCCTGGCATCGACTACACCGTGCTGCAGACCACGGCAGATTTGACCCAGGGTGCATCAATCTTTGAAACTTGGTTGATCGGTAATCCCGACGCTGATGCGATTATTAGTGTGGATGCTAATACTCAAGCCCATGGCGTGGTTCTTCGCAACCTCGGCCTCAAAGGTGAAGTCATTTCCGGTGGTTGGGACTTAGTACCCACGACGTTGGAGAATATCCGGGAAGGTTATACGCTGTTCACCATTGACCAACAACCATATACCCAGGGCTTCTATCCTGTAATGCAGCTGTTCCTATATCTGGAATACGGCATTGCCCCTGGTGATGTGGACTCCGGTGCTGGTGTTGTTACGCCGGATAACGTTGATGAAGTTCTGGAACTGGCCGAGCGCGGCTACAGATAAGACATGTGCAGGGATCTCCCCGCCGTAAGCTGGACCGCTGCCGAACGTGAATGCTGGGGCTGGAAAGGCCCACCGGTGTTGGCGCAGCGCTCGTTGTGTGTGGGCTGGCCAGCTAGCAGTGGGATGTGACAGACATTCGTCATGCGGATACGGAGATCCCAGATGCGTATTGGATAGCACCGGATTGCGGTCCGGTGCTATGCCCTTTTCGGGAGGTGTGGCTATGGCCCAGGATACATTAATTCGCTACGAGAACATCAGCAAGCGGTTTGGCGGCGTCCAGGCCTTGGACGACGTCTCCTTTGCGATCCGCCCCGGCGATATTCACGGCCTCATCGGGGAAAATGGAGCAGGCAAGTCAACGCTGATCAAGATCACCGGTGGTATCTATCGCAAGGATAAGGGACAGGTCTATCTCGACGGCCACCCCGTGGAAATCCACAGCCCCGTAGAGGCAGAGCAGCGCGGCATTACCATCGTGCACCAGGAAATACCCCTCTGCAACAACTTGAGTATTGCCCAAAATGTGTTTTTGGGCAATCCTATTCTGAAAGGCTTGAGCCAACCGGATACCAAGGCCATGGAACGGCGCACTGTGGAGCTGTTCGCTCAGATCGGGCAATCGGTGGATCCGCGTCGACCCGTGGGTCGTTTGAGCGTGGCTATGAAGCAGTTGACCGCCATCGTGCAGGCCTTGAGTACAGAAAGCCGCTTCATCATTATGGACGAGCCCACGGCGGCCCTGACTCCCAGTGAAGTGGAGACGTTGTTCGCGGTTCTGCGCAAACTGCAGGCTGAAGGTACGACCATTCTGATAGTCAGTCATATCCTTAGTGAGATGATGCAGATTACCGACCGGGTCACTGTGCTGCGCAATGGCCAGCATGTGGATACCAAGGATACGAAGGATACATCCATCGATGATATTGTGCGCATGATGGTGGGCAATGTGCCGCCTCCCAGCCGCAAGGAACACGAAATCAGGCAGGGTGAAGTGGTGCTGCGCGTCAAGGATCTGTCCAAGAAAAGTCTGCGGCTGCGTGAGATTAACTTTTCCCTTCATAAACAGGAGATCCTCGGCATTGCGGGAATTCAAGGCGCTGGACGCACAGAACTGGCCACTTGCATCTTTGGCGCGTATCCTGCAGATTCTGGAACCATTGAGGTGGAGGGTGTGCCGCGACGGATTCGCTCACCACGGCAGGCTATCGATCTGGGAATAGGGTACTTGACAGAAGATCGGCGCAACCTCGGAGTGTTTTGGGAGATGAATATCTGGCAGAATATGAGTACAGCCATTATCGACCGTTTGACCACGCTGCGGTTGGTGTTGGACAACAAGGAGATCAAACAGCTGGGGCGAGCGTCTGTGAAAGAACTGCAGATCCGAACGCCGGGATTGGAGCAGAAGATTCGTTACCTCAGCGGCGGTAACCAGCAGAAGGTGGTGCTCAGTCGGTGGCTCAATGCCCGTCCTAAGGTACTGCTGTTGGATGAGCCCACGCGGGGCGTGGATGTGGGTGCCAAGGCCGAAATCCGCCGAGTTATCCAGGAGCTGGTGACACAGGGACTGTCCATTATCGTAATTTCTTCAGATCTGGAAGAACTTTTGGCCATCAGCGATCGGGTGCTGGTTATGGCCAATGGCACCATTCAAGGTGAGTACCCGGCCCACGAAGCTACCACAGAGAAGGTTATGGCTTTGGCCACGAAGAAGTAGGGAGGGGACACGTATGAGCAAGGCACCAGCGAACAATGATCAAAATGATAACGGAGCGGTCCAAAAAACCACCCTGCAGAAGCTTCTGGCATTCGCCAAAGGCCGCCGTGAATTGGGTGTATTGGGAGCTCTCTTGCTGATCGGGTTTTTCTTCACCATGACGTCGGAGCGCTTCTTGACAACACCGAATATGTTAAATATTATGCGCCAGGTATCCATCAATGGCTTGATCATCATGGCCATGACATTCGTCATTATCTCCAAAGATATCGACTTGTCGGTGGGTTCGACCTATGCCGTGGTGGGTATCGTTGTGGCGACATTGTTCACGCAGTACAGCATGAACATTTGGTTGGCCAGTTTTCTCGGTCTCGTCACGGGTGCTCTCCTGGGCTTATTCAACGGGATTGTGGCTGTGAAAGGACAGATACCTGCTTTTATTGTGACCTTAGGAACGATGATGATCTATCGCGGGCTGGCCCTGGTGATTTCGGGTGGACGGCCGATCTCGGTGCGTCTGCCAGCGGAATACTTCAATGTTACTGGTGCCCGCGTGTTTGGCAACATTCCTGTGCCAGCCCTGTGGTTTGTGGGTGTAGCCATCTTGGGAGCATTCCTGCTGCACCGAACCAGCTATGGCTACAAGGTGTTCGCAGTGGGCGGCAACGTTGAGGCAGCCCACCTTTCTGGAATCAACACAGACCGCGTGCGGATTACCAATTTTATGCTTACGGGGATGGCTGCTGGTTTGGCCGGTATTATCGCCTTATCGTATTTGACAGGTGTAACGCCCACGGCAGGACAGGGCATGGAACTGCAGGTCATTGCCGGAACCGTGGTCGGCGGTACTTCGCTCTTCGGAGGCGTGGGGACCATCGGTGGTTCGTTCATTGGTGCCATGATCATGGGCGTGGTCCGTAACGGCCTGGTGATGATTGGAACCAGTGCCTACTTCATTGAGTTGATCATCGGTCTCGTTCTGATTGCAGCCGTGTTCATCAGTACCTACTCGTACCGTGAAAAGCGTTGAGTGCTGCGTCCAACCCGGGCCCTATCTCATCAGGGATGGGGTTCTTTCTCTGCGCTGGCATGAAGATGCTGCCAAGGCGTGAAACTCGCAGGATTGACGCAGCAGTGGGTGAAGCATCGCAGCTGTTGACAGTGCACCAAGGAGGAAAACATATGACAGAGAAGCAGTGCTATACCAAGGTATTGCGGGGTGAGCCGGCTGCTTTTGTCCCCGCGGTACCCATTCTCATGGGCTGGGCTGCCCAGAGTATCCGCTCCAATTACGGAGCCTTTGCCTCAGATTATCGGGTGCTGGTGGAGGCCAATCTGCATTGTTTGGAACACTATGCCATCGCTCAGGCCAGTGTGATCTCAGACCCCTACCGCGAGACCTCAGGGTTTGGCGGCAGCATCACGTACCAGGAGCATGCGGTTCCCCACTGCCAGCCGCCCTTGGCTGCGTCCCGTGACCTTGCACTGCTCAAACAGCCTGATCCCTGGACAAGTCCGCGCCTGTTGGATCGTCTGCGGGCCGTGGAAGAACTGCAGCGGCAGGTGGGGCAGAGCCATTCGCTCTTGGGATGGATCGAAGGGCCCATCGCCGAGGCAGCTGATCTGCGGGGAGTGACGCAACTGCTGATGGATCTGGTGGAGGAACCGCATTTTGTCGAGGATCTCATGGATCGCTGCGTCGAGGTGGGAACGGCCTTTGCCCGGGAGCAGATTGCCCTGGGCGCGGATACCATCGGCATCGGTGATGCCATTGCCAGCCAGATTTCACCCGCTATGTATCGGCAGTTCGTCCTGCCGCGCCAGCAGCAGTTGGTGGAAGCGATCCACGCTGCTGGTGCTTGGGTCCGTTTGCACATTTGTGGGAACACCAGTCATCTCTTAACGGACATGGCGGCTGTGGGTGCCGATATTATCGACACGGATTGGCAGGTGGACCTCACCAAGGCGCGCCAAACGTTCGGGCCGCAGACCGTTCTGACAGCGAATATTGACCCCGTGGCCGTCGTGGCCGCAGGAGCGCCCCAGGAAATTGCCGTGTCGTTGCAGAAACTGTATGCTGAGGTGGGCCCACCGTTCTTGGCGGGAGCTGGCTGCGAAATTCCCATGGGCACACCGGAAGCCAACCTGGCTGCCCTCTGCAATGCCCTGCACGAACGTTAAAGAGCAGGTATCCCTAGCAGCCCTGTTTCATCGAGCAGCATGCGTGGTTTACGATCGAGCGCGAAACGCCGTTTATCAGGCGTTTCTCCGAGGAGGCCCGTTAATGTTGGGAGGGGAAACACGTCTGTGAAACAGACACCCATGTCAGTGACCTGACACCATGAAATATGAGAATCGGAACGACCGCCCATTTTCGAGGCAGGCCAGCTAAGGTAGGCCCCAACCGCCAGCTGCGCCCATCCATGGACACCAGACCATGCTCATGACCTTGACCACGAACCAATGGAGACGGAGGAATTTTTGTGCGATTAAAATGCATTGCCTGTGAAGTGCTGCTGCGGGAGCTGTGTTTGGCCGCAGCCACCAGCCCTCACACCCTCGACCTGGTATTTACCAAGAAAGACGCCCATGATTATCGCGATACCTTACGGGATACGGTGCAGCAGGAAATTGATGCCGCCGAGGCCGACACCGTCCAATACGATGCGGTGCTCTTGGCCTACGGTCTCTGCGGCGGCGGTTTGGTGGACATTCGTGCCCGGCAGACCCCGCTGATCCTTCCCCGTGCTCACGATTGCTGTACGCTGTTTTTGGGATCTAAGGAACGTTTTACCGAGCATTTCCGAGAGTGCCCCAGCCAGCCCTTTTCCGCGGTGGGCTACATGGAACGGGGAGATACGTTGTTCCATGAAGCCGGTGTTGGTTCCGACGAGATGTCCCTGCGCCAGCTCATCGACACCTATGGTGAAGATAATGCCCGTTATATCTGGGAGACCATGCACCCCAATGCCCAGAACCAACCCGTGGTCTTCGTGGACGTTCCCGAAACCACCCCCCGCAGTGCCGTGGAACAGGCGCGGGAACGGGCGGCGGCCGCTGGACGGACCTTCAAGGTTCTTCCCGGAAGCATCCAACTACTGCAGCGCCTCCTGCACGGACCTTGGGAGCCCGATGCGTTCTTACGGGTCGAGGCAGGCCAGCGCATCAGCGGTGTCTATGATTGGGTGAAGATCGTCGAAGCTGTCGATGAGCCCGACCACTAGAACCCGGCCATTGTCATCACAGGGAGCTGCGTGAATAACGACGGAAAAACCCTCCGGGTATCCGGAGGGTTTTGTAGATCCGACGCTTGCGAGCACCATAGTTGTCTCTGCTGACGATTGTTGGACGAGTGTATTTTTTTTGTTGGGCTCGCGGCGTCAGTGCCGGCAGCAGCGGCACTGTTGTCCAAGAAGAATTGTTCCTCTTGTTAAACCAAGAATAACATAAACGGAATACGATGTCTGTCCGTTATATCACGAATTATGTCGATATGCGCCCCTTTTTTGCAGCTCTCCGTGGCGTCGATCGTCGGTAATGCGACCGCGACGGCATCGGTGCGATTCGAGCCCGCCCCCTGCTGAGAAGCGATGTTTGCTGCCATCTGCCACCAAACCACTGCGGCTTCAGAGCGAGGTCATGGGCCTTGCTGTTCAACGGTGTACGGGCGCCGCAGGGCAGCCGCCAAAGGAAGCTGGCGGCGAATTTGCCGGAGCCGAGCCTTCTGCAGTTCGACAGTGAGTACTGCCGGTTCGGTACCAGCTTCCACCACGATCTCACCCCAAGGGTCGGCCACCAAGGAGTGGCCGTAGGCTCGGTACGAACCCTCTGTGCTGCGGGCCGGTGAGACGCCGACGACGTACATCTGGTAGTCCACGGCCCGCATGCGCAGCAGATCTCGCCAGTGGGCCGGTCCCGTTGTGGTGTTGAACACGGCCGGCAGGAGCAGCACATCCACCGCGGCATCCGCATACGCCCGAATCAATTCTGGAAATCGGATGTCGTAGCAGATGGCGACGCCGATGCGCCAAGGGCCCCATTGGAAAATGGTGCCGCTGCTGCCAGCGGCCACCACCTGTGATTCCTGCACCGTCAGGGTTCCGGGAATGTCCACATCAAAGCGATGAAGTTTGCGATGCCTGCCCCACAGTGTGCCCTCAGGACTCCAGATAAAGCTGGTATTATACAGCGCTTCGCCGTCTTGTTCTGGGATGGAGCCCCCCACTAAGCAGATGCCATACTTGCGGGCAGCGGCCGCCAAGAATCGGCGGGCAGGGTCGTCCGCAGAGGCTTCCGCATATTGGGGGAATCGCTGAATCTCATAAGGACAGCAGAACATTTCTGGCAGTACGGCCATGTGAACGCCAGGCTTCAGCCCTGTCAAGGCATCATCGACCCGCTGAAGGTTTTCGTTTTTGTCGGCTCCCACCGGCAGCTGCATGAGGCTGATTCGTAGTGCATCCTGCGGCCTGCATTCCATGGCCAACACTCCTTGCTTGTTTTGTTTGTAGTGTAACGGATCGGCCGACTCCTGGCAAGGGTAAGTAGCTTTCCCGTCCCTTTGAACTGGACTTGCCCAGACAACAGCTGGCACTTTCCTAGGTGGGAAGGTATTTGCTTTTGGAACACCGAAATGAAATACCGTACGTTTTGATGGGTGCACCAAAATCCGCGCCTGGCGACCCCGGCAGGCATAAGGAAGGGTCTGAAGCCTGACGGTGGCCCAACATGAGGGGAGCAGAGACGATGCAGCAGATACATGAAGGGACAACACAGCGGGTTCTTGTCACGGGAGGAGCGGGCTTCATTGGGCCCCACGTGGTGGCTGAACTGCTGCGCAGCGGTTACGAGCCCGTAGTGGTGGACGATCTCAGCGTCGGTTCACGGGCCAATGTTCCCGCTGAAGTTGCGTTCACGCAGATGAGTATTCTGGATGCAGGCTTTGGGCCTCTGGTCAAGGAAGTAGCGCCCCAAGCCATCATCCATTTGGCAGCGCAGATCGATGTCCAGACATCCATCGCTGAGCCGCGCCGCGACGCCGAGATCAACATCCTGGGCACCTTAGCGGTCTTGGAGGCTGCACGGACAGCAGCTGTGAGCAAGATTGTCTATGCATCATCGGCCGCTGTCTTTGGGGAACCGGAGTATTTGGGTGTGGATGAAAAGCATAGCGTAGCGCCTATGTCCTTTTACGGCATATCCAAGCACACGCCCGAACACTATTTGGCAGCTTTCAAGGAACTCTATGGATTGGATTACACGGTGCTGCGTTATGCCAACGTCTATGGTCCTGGCCAAGGAACCACCGGTGAAGGCGGCGTTGTTTCCATTTTCGCACGCTGTTTTGTAGAAGGGCGCACCCCCGTTATCTTCGGTGACGGCCAGCAGACCCGAGACTTTATTTTTGTGAAAGACGTTGCTCGAGCCAATGTAGCGGCTCTTGCGGCGGGCAGTGGAGGAATTTTCAACGTCGGCACCGGCCAGGCCACCAGCGTGCTCGACATCTACGAGGCCATGGTCCATGTCACGGGACTGGACCTGCCCGTGGCGTATCGGCCGGCTCGCCCCGGTGATATTCTCCACAGCTACTTCGATGTGGATAAGGCCAGGCGAGAGTTGGATTGGGCGGCGGAGGTCGGCTTAAAGCAGGGACTGCGGCAGACACTGGATTCCTTAGGGCTGCAGACGATCGGCTAACACGACCGCTGGGAGGCATATTTGCGAAGGAGATGCCAAATGGGTGCACGGATGATCATCGTTGGTGGCGGTACTGCCGGCTTAGCAGCAGGCATTTTTGCCCAGCTCAATGGCTATGAGACGGAGATTTTCGAAAAGAACAGCCTCGCAGGGGGTCTCTGCACTGGTTGGCAGCGCCAGGGGTATACGGTGGACGGCTGTCTGCACTGGCTGCTGGGTACCCAGCAGGATTCGGCGTTGTTTCGCGCCTGGCAGGCTGTGGGTGTGGATCTGACGGACGCTCATATCTTCGATACATTTTACCATTTGGAGGATGGTGAGCAGCGTCTGATCTGGCACAGCAATCTCGAGGTATTGGAGGATGAGCTCCTGCGGGTGGCACCAGAGGATGCCGGCCGCATCCGGCAGCTGCTGGCCGATGCCAGGACCTTCGCTACCCTAGGTATGCCTGTGGACCAGCCCCGTGATCTGGTGGGACTCAAAGGTACTTTGCAGCATCTGTGGTCCATGCGGTCCTTTCTGCGTCCTCTGCGCAAGTATCAGGGGCGAACTGTGGAAGAGTACTGCTCCCGTTTTGAGAATACCTGGCTGCGGCGGCTGCTGACACGTTTCATTCCCCGGGAATACAGCATGCTGGTCCTTTTGTCCACCTTGGCCTCTCTGCACAACGATGATGTCGGGTTTCCCAAGGGCGGCTCACTGCAGTTGGCCGCGGATATGGCAGCGAAATATCAAGCCACTGGCGGCACTCTGCATCTGCGGGAGGCTGTGCAGAAGATCCTTGTTGATCAAGGTCGGGCCGTGGGCGTTCAGCTGCGAGATGGCAGTGACGTGTACGCCGATGCGGTTGTTTCCAGTGTCGATGCCTATCATCTTTTTGCCAAACTGCTGCAGGGCGAGCACACCCCGCCTGTGATGGATGAACATTTCCGGCATTTGGGCACATTCACGTCCTGTCAGGTTTCCTTCGGCGTAGCCGCGGATCTGGCGCAGGAGCCCCAGACACTGTATCTGCGCCTGCCGCACCCCATGGCACCGGCAGGCTTGGAACACAAGAATATAAGTTTCCGGCATTTTGGCTTCGATCCATCGTTGACCCCAGCCGGGAAGTCCTTGGTCGTATCCACGGTATTCGCCGATTATCAGCATTGGGAGAGCTTGGCGCAAGACCCCGATGCCTATCACGAGGCAAAGCAGCAGCTGGCGGCAGTGGTTCAAGAGCAGTTGGAGCGTCGGTTCCCACAGGTGAAGGGGGCCGTGGAAATGGTAGACGTTGCCACACCGATTACGTACCAGCGTTACACCAACCTGTGGCAGGGAAGTTACATGGGATGGGTCATAGGACCGAAGCAGGAACCAGTACAGCTGCCTTGGCAGCACCCCAGCCTGGATAATCTTTACATGGTGGGGCAGTGGTTCGATGCTACCCCGGGACTACCGGGCACCATGCTCACAGGCCGCCACCTGATCCAGCGCCTCTGCCAAAGGGAGCAGCGGTCCTTCAACGACGGTCTTTGAGCGGGCGGGTTCCGTCGTCCCATTGTCTATGCGCTGCACTCGTCGTCGAGTTCTGCAGCAAAACGGCGAATAAGCTCTGTAAAAGTCCCATCGTTGGGGACTTCAGGGCTTTTCGTTTTTGGCGATTTGGTGCTGCGTTTTGTGGTCCGATTTGGAGAACAGCAGAATGTGCCAGGGCAGATTGTACCCGGCTCTTCCCATTGGGTGGCGCTGTGCACCATTTGCTGCGTGCGGGTGTTAGCTGGTCCTCCCGCAGCGGCACAGGATGCCTTTGTTAAGCGGAATAGATAAGAAACTGAAAAATGTGTGTTAACCAAAGTTTAGTAAATATTCCATTTTTCGGAAGGTGATCTCACGCCTGCGACGAAGGTGTCACCATAGGTGTCGTTAGGAGAACCAGTTCACAAATGGTTATGGGATTGAGATTAGGGACGCTAGCCGCCGCCGCAGAAATTATCTCGCGACATCGCTGTCGGTCGATGCATGGTATGCACCGTTCTGAGGAGGCGATGGCATTGTTGTTTGATCGAAGACGTGTCGGACTGTTGATCTTGCTGCTCATGGTTCTGCTTTTGCCGCAGTTCAGTGGCTGCGGGGGAGGTGGTGGGCGAACCAGCGTCACGCTGACCATCCATGTGGATCCTGCCAGCTCTGGAACCACGGTACCATCCGCGGGAACCCACACCTACTCGTTGAATCATGTAGAATCAATCGCGGCTCTCCCTGAAGATGGGTTCGAGTTTTTGCGCTGGGACGGCGATGTTGATGAACAATTCGAAGCCGAGACATTTGTCGTCATGGATTCCTCGAAGACCCTTACCGCGGTCTTTGCTGAGGAGGGAGGCACCATCACGCTGGGTCCTGATGATGATGAACCCATGGTTGGCCTGGACGGGCTTACCTTGGCGGCCATGGATGGGGCCCTGGCTGCGGAACTGCAGCTTTACATTCGTTCTGTACCTGATCCTCGCCCCGGTATCCCGCTGCCCAGCTATTTGGAGAACACAGTGGCGAGAGCAGGTCCATTCTACGAGCTCGGGGCTGTTGAGACATTCTGGACACCCGATGGAACATATCTGGTTTTCGGTGTCCCTGTTCCCGAGGGCTTTTCAACAGAGTGTCTCGCTTTAATGGTATTGGCTCCGCCGGATCATGTGATGACCTCTGACACCGAGGTTGGTGAGTCCGGACGCTGGTACTATCTGCCGGGAACCTATGAGCCCAAGCAGGAGTTGTTCATTACCGGTTTGGAGTTCATTGGAGAAGAACCGGAAGTCTTCGCCTTGGTCGAGGGCCTTGGCTGCGATTCCCAGGAGATCTTCGTCCTGTCCGATTCCGAATTCGGTGTTACATGTGTCGGGTTCGAGCCAGGAGAGTGCCTGCCGAGTCATATCCAAGATACGGAAGCAACTCTCGATGAAGCGTTGGCAGCGTACAGAAGTCTTGGCTTTGACGAGCCGCTGCTCAGTCGCCATCGCCGCTGGACGCTTTGGCCACCCGGGTATTACCAGACGGGACCTTACCGTTACGAGCTCCGCAAGATGGACCCTGACGACACTATCCTGGGAATCTATGAACGACGACCCAACGCTTCCGTGGCCGCCACGTATTATCTCGGAGCTCCGGCGGAAGAACCAAGACCCGCCACGGCCTGGCATGAACTTTTTCACGCCGTCCAGTTCCGGTACCTTAGTTGGTTCAGTTTGGGAGCTCGCCGGATCAACCACGGTTACCTGGAAGGTACAGCCACGTTGACCCAAGGCTCCCTCCGTCCACCGACGCGGTTCGATTCTCCTGGGCGACCATCGCGTCCGCCGATGCCCATCAGTACTAGTGTATTTGGCAGTCAGGCCTTTGCCTGGGATTGGACCGCCGACGTCGCCCAATCGGAATACCTCCAGCAGGATTTCTGGGCGTATCTAGGTCAACGCCTTGATACCGGTTCTGGCAACTCGTTTCTGTTGGATATTGTGGAACGGGGCGGTTTTAGGGACGACATCGATGACTGGCTGGCCGCATCCGGGCCGTTCCAGGGTTTGTCCGATGCCTATTGGCAGTTCGCAAAGGATTATTCGTTTGAAAAAGAGACTGAGCTGGGAACTTGGTTAGGTTGGACAGTTGTTCCCCACGGTCCCGCTGGTGAATGGTGGAGCGATGCTCTGGGTGACATAGACGACCACAGCGTCCGTTTGGATCCGCTGACAGGGACGTCATCCGGCGTCGACCTTGGATTTCTGCGGTTGGAATCACTGTCATCTCGGGCCCTTGCCATTGAGCTGGATCCCGTGACTGAGGGGTTCTGCAAAGTAACGCTGGACGTCTACACTGAGGATCCCGGCGTAGCTTATAAGTTTTACCCGCACCAAGACATCAGTATGCCAGATAACTCTAGTTATTCGACCCGTGTGGGTGCTGCGGCCCAGACAGTGTATTTGCTGTTGTCGAACACGAACATCGACGAGCCTAACGCCTTTACAATGGTGGATCTTGTCTACAATCAGCGCTTCTATTATCTAGAGTTCCAAGCGTGTCCTTTGATCAATGAAGAGATATGGTTTGGCAAATTTCCTCCCATCGAAAGCTGGGTAGAGGTGGATCCAGAGGTGGACGAGCGTCCGCGAGCGTACGCAGAGGACACGATCGTGACCGTAGCAGTGCCCCACGAACATCTCGATGGTGCCTTCACGTTTTCCCATTGGGAGGGAGGCGTTGACGATCCCACGCTGCCGGAAACAACGGTAAGAATGGATCAGTCCCGGGAGTTGATTCCCTACTATATGCAGTCAGGTCCTGACGAGATCTATGAACAAGTCGATGTGAAGACGGTGATGGATCATGTCAAGCATTTGAGCGATCGTCCTCTGAGCGCCAATGATCTGCCAGCGGGAACCATTTTGTTATTTGCGACTAGGCAGGAGTCTCCAGGAAAACTTCAGGTTCTCGACAACAAGGATCCGTCGACATTGGCTTTCCGTTATGTGGTGTACGAAGTTTCCGGAGCAGTGAGGCAGAGTTCGGACTTCTCCCTCGTGGCGCGGGATCACTCCTATGATCTAGAAGCGAACCAACAGGGCAGCCTCAAGATCGGTGACATGTGGTGGGGGAACCTAAAAGGTCAAATCGGGGATTTACCGTACTTGACACCGATGAACGATGCTCTGTTTTACATCTACTATTCGCCCTAGGTGTCCATCCAGGTGTCCACCTTGAAGGTATCATGGACACGCCGAACAAGAACCGCGAAATCCCGTTCATCGGGATTTCCGTGACCGCGAACACCGAAGATGGCCCGTGCACCAGAGTTAGGAGTGGACACTTTGGAGTCCACTTTGCAGGTATCATGAAAACGTCAAACAGGAACCGCGAAATCCCGTTCATCGGGATTTCCGTGACCACGAACACCTGAGATTGCTCGTGCACCAGAGTATTGGAGTGGACACCTTGGAGTCCACTTTGCAGGTATCATGGATACGTCAAACAGGAACCGCGAAATCCCGTTCATCGGGATTTCCGTGACCACGAACACCTAAGATGGCCTATGCACAAGGGTATTGGCGTGGACACCTTGGAGTCCACCTTGCAGGTATCATGGATACGTCAAACAGGAACCGCGAAATCCCGTTCATCGGGATTTCCGTGACCACGAACACCTAAGATGGCCTATGCACAAGGGTATTGGCGTGGACACTTTGGGTGGTTGTTCCCCGGCGAGGGCACTACTCTTTGGGTGCAGTTGAAGGAACCAAGGTACGACCCCCAGCGCAATAGCGCAGTTGTCGAGCATTAGTCTGCAGTACTTCACTGAAAGACCCAACATCATTAAGCCAAACCGAACCCCGTAGACGAGAGGACGGACATGCATGAAGTTATACAACCGAATCGAGTTCTCCCGAGTGGCACCCAGCCAGGAAGGTCCAGTAGACGTGGAAGCGTTCCTGGGAGCAGGTTTTGCCGGTGTCGAAGTGGGATTTGTGCAGCCATACTTGGATACATGGGAGGTCTTTTCGTATCTGGGTCGTGTTCAGGAGCTGCGGGATGCCGGACTGAGGTTTACGGTACATGCTCCTCTCATTGACGTCAACCTTGCCAGCCTCAACCGCGCCGTGCGCCGGACAGCCCTTACTCAGGTGAAGGAATGCCTGGACTTTGCGCGGCAGCTGGAGGCGTCGGTAGTGGTGGTTCATCCAGTCATGAGTGTTCTGGCACTTCCCGACGGTCCCTGGAACCAGGATGACTTTCGCCCGGCCAGCCAACGTATGCAGCAGCATTTAGCTCGCAGTCACGAACTTTGCGTTGAGGCGCTGCAGGAGTTAGCTGACTATGCAAAGGGTCTGAAGATCGCGGTGGAGAATCTGGTGTATCCCCATGAACGCTACCGCTCGCCACAGCAACTGGCGGGACTCCTGGATGATGTGCAGCGCAGCAATGTTGGCGCCACCCTGGATGTGGGACACGCGTGGTGCAGCGGGCACGACCCGGCATCCTTCGTCCCGGCTCTCGGCCGCAGGCTCTTCCACGTCCATCTCCACGACAATCACGGCCGGCAGGATGAACATCTGCCGCTGGGAACGGGGACCGTTCCCCTTCCAGAGGTGCTGCAAGCATTGGGACGCAGCGGCTATGATGGTATCCTGAACCTTGAGTGCAGCTGGACTGCACCGCAGTTAGCGTGGTTGCAGGAGCAGTTTCATATGGGAGCCGCCGGCCATTCCGAATAGCGTTTGAATTGAAATACGGGCAGAAAAAGGGCCGCAGACAGCGGCCCTTAAGGTGTCACGGGAAGCAAATGCAGTAGAACGCTGTGTGCAGATCCATCTACTGCCCGTTGGTTCATGTGGCTGTTATCGGCGCCTTGTTCAGTGCAGCTGTGGCTGCGAAGGGGAACCGCGCAGCTGCCCCAGGGAAGCAATGTGATACTCGCGCATGCTCTTATCATCCACGAATTCCGCCACAAGCGCTGCATCGCGATGAAAGGTTTCATCTCCGCACCAGTATTGTCCCAGAAGCCGAAGAAGGCCTTTGGCCCGTGGAGTCTCCCCGAGAATGTGGAGGCATTCCACCAAGGCGAGGCCGATGACAGAATCCCCTGGCAGCCAGCGATGGGCCTTTTCCAGCAAATTCAAGGCTTGTACCTCCTTGCCAATCAGCATACAGTTGAGGGCAGCCACCGTATGATCGATACACTGCTGTTTGGTCAGGACGTGGAGGGACGCTGGCGTCACTTTGACCGCCCCACCATACTCCCACCATTGTAGTTCTTGGTTCAAGGAAAACTGACCGTTGGCCACCAATTGCTGGAGAATCCGTTTGCGCAGGGGCTGCTCCAGCCATGGGACAGCCAGCAGCTGTTGGGCCAGCTGCGACTGCCAAGGCGAAGTGTCAGCGAACAACAGGAGGGCGGCATCCCAATGCTGATGGGCTGGAGTATCAGAGCGCAGCATTTGGTAGACTAACTGCAGACGCACCACCCCTGCTAGAGGCCGTTGCTGCAGGGTCCTGGTTATGGCCTCGTCGGTCACACGGCCGACAAAGGGTGCCCAATCAAAGTCATATTCCAGCTGAAAAGGCGGGACAGTGCCTTCAATAATCCACTGGGCCACCGCCATAAAGGGCCTGGTCATGGTGGGATCGAGACGGTTCCACAGCCGCTGGGCTTCGCCGAAAAAGCCACGGTTAAAGAATGCCGTGGCTCCCTGCAGAATCACCGTTGGCGACACCCCCGGAGTGGCCCGCAGTATCTTTGTCACCGTGGTGTGTTGGCCTAAGCGGCCCGCGGCCAGCATCAATTCTTGGGCCGTCTCGATGTATTGAGGAGCAGAGGCTCCTTCGTACTGCCAGAGTCCGAGGCTTTGGTGAAGGTATTGCCCAGCCCGGCGAGGTTCGCCTTTGTCACAGCTGCACTGGGCCGCAATGGCGCCGGCCAAAGCAGGGTAGGGGGAGTGTCGCATCAGCGGCTTAAGTAGGGCCAGCGCTTTATCTGCTGCGCCCAGATGGCGCCAGCACATGGCTTTGTGGATCTGAAAACAGTCGTTGGGCGCGACGGCATAGGCCTCTGACCAAAGGTGCAGGGCTTCTTGAAAGCGAAGGTCGTGCATGGCAGCCACAGCCTGTCTGACGAGGGAATCCAAGTAATCCGACATACGGCAGCCTCCGTTCCAAGGAGTAACGATCAAACGACAGAGACGGGAACGGGGTGCAGGCTCCTGCGAGCCCGTACATGGTTTCCAAATCGCTGCCCGCATTGGGAGAGGATGGAAGCCATCTTGTGGTGACTCTTTAGGCACCGACACAAAAAAGACCTTCCGTAAGGAGAAAGGTCTTTTTTTGTGCGCTTACTTCCATTTATTCCCAGGTACCAGGTGAGCTACAAATTAGCGAATTCCGTTAATGTTCTTCATCTGCAGGCGGCTTGGCTGGCAGTTGCAGTGGCAGCCAGTCTAGGACCTTTTGGATATGTTCATCCCAATAACTCCACTCGTGGGCTCCGGGCCCTTCCACATACGTAAGGTTGAGCCCGGCCTCTTGAGCTGCATCCCGGAAGATGAGATTATCTTCATAAAGGAAATCTTCCGTACCGCAGCATTGGTAGAGGGCGGGCTTGGAAGAGGCAGACGCCCCGAGCTCTTTCGCCAGATACACAAGGTCGTTATCCGTCCCTGCTATCGGGTCAGAACCAAAAATTAGCTGGAAAAACTGCTTGGCCCGCTCATCGGGGGCACTGTGGTGAATGCCTGCCATGTTCACGGCACCGGAGAGGCTGGCCGCCGCTGCGAACATTTCGGGACGTCGGAGGGCCAGTTTGAAGGCGCCGTACCCGCCCATGCTTAAGCCCGCCACAAAGGTCTCCGCCGTCTCGTCTGTCAAGGGAAAAAACGTGCGGGCCAGAGCTGGCAGTTCCTCACTGATAAAGGTCCAGTAGCGGTTACCGTATGCCATGTCCGTGTAAAAACTCAGATCTACCTCAGGCATAACCACCGCCAGTCCCTTGGCTTCTGCGTAACGTTCGATGCTGGTGTTGCGCAGCCAGGCTGTATGGTTGTCGGTCATACCGTGCAGCAAGAAGAGCACTGGATGCCGCTCGCCCTGCGCCGGATTGCGCACTTGGACAGGTATATGCGGACGATCCTGGGGAACGATAACGTTCATAGCCGTGGTCAGGTTGAGTACTTCGGAGAAAAACGTACATTGTATGAGAGCCATTGCTCTACCTCCTTGTAGTTGCGCTTGGGTGTACATGACGTGGATTCGTCGGTCATTGACCTTGGTCCTGCGAGGAAGCGCCTGGAACGGCTGGAACCGCCGAACCCGCTGGCATCAAAAACTAAGGCCCATGCGCAGCCCAAGACCCGTTCCCCGGCTGTTGGGGAGCAGGAGGCCGGCAACGTTCGTCAGCGAGGCATCGAAGCGCACCGGGCCGCTGCGCACACCAAAACCAGCGTTCAGCTGCACTCCCGAGGCGCTGTTCACTGATATGCTGCTGCGCAGTGGCAGGAACTCGAACGGCCTGTATTCAGCGGCCACGCTAGCGCCACTGACACTGTGGTTGGCGGTACTGCGGTTGACGCGTGTGTGATGTACCTGGCCGGCCACAGTTAAACGCGGATTCCAGAGATAGGACACCCCCAGACGCAGTTCTAACGGCAGGACCATGGTGATGTCACCACCGTCGTAGGGGATCTCTGCCAGTTCCAGGTCGTCGTCAAAATCTACATCGAAGCCAAATGGATCACGGCTGAACGAAAACCCCAGCAGCGTACCTTCATGGCCTTCGGGCAGTACCCTATACTCACCGGACACGTCAGTCCAACGCAGGGAGCCGAGGTTGCGAACAGAAGCATCCACTGTTATCTGATCATTCACTTGGACGCTAATGCCAAGATCCGCGGCAAACCCCTGACCGGTGCTGGACTCCACATAACCCGCCTGGAGGTCTGTCAGGGTGATGGTAGTATCTGCTCCCACCGATTCCGCCTGCATCATGCCTTGGATGTCCGTGGAGACATAGGCTAACCCCAGGAGATATTTGACGGTGGCGCCGGCGGTGACCTGCTGCACAGCCAGAGCGGCAGCGGCGGCGGGTAGCGGTAGAGCTGCTGAGACTGCGGCTTCTAGGTACGCAGCCGCCCAGCCATCCACCTCAGCCAAGTCTACGGTGTACGTTACATCATCATCAAAGCTGTCGCCTACCAGATCCAGGCCGTAAAACGCCACATCTGTCAGGGATTTGGGCACCCTGCCAAAGGCAAGACCGTTGATTCCCACGCGGCCCGCGTAATTTTCGAGCCGGTAACCAACAAAGGGGGAGCTTTGGGCAGCGACGGTGAGGCCAGCGGGACCCACGCCGGCACCCACCTGCTCGCGCTGGGCGTCGGTCCATGTTTCGCCCAAGAGCTGCAGGGTCTGAAGATTCCAGGCTGTGATCGCCCCTGCCGCCGGCAGTTGGAGGGCAAACTCGTTACGAGTGGGTGCTGCCAAGCGGGCCGGGTTTTCGCTGCTGGCCTGCAGACCGGTTCCCAGATCCAACAGGGGATGTCCCGTCACCAGTTCATCACCGGAGAGTGAGGCTGTCCCAGGGGCACTCAGCAGGAGTACCAGGCAAAGGCCAACGATGGTTTTTGCGTGAAGCTGCATGGTAACCCTCCTCATTTGTCATCACCGTTGTCGAACCGCACGTTCACACGAGCTTCGACCCAAGCCCGCAAGCGGACAGTATCATCACCGCGGACCACCATGTGGCCCGCGCCTTCCACCAGCAGCCGAGCTCGGAGATAGCCGCCGTTGCGCAGCAGGTCCCTAAGAGGCTCATCCACAGCTATGGTCAGTGGATCCGAAAGTCCGGCGGGGGGAATACGTCCCAAAGGAATGTAATCGGTATCTTCTTCGGGGAACGTGCTGTCAGTCGCTAACTCCAAGAACACCTCAACACCTACAGGCAGGTCATTAGCGACCTCTACCCAGAGGGACAAATCACCTAGTTCGTCCATATCCGCTGCGGAGTCGGGGTCCGCTTCAATCCGAGCAGCGTCGGTGAAGAATGGTTCCACAGCGGCGAAATCGGCGCTGAAATGCATCTGCAGATCCAGGGATGCCACTGCTTCTACGGCTCCGTCCAGTCTGTTCTCCGTGAACAGCAGCCGTTGCTCTGTACCGCCGATGGTGAGGCTGCCCATGAGCTCCATGGTCTGCGGCAGCCGCTGTATGTACGGCCAAAGAATGTCGCTGGGGATGGTGATGACGGTGCTTGTCGGTCCTTCCGCAACGAACCCGTCGCTGATAGGCAGGGTATGTGTTTCTTCGCCGTGAAAATGCAGTTCCAGCGTATCGTAACCGCTGATGGTTGCACCGGTCGTGTTGGTCAACTCTACCGCAAGTTGAATCTCCAAAGCCGTTATGGCAGCGAACAGCTGCTGCATCCGTTCCGAATCAACTAAGCCCAGGTCTATCGGGTCTTGGTCCAGTATAACTTCGTCAGAAAAGGAAACCCATGCCTCAGCGACCTGGAAGCCAGTGCCCGTAACTTGCCAAGAGAACGCCGGAGCAGGCTCATCAGCGGCCACTGTAAACGCCAAACGATCAGCTGGATAGACCGTAATGCCATCAAGGATCACCTGCTGCTCGTTGGCATCCCACACCGATAGGGACTCATGGTCCTGGATGAGGACCACATCGATCACCGTCAGGTCATTGGATTCTACCAGGTAAACTTGGGCCCTCTCCACCCTGACGTCGAGCCGGGCTGCTGCCATGGTCGCACCGTGGACGTCAAAGCCGTCCACCGCGAACAGATCCGCCAATGGTACCTCGATGGTCACTGCATACGCAGCGCCCTGCGCCTCAAAAGCTGCCGATGGCACCAGCTCAGGATAGGAGCCAGAGGCTGCGAAATCCGGTATATCCAGGTGGATGTCGGGTTCGATGTGGAAGGTCTCCGTGACGTCTAGAGCCACCGGCTCACCATCGGGGAATACCAAGCCGTCTGCGGCTAGGTCACCTAGGATATCCTCCATGGTGATGGTTTCATCCAGTAGGCGTATGGCCAAAGGAACCTGCCAGGATGTCTGGCTCCAACCGCCCAGGCAGCCAGCCATCATGACGGCACTAGCCAAAAACAACAAAAACAGCATCTTTCTATGCAAGGCCAAAATCTATCCCTCCTAAGTTAGGCTGCGGCCTGCCTCAAGGGGCCTCAGCAGGCCGGCTTTGTTATGAGTATTCCCGGATGGGCTTAGAGATTCCTTTGTCTTTGTGGAAGGGTCTGGCAAAAACGCTCCCGTCCACGTTGGACAGGAGCGTTGGAAGCATAGCCTGCAGCGAACCATTAAGCTGCAGCTTCTTGGCTCTGGGGTGTTCTAGGAATAGTGGCCCGCCAGGCCGTCCAGGCATGGAGCAGCAAAAAGGCGGCAGCGCCGAGGAAAAGGAAGTGAGCACCGAACATGGCCCAAACAAAACCGCCGATGGCTGGCATAATCATGGCGGTGATGTGATCCAAGCTGACGCCCATGGCCAGCGTGGGTGCCAGATCATTCTTGTTGTTGAGAATCTTGCTGACGTAGCTGGTACGAACCAGCGGCGTGGCCGTCATTACCGAATCCAGCACATAGCAGCTGTACATGAAGTACAGACCTACACCATCCACGCCCAGGCTGGGTGCCAGAGCGTAGCCTGTGAAGATGAGCATGGTGATGGGCACCTCGGCCAGCAAAATAGCACGTTCCCCGAAGGTATCGGAAAGCTTGCCCAGATAGGGCCGGAAAAACACACCGATCAAACTGGTAATGATCCAAAGCCCAGCGATCACCGACGCAGGCTGCCCAAAGGTCTGTACCAGCTGCCAGAGGGCAAAGGTAATGAAGATCTGCTTGCGAACACCCCACAGGAGACAGAGAACGTAAAAAACCCAATACTGCTTTTTCCAAACAATGCGGTTCTGCCGTTTTTCGCTGGGCCGCACGTTGGGAATCCGCAGCAGGATGATTACGCCCACCGCTGCTACGAGGGCAGCGATTAGGTATGTATGCTGGTAGGTCAAATTATCCACAAGGAAGTTGCCCATGCCTACCCAAATGACCGCTGCGCCCACTAAGGTAGCGGCCAAACGAATGGAACCCAACTGGCCCAAGACCTGGCCTACTTTGCGCTCGCCGGCCAAACTGACAGCAATAGAGCCCTCTAACGGCATGAATACATGGTTGCCGATGCTCCAGATGACCATCCACACCACCATCACCGGAAACGACACCGACAAAAAGCCAAGACCGAACAGTCCTGCGGCCAAAAAGACCATGGACCAGATGGCGGCCCGCACTAACCCGAAGGCAATCAAGGCTCCAGCCAGAACCGCCGCCAGCAGACCCGGCAGCTCCCGAGGAAATTCCAGTATGCCCCGGGCGCTGGCGCCAATTTCAAACGTGTCATAAAGATAATTGTTGAAGCTTGTTTCATGAATACCTGAGGTTAGGCCCAGAGCTGCCACTGCCAAGGAAAACAGGATCAGATTCGGGCCCATCTGCCGTAATGCTTGTTTGATCTGCACGGTCACTGCACGTCCTTCCTGAACACTGGTTCATCGCTTTTCCGGGATTACTTCGACACCCAAACGAAAACTCCCTTCATTCTGCGTTAGTGAATTTGGAAACTAATATTTTATGCATAGCGACAGCTGTGGAACCCTCCCTTTGGCACTGTTATGCTCAGGAAGGACTTTCTTCAGCCATGGCGAAACACAAACCAACGCCTAAGATCGGCGTGATTTTCCCGGAACGCGGAGTAAGAACAGGCCGAACGCCTCGGTGAAATCGCAGCTAGGGAGATGCTGAATCGTATGTTACGGGCTCGCCAGGGCAGTTTATCATCACGGTTCGAGACCATGTATGGAGGTGGGTTTTTATGCCAAGGCTCAACGGGAAGCGCATTGTTCTCCGGGAGTACCGCGAAAGTGATCTCAGCTCGATCCGGCGTTGGGTGAACGACCCGACGACCGTGCAGCATCTGTCGGACATCTTTCTCTACCCGCAGTCGGAAAAGCAGAGTCGCGAATTTTTGGAGATGGCCATGAGCAGCAAGTGGAACGGCTTTGTCATTGCCCACAAGGAAACCCAAGAATACATTGGCCAGATTGACTTTGTCAAAATGGATCAGAAGAACGGCTGGGGCGAACTGGGTATGGTCATCGGTGATGAGTCCCACCGGGGTTTGGGTTTTGGCCGCGAGGCACTCCACTTGTTCCTGCGGTTTGGCTTTGAACAGCTGCGGCTGCATCGCATTGAACTGGTGTGCTGGCATAACAACATTGCTGGACAGCGTGCGTACGAAGCCGTGGGCTTTGTTAATGAAGGAACTCGCAGGGGCAAATGGTATCGTGATGGGGATTATCAAGATGAGGTTTGTTACGGACTGCTGCGCGATGAATACTTAGCCCGGCAGAGCGGGACTCCGTAACAGGAATCACGGTTTTTGTCGAACGAAAGTTCTGGAGAATGCCAGCAAAGCGACAGGAGTTCAAGGCCGCAGGTGAAATATGTTAGCGAGGGCATACCAGCGGAGGTTTGGACGATGAATGTGAACAAGACAGTATTGCTGTTCGTCGGCATGATTGTTGTGGCCGTGTGGGCAAGCGGAACGGCTTTTTTGGGGTCCACGGGGAGGACTGTATATGTTTGGGACGAGCCAGTGACCTTGCGCGAGGACACTACCCTGGTGCCAGCCGTGGGCAGCCAACAGATTTCGCTGACTTTAGACATCGCGCTGCGCGAGGGGCACTTTTCCTTAACTCTTTGGGATCCCGAGGGTGCTGCTGCTGTCGACGTTGAACTGTGGGGTCCAGCCAGCCTCACGGAAATTTTTCATCTGAAGCCCCAAGCTGGGGATTGGTGTCTGGTTGTGGAAGGGGATAACTGCCGCTGCACAGCGGTGGTGGAATGGCAGGGATTGCGGCGAGGGGCCGTTGAGGAGTGATAGTATGAAGTATCTCATTATCGGTGGTGATGCAGCGGGGATGAGCGCTGCCATGCAGATCGTGCGTGCTCAGAAACAGGCGGAGATCACCGTTATTGAACAGGGGGAGTATTATTCCTATGCCCAATGTGGGCTGCCCTATTTGATCAGTGGTGAAGTGGAGGACGCTGCTGACTTAGTGGCCCGTCCCCGAGCCACATTTCGCGAGAAGTATGGTATTGATGCCCGGGTGCGTCAGCAGGCCCAAGCTTTGGATACGGCTGGGAAGACGGTTGTGGTTGCGGATCTAGAGTCCGGCCGGCAGCTGCACGAGTCCTATGATAAACTGCTGTTGGCCATGGGTGCAAGAGCTCGTAAGCCTGCCTGGCCTGGCGTGGATCTCGCAGGAGTGCATGTTCTGAAGGCTATACCCGATGCCCTGGCCATCAAAGCGATGATGGCCCAGGTAGACGATGTAGTGGTTATCGGCGGTGGCTATGTGGGATTAGAGGCAGTCGAGGCCTTGCGCCATATCGGCAAGTCCGTGCGTCTGCTGCACCGCAGCGGCAAACTGGGGGCGAACTTCGATGAAGACATGGCCGCTTTGATTCTTGAGGAAGCCCAAAACCACGGAGTACAGGTGCACCTGAACGAACAGGTGCAGCGTTTGAAAGGGTCGGGAAGGGTCAGCACCGTTCATACGGACAAAGGAAGCTACCCAGCGCAGCTGGTGTTAGTTGCCGTGGGGGTGGAGCCCAATACCCAGTGGGTCGATGGACTGGCGAAGCACGAGTCCGGAGCTATATTAGTGGACAACCAACTGCGTACCTCGCAGGCAGACATCTTCGCCGCCGGTGACTGTGCCACCCAATACCACCGCATCAAAGGCACCCAAGACTATGTGCCTTTGGGGACGACGGCCAACAAGCAGGGTGCCCTGGCGGGTCAAATCATCAGCGGTCAGCAGCGGCATTTCGCCGGCATTGTGGGCACAGGGGTTATGCGGTTCTTCGGCCTGACCTTAGCCCGCACCGGGCTCAGCAGCGCCGAGGCGCATAGCTCCCAGCGCCAGGTGGATTCCGTAATGATCAAGGCACGGGACAAAGCTGGGTACATGCCCGACGCTGGGGCGCTGCATGTGAAACTCCTTTATGATCAAGAGTCTAAGGAACTGTTGGGCGGGCAGCTGATCGGCCCGGGAGCGGATAAGCGCATTGATGTTCTGGCCACGGCCCTCTTTCACGGTATGACCGTTCCAGATCTGCTCCATTTGGACTTATCCTATGCTCCACCATTCAATGGGGTTTGGGATCCTATTCAGCAGGCGGCTCGCCGTGTGTAAGCCCAGAGACATGGAGGCGGGAGAGCGGAGTTCCAGATTGCTTGTGCGGAGAATCGTGCTGCCTGGCATAGTGTTTGGCTTGCTGGTGCTGGTATGTTGGCAGCAGGCAGCAGCGGCGTGGCAGCTCACAGAGGAACAGCGCCGCCGGGACTTTGATGTGCTTTCCGCCTTCATAGAAGCCAACTACCCGTTTTTCCATGTGAAGGAAAGACTGACCGGTCAGGACTGGTCTGCCATGGCCGAGGAACCGCGGGGAGACGCTGTCCACGCGGCCACTCCCGGCGAGTTCTACCGCGCTGTTCAACGTTTGATGATGGCGCTGGATAACGGACACAGTAATGTGATTGCTCCCCAACAGCTGCTGGACAATGCTTCCGGCTACGACAGCCGCCGGATATTCGGCCATCCGTTGGATGAAGATGTTGTGCGGTCCAATCAGTGGTGGGCAGAGCAGCTGCAGAACGGCCGCTGGCCAAGTTTTCAAACCCGTTATGTAAACGGCGCCTATCATGTGGTCTGGGTGCATCCGGAAGTAGCTGCTCAGGTGCCGTTGGGGTTGCAGATTGAGCGCATTGATGGACGCTGCGTACACGATTATGTCCAGGAGGCTGTCTGGCGCGGCACGTCGCGCTGGGACTATGTCCGTGAGCGTTGGTACGTACGGCAGCTGCCTGTTGCTGGCGCCACCGTGGTTCAGCTCCAGGGGTACCTGGGCGGGGAGCCCGTGACGGTAACGGTTCCCACTACGGTGGATACTGCAGTGGCGGACCCTGAACTACCGAATTTGCAGACCACCATGTTGTCGGATACAACAGCCTACGTTCGTATCCGCTCTTTCAACGCGCGCCATTTGGCCAATGATGCGCCGCAACTGCGCGCCTTTCTGGCCGCCGCTGCGGAGGCGTCCCACCTCATCGTAGATATTCGCGGCAATGGCGGTGGTACCACTACCTATTGGCGCAGACATCTGGTGGGAGCGTTGATCCCGGGGCCGCTTTTTGTCACTAACTTTGTGACCTTTCGCCAGGGTGGTGTCGTCGAACACTATGTGCGAGATCGGTTGGGGCCGGGTTATGACCTGCTGGCTGTGGGCCGGCAGCACTATCCCCAGTGGGCCCAGAGGGCTCCCGAGTTGTTCAGCGAAGATTTCAGCGAGCCTCGGATCTTCCCGTCGTGGGCATGGCCCCAAGACCCTGTGGGTTTTGCCGGGCAGATTGTCCTGTTAGTGGATGATGACGTCTTTTCCGCTGCGGAAAACTTAGCGGTGTTTGCCAAGGAAACAGGCTGGGCTGTCGTGGCCGGCACAACCAGCGGTGGCGACGGCATTGGCTTCGATCCGGTATACTTTGTGCTCCCATACAGTCACTTGATGGTGCGCATGCCAGTGGTGATGGGCATGAACAGCACCGGGGATATCAACGAACAGCGCCCGACGCAGCCGGATCTTTGGTTGGAATATGCCCCAGCGGATCTTTATGGCCCGGCAGCCCAATCCATCGCCATACCTGACAGCATGCTGCAGGCCGTGTTGGATGCCATTGCGGAGGATGCGCTTCCTCAGGCGTCGGGCAGCAGCCCCTCCCTGCTGGGATGGGTCGGTGAACTGGGAACATTGTATGCCGATCATTCACGCTATGGCCTGCCACGACAGCTGCCGGGAGTGCAGTCGTGGGGCCCGGAGCCCTGGCATGTGGAGGCGGTGGCGGTGTTTGGTCTGGACAGCCACAGCGCCGCACTGATTGAGCCACTGGTACGTCAGAATCTGGGTGCGAAGGTAACCCAGAAAGACCTGCTTACCCTTGAACAACAGCTGCAGATGTTCTGGTCGTACCAGCACGTTTCCGTTAGTGTCCGCCCTTTGGAGGCTGGCGTGCAGGTTGTAGTTCAGATTCTTCCCGGGCAGCCGTTGGTACTATGGCCGCCTCGCACGGCAGCCCTTCTAACGGAGGAGTTAACGCAGGGGCGTCTGCGTCTGGATGTGGCGCGGCCCTTCGGTCCCTTGAGTGTTGTGTCGGCCCGTTGGGGGATCCGGCCGCCGTCTGTGCGTTCAGTAGCTCTGACCATGCCCGGGCGGGCAGCACTGTGGCAAAACGTAGAACTGGGGTTTATCCCCCATGAAGAATGGGGCGGCAGTCAGCGTTGGCTGCGAGGGCGCTTGCGTCAGCATATTCGGCCCTATCTGCAGGTAGGAACTGATCTGCAATGGATGCAGTATCGTGAGAGCGATACCGCCGCCTGGCAGAGTGCTGTGGCCATGAAAGGTACAGCACAGTGGTATGCGCCGGGCACTTCGTTGACTGTGGAGGCCGGCATCGCCCGGGCCGGCGATGGCGGACAGTTGCTGCCTTTGGCCGCTGTCCATGGGGTGCGCTCTTGGAAGCTTGGATCATCGACGTCCGTGCAGGTTGCTGCAGCTGGCGGGTGGCTTTCGCGAACCGCTCCGTCTGTGCTATACTGGACTCTAGAGCCGCCATTGTTTCGACCCGAATCGATGCGAGCCGCCCAGTTCGGGAAAGCCCATGTGGAGCTGCGGCAGTATTTTGGATCCATGCTGTTCGCGGGCGTGCACGGTCAGTGGCTGCGAACGGATACGGAAGGTGAGTCGCTTCTGGGAGGGGCCTTGGAATTGGGCGCAGCCACGCCCTTGGGGCTGGAAGTTAGTCTGCGTTACGGGCGGCGGCTGAACGGCGAAGAGCAGCTTTGGCGGCTGGGCACGTCGTTCGGATTCTAGCGTGGAAAGAACCTTGGAACGTACTGCTGGCCGGTTGGCGGCAGTGTGCACGGGAGGTTGGTTGCAATGACATGGAACGTCAGGCCGGAGGGGATGGTGTATCCCCAGAGTGTGCAAATCCCTTTGGATCCCTTTGTGAGCGCTAGTGACAGCTCGGCCCACCAGCTACTTCAGGCTGGCCAATGGCTGCGGCTGCTGCTGTTCGTGTCGGGTGCCAAACGCATCCTCGAGATTGGTACAGGCAGTGGCTACCTGACGGCTGTCATGGCGCAGGAGGTCAAAGCCAGCGGAGGTTGGGTGTTTTCTGTGGATCCATCGCAGAAGACGGCAGCCGATGCTCGCCAGCGCTGGGAGTCTTTGGATGCAGATGATGCCATCCAGCAGGGGGTCGGTGAAGTGGATGCCCTCCTGGCCCAGCGGCTGCCGGATAGTTTTGACTGCATTGTGCAGAACTCGCATCGCTGTGTCCTGGAAAACCAGCTGGATCATTGTCTGCGGGTGCTGCGCGTCGGCGGTTTCGTAGCAGCGTTTCGGCCCCAGACCGCCGAGGACTGGATGGGCAGCGGGAACTGGGCCCCAGCCAATGATGCCTTCGTGCAGCGTTTGGCCGGGTGCACGGCTTTGGAAACTCTGTATGTTCCTGGGGCTGAGGGCCTTTTGGTAGCTCGCAAACCCGAGCCCTTGGGCGGCGTCATTTCCCATGAATATCTGGATTGACGCACGGATGCTCTGATAGACGCACAGACAGAATGAAGGACGGATAGAGAGCGACGGACGGATAGAGAGCGACGGACGGATCGGGGACATCCCGTTGGCGATTGGGTGCGCTGAGGAGTAGAGGCGAAATACGCCTTGCTTGGACGGCATGCCAGCGGCGAGGTGCCTTTGCGACGAGCCTGTGCGAGAGGCCTTCGCTGCGGGTCATGCCTAACAGCTAGCAGGCAGTCTGGGTGTAGATGCCAAGGACAGAGCCCGAACAGCCAATGGGATCAGCAATGGGATCAGCAATGGGATC
>PWMW01000044.1 GCA_003559095.1 Clostridiales bacterium | reverse complement strand
GCTCGGCCACCTGCTTAACGTTGGACCAGGCCTTTAACAATGCCCGGCTCATTGCCAAGCCCGATCAGGATTGGCTGCAGCCCTAGGCACAGGCATTCCGCGGATCTAAGGACACGGCCAATGGCCTTTTTTGTCTATCGGCTGCTGCCGCTGTTTTCTTGACAAAATCTGTCCGTGGGCTATAATAGACGTATATGATGGGCTCGTAGCTCAGTGGGAGAGCGCTCGGTTCACATCCGAGAGGTCGCAGGTTCGAAACCCGCCGAGCCCACCATCAACTTCTACCTCGTGTTTTCTAAACAGGCAGTCCTGGCAGGGTGTTTCCCTGTCTTAAGACATCCAACAGCCAATCTCCGCCTAGGAGGTTGGTTTTTTGTTGGGCGGAAACACGGCGGCTCGGCCCACACAAAAAGCAGCTCCGCTGCGCTGTGGCAGGAGAGCTGCTGGTGTCCGTCAATAACGCTGCAGAACAAGTTCCCACTCATGGGACCAGCCCGGCCACAGATACAGTTCTGTCTCGAAATAGTAGTCCCCGGGTTCAAGGGTGCCGCTTTCATTGGCATCCAACCAACCACTGATGCGGTAGCGGCCAGCAGATAACTGCGGCCAAAGATGGCTGCTGCCGCTCCAGGACAGCAGAACCATCAGCTCTTCTTGGTGGGGATCTACTGTGTCCAAAGGCTGGAGGTGAACCTCGGCCAACGGAGGCAGCAGCGGCTTCACCTCATCCCAGTCCACCAAACCCATGGCCGTGGCCACCTGCAGAAAGCCCACGGTGCGGCCGGTGTGCTTCACCGGTATGGGCACTGCTCCGTCCCGCAGAGCTTCCCAGGCGGCATCCGGGGCGAGACCGGTGGCCAGAAGCAGGCTCAAAGCCCCAGTTACATGGGGTGTGGCCATACTGGTGCCGTTTTTGCGTCCATAGAGGTCGTTATCAAAGGTGCTCAAGATATCGC
This sequence comes from Clostridiales bacterium, assembly GCA_003559095.1. GTDB lineage: Bacteria > Bacillota > Limnochordia > Darwinibacteriales > B1SED10-159 > SLOZ01. The sequence goes on along the minus strand of PWMW01000044.1, from coordinate 6,671 downwards.
GGCCCGGTGCCGCGATATCCAGTGCTTGGCCATAGTTGGAAAAGCTGGACAGTTCCAGGGGACTGCTCAAGTCCGCCGCCGCCACTGCAATAACGCCGTCGTAGGCAGCGGGATAGATCACCGTATCCTGGTTCTGGTTGCCTGCGGCGGCCACGATCAAAATGCCCGCATCCAAGACTTTCGCCACCGCCTCGGACAGGTGCTGATCGAAGACACCGATGCCCAGGGATAGATTCATGATGTCCACCGGCCGGGAGATATAGCGCCCCTCCCGATCCGGTGCCAAACCCGCTGCGTAGAGCATACCATCGGCCACTGAGACGGTAGAGCCGCGGCCGGAGGCGCCCAGGACCGTGATGGGAACCAAGACAGCTTCCCAATCTACACCGGCCACGCCCAGACGATTGTTGCTGGCGGCACCGATGATCCCCGCCACGTGAGTGCCGTGGGACTCATAGCTGCCAGGATCGTTCACAAAGGCGGCAGCGTCTGCCAGATCCAAGCGTTCGTTGAGATCTTGGTGCTGGGGATCCACCCGGGTATCCAAGACCGCAATACGGATCTGATGATGTCCCGTAGTCTGCGGCCAGACCGCCGGCAGTTGGATGGCTGGCAGATTGGGCTGGCTCTTGTACAGGGGATCATTAGGTGTGAGAACTTCCTGGGCGTAGTAGTACAAAACGGGATCCTGGGACAGAATGAGCTCCGACACAAGCTGTAGGTCCGCTGCTGCGGGCTGGTAATCCCCCGTCCGGCGGCGGACAATGACGCGGTCCAGGGCCGGCACCATCTCTAGGATCTCCCACCCTGCTTTAACCAGCAGCTCCGGGTCCGCGCCAGGCTGCAGTTTCAGGCTGAGCCGCTCCTCATGAACCGTCGGCCCCAAGGCCTGCGCCGGCGCAGCAGCAGCAGTGAACTCTTCCAGATCGTCCGCTGCGGGCATCCAAGGTGTTTTGGGGTCTAACCTCACGGCAATACGCAGCTGAGCTGGCTCCGTGGGATCTGGCAGATCATGATCCAGATCCAGAGCTAACTGTGTCCCGGATGCCGTCAGCTGCACTGTAAAACGAAGACTGCGCCGCACGTGCGACGCCGAACGTATTTCCAACCAGACATAGTACTGGGCTGGAGCCGGCAGCGTTAGTTCCTGGGCGCCGGGCAGCCCCGGCAGAACCAGTTCCTGCACGGCCCCAGTTCTGGTCCGCTGGACCAGAAGCACCACGTCATCGCTGGCCGCAGTCACCACCGAACCGGGTTCCACTGTCACCAGCAGAGTTCCCAAGCTGCTGGTCCCGCTGCCGCCCCAGAGACAGCCGCTGATGGACAGCACCACAAAGAGCATATAGATCCATTTCACCATGGCCGCCTCCTTTTTGCTGATTCCACGCCGTCCCAGAGCTCTAAGGGTGCTTGAGAGCAGCGGCTCCAACTTGCTGAAGCTATCTGTATTCTTTTCCCTATGATCGGCGGAAACCCTTTGGCACAATTTTCCAACAACTGGGCTTTCCCGGAGGTTCATTGACATCCGAAACCAGGTTCATTATACTGGGTACAAATCAATGCAGCATGGCACTGAGCTTGCGAAACAGCCGGGGATTTCCACGCTAGTGGACACCGAAAACGGCTGGCCACAGGCGGAAGCAGCCCTCAAACACTACACAAAGGACGTGCTCGCAGATGAGCCAACCAGATCAGCGATCGGCAATGCTGGGCCAATGGCCGGTGAAGAAGGTCCTAATCCACCTGGCCATTCCATCTATTCTGGGAATGGTGGCCAACGGCATCTACAATGTTGTGGATACTATCTTCGTGGGACGCTTAGGCGTTACGGCCATCGGCGCCGTTTCTATTGTCTTTCCCTTCTTTATGATCATTGCCGGCGTGGGCCTGGCCGTGGGTATAGGTTCTGCCTCCTACATCTCGCGGCTTTTGGGCATGGGCCGGCGGGACGAAGCGGAACGAACAGCCATGACAGGCCTGGTTATGGTAACCAGCATCGGGATTCTTTTCGCCATCATTACCCAGATTTTTCTCGAACCTATTCTCCGTTCCTTCGGGGCTTCCGAGACCATTCTGCCCGAAGCCATCACCTACTCCCGGGCGCTGCTCATCGGAGCGCCTATCGTGATGTTGAAGATGACCTTGAACAACCTCCTGCGTTCCGAGGGCAGTGCCAAGGCCAGCATGACCGCTCTGCTCATGGGCGCCACCTTGAACATTGTCTTGGATCCTATGTTCATTTTTACGTTCAATATGGGCATCCTCGGAGCCTCCGTGGCCACTATCGTGGCCCAGGCTGTGGCCGTCATCTACCAGCTTTGGTATTATCTCTCAGGACGCAGCTATGTCCAGTTGAGCTGGGCCCGCCTGCAGCCCAATCGCGAAATTATCCTGCAGATCGTCAAGATCGGTACACCCATCTTTGTTACGCAGATCCTTAACAGCTTTGCGATGGCACTGATCAACGTGGCGGCGGTACCCTATGGCGATGCGGCTGTGGCCAGTATGGGTGTGGTAAAACGGGTCATGGCGTTGGGGATGTTCACGGTCTTTGGCTACGCCCAGGGATTTCAGCCCGTGGCCGGCTTCAACTATGGTGCCCGGAAGTTTGACCGCTTAGGTGAAGCCATCGCCTTCTCAATCAAGGTCATGACAGCCTTTACGGTGGCAGCCACCATATTGTTCATCGGCTTCTCCGAGACTATCATATCCTGGTTCTCGGCGGACCCCGATGTGCTGCGCATCGGCAGCCGGGCTTTGGTGGCCTTGAGCGCCCCCTTCCCCCTGTTGGGTTTCCAGTTGGTGTATTTTTCGCTCTTCCAGGCCTTGGGGAAGGCACTGCCCGCTGCTATTTTGTCCTTTTCTCGGCAGGGTTTGATCCTGATCCCTTTGATCTTCATTCTGCCCCGGTTTTTGGGCCTGGATGGGGTCATTCTGGCCCAGCCGGCTGCTGACGCCTTGACCATCGCCATTACCGCATTCCTGGCGGTGAGCATCTCCCGCCAGCTGCGCCGGGAAGCCCAGGCCTATGCCGAAGAACAGGAAACGACGCGCCGAGCGGAGCGCCTACCTGCTCGCTGATACGCTGATCTGCAGCGGCTTCGTGAAGGCCCCGTTCCCAAGGGTTGGGACGGGGCCTTTTTGCTGCGCTATGTATCCTTGGAGGCTGCCGGCAGAACCAACCGGAAAACGGTATACCCATTTTGACTCTGGTAGGTCAGACGCCCATTGAGCTGATCGGCCATGCGGCGGCAGATGGCCAAGCCCCAGCCCCGCCCATTGTTGCCCTTGGTGGTGTACCCAGGCTCGAATACGCGGGATCCCACCTGCTGCGGGATGGACTGACCGTTATTCTTGACCACCAGCTGCCGTTGGGATTCCACTTGGTCCCAGATAAGTACCACATGGGGTTTGGGATCTTCGGAGGCCGCATCAAAGGCATTGTCCAGCAGGTTGCCAATGATCCGGGGCAGCAGCCGTTTGTCCAGGGCCCGGGCCGGCGGCGAACCTTGAACATGTGTCTCAAAGCGAATCCCCCGGCGGCTCGCTTCCGCACCTTTGATGCGGATAATGGTCAGCCAGGCATCTTCCGGCAGGGTATTGGTCTGGAAGCGATCCGAGAGCGTCACCGAAAGATACTCCAAAACTTGGCGGGCTTCTTGGATACGGCCCACTTCCAGATAGGACATGGCTAAGGTAAGTTCATTGAGCACATCGTGGCGCTCTTCCCGCATGGCCTGAATGGCCTGTTCTTGGACGCGCCAATTGGACTCCTGCGCAGCCAACTGGGCCCGCTGCCGCAGAGCTAGGTAGGCCCCGCCCACCAGAGCCGCCAGCAGCCCCGTATAGCCCAATGCAGCGGCGAACCAGACAACCATGGGCAAAGGCCGCAGGGTGAAGAAGCCCCGCAGATGCAGCACCATGGGATAGAGAATGGCCGCGAGGAGCAGAGCCAGGCAGAAAAACAAGAAAAGTCCCAGCCAGATCGACCGGCGCCGGGTTCGCAGCATCGGCAACACTCCCCTCGCTTTTCCATCCGCTGTGCATTCAGTGAAAATATTCGCTAACACACATGCAAATTCCTTCGCCAGACAGGAAAACGTCCCACCGTAGCGCAGTGGGACGTTGGTTGCATATTGGGCTGTACCAGATCAAACTAGAATCGGAACTCCGGAAAACCCTTCACGTTATTACGCCGGCCGAATGCGCGTCACCACACAGATGGCCCGCCCACCTTTGTTCCGGACTAGGCTGGCTGCCATGTTGAGGTTCATCTCGAGGCCCGAGGTGTGAGACTCTATGGTGAACTCGTGGCGCTTGAGATTCTCACTAAGGGTTCGTTCCAATTCATCGGTGAGCTGAGGGCCTTCCAGGGCGAACCGTACCGGTCGTTCCAGAAGCTCACTGAGACGGACACCTAACATGTCCTCCGCAGCCCGGTTCATCTGAATGACCCGATGGTACACATCCGTCAGGATCACGCCGTCATCAACACCTTGGATCACCCCGTGAAAACGATCCCGTTCCGCTTCAATCTCTTCCAAGAGGTTTTCCACCTCTAGTTTATGGCCTTTGGCCTTGTCCCGCCAGGCATCGCGGTCGCTGCGCAGTTCCGTCACCGGCTGCGCCACAGCCAACACCAAGGGTTCTTCGCCAGCTTCCTGCTGGCGCTGCAGTGAGACAGCCGCCGTGACCACTGTATCCTCCGCCCCGCCAATGTCTACCAGGCGTACTGGCACCGCTTCTCCCTGGAGAGCCGCTTCAAAGTCTTCGGAATGCCGCTCCTTGTCCTTATCATGCAGCAGGTAGCTCAACAGACCCTGGCTGCCTATTTCCTCCGCTGCTGCACCCAGCAACTTCTGCAGGCCACCGCTGGCTTGAACCAATTGCCCACTGGCGTCGATCACTGCAGCGGGCACGGTCATCTGTTCTACAAGCCGGCGCCAGCTGGCCAGTTTGTCCTCTAAGCGATCCAGTTGACTGCGACTGCTCTGGATGGATTCTTCCAAATCGGCAATGCGGCCCTGCAGCTGCTGGCGCTCTTGCTCAAGCCCATCGCCGTGCTGATGCGCCTGTTCCAGTTGATCTTTGAGGGAACGAATTTCTTCTTCCATGTTGTCTTCCCGCTGCTGCAGCACTCGAACTTCCGATTCTGTCTGTTCCAGCGTATTGGAAAGGCGATCCCGTTCCTGTTCCATATCGGCCTTTTCCCGGTTCATCTGGTTGATCTGCTCTTCTAGATCCTCCACATCCCGCCGCCGCTCTTCCAGCTCCGTCTGCACGGCCTGCAGCTGTTGCTCCAGATCGCCCATCTGCCCCTTCAGTGAGGTCACATCGGTGCTGGTCCAAAGAACCAATTGGTTGCCGTTGCCATCATTGAAGGGCAGCAGAACCGCAAGATATTCGATGCCATCGGCTTCGAAGGGAACTTGAGCCACAGATTCTTCGTCCAAGGCCGAACGTAAGCCCTGTTCCAAACAGTGCAGCTGTTCGCTGCCGAAGGAAGCAGCCAGCCAAGACTCTTCGGCATCGCCGGGCGTAAAGGCGCTGTTGGCATAGACTAATTCTAGATCATGGTTAATAACAGCCGTGGGTACCACCGCTGCTTCCACCGCCTGCTTCAATCCGTCCATGGTCTTCTGCAGTTTGTCCAAGGCCCGCTGAGTTTTGCGGTTGTCTTGGACAACCACCAAGGCCCCGGCCTCTTCCATATCGTGGCTCTGGTACGGGGCCACACTCAACAGTACAGGCACCAGCTTGCCATCGGCACCCAAGAGGCGAGTGGCCAGTGCATCGCCTCGGCCCTGGCTCTTGAGGTCACTTAACAGTTGGGCTGCCTTCTCTTGGTAGCCCGGAGCCACCAGGACATCCACGAAGTTGCGCTGCACAAGATCCGATGAGGAATGCCCCACCACCGTCCGCAGCCACTCATTGCTCTTGCGGATCTGGCCCTTGCTGTCAAGAATCAGCGTCCCAGCACCTAACTGCTGCACAAACGTTGTGGCATTCTGTTGGTCAGCACTGGCCTTTTCTTGGGTGTCCTGAAGCTCCACCGCAAAGGTCTGCAGTTTGCGGCCAGCGAACAGCAGCAGGATGACAAAGACGGCCCGCAGGATCATGTCCCAGGCTGGTCCGGAATAAAGCGATGCAATGAACCCCTGGTCTTCCACCAACACGGCGCTGCGCAGTGCTGCGACGATCCAAAAAACGATGGCTATGATGACGCTTCGGACAAACATCTTGTTCGCTTCCACAAAAGCCCCTCCCATGCAGTTTAGGTAGTTTCTGAAGATTCCCCCGACAGAACTTAACGTCAATACAGGAATCTTCACACAAATCCGGGTGCAGCCGCCAAAGCCGTGGGCTCTGGGTTGCGCCGTTTTCATGCGGCACGCCACAACCACGTTGCAGAGACCAGCCAGTCGAATTTGCCTAGTACCATCATATCAGATTCTTTACGCTGATTCAAAGGTAGTTTCACAATGTCAGGTCGGTTCCCTGCCGCTGCCAGCCCCCTCCGCGGAGCAACATGGAGGTTGCGACCCCCTCAAAACGCCAAAGCGTTAGCCATAGTGCGCCAGCGCTGGGCGATCGAGGGCCTTTAATTAACGCTCGACGGGGGCTGCTTAAGCCGAAGCGATACTGTATTGATACCCGTCAAAGCGCTGAAG
>PWMW01000262.1 GCA_003559095.1 Clostridiales bacterium | reverse complement strand
CTGGCTCGGATGCCTTCAGCCGCAGCGCCATCACGCCTTGGGGCTCGCTGACCCAAGCCGTTCTGGCAAACTCGGTACCATCCACCCGGTAGCGCACGGATGCAGCCGCTGTCTCCAAATCAAGATCCCGCGAGTATCCTGTCACTTCCTCACCGTGGTGAAACTGCAAACAAAGATCCCCCAACGGCAGGTACGACTGGGTGAAGGGACCTTGGAAGCGTTTCACTTCCTGGTCCGCCCCGGCATAGTCGTCCTCGGCCAACACAAGACGCCGCACCGTCTCCAAAGCACCGCTGCCCACTGCTTGCGGTTCCCGCAGGGGCATCCCACTCCACAATGTGTCGGCATTCAATTGAATCCGTTCCGCGTGCACCTGGCCGTAAAGCATGGCCCCCATGGCTCCGTTACCTAGGGGCAGTGCCTCCAGCCATTGGCCTGCCGGCTGCCGATACCACAGCCGGTTGCATCGTTTGCTCGTGTTCACAACAAAGCCTCCCTCGCTCATGGGCTACTGCAGTTCGCGCCGGCAGTCATGGTATCTGCCCCCGTTCCATCCAGCAGTGCCGCTGCTGGACAGCAGCACCCAGCCATCAACCCAGCGATTTAGTCCTGCCTGTTCTGCAGGGGGTCAGAGTGCTCAACACCGATGGTTACTTTGTATTCCACAGTTTCACCGGCCTGTAGATATTGTAGACGTCCAGCGGCCCGTTCGGCTGCCCTGCCGCCGGCGAGACCATTGGCAGGCTCCAGACCGGCGCCGTACATGCCGGTGCGGGTATGCTTCCATTGCACCAAGTACGGCAGGGTGTCCGTGCCGAACTCCACGGACAGTGCCAGGCCCAAACGGAAATTCAGCAGGCGGGCTCGGCCAACCGCATCCGCTTCCATACGATGATAATGGGCGATATCTGGGTAATCCGGGGTCGGACCCTGGTAAACGTTCCAGTGCTTCCACTCCGCTGCCGCCGTATCATCTCTGGGAAAGCTCTCCGCAAAGGTTCCTTCCAACACAGCCCCATCGTCTAGAATGGGATGACCGATATTCACATGGTACAGCATCAGTTGCGGCACACGAAAGGTGCCCAGATTGGTCACACGGTCATGAATGGCGATGGTATTGCCACCCAGCGGTGAACGGATACTGCGCTGGAGCTTCAAATGATACTGCAGCGTTTGGATTTCCCGCACCGTGCCGCCCAGTTCCAAATACGGCATCTGGTCTTCCACAATCCGCTGCCAGCAGTCTTCGGCAGGAATGTGCGAAGCGCGGCCGTGCATGGGCAGTTCCTCACCTTCGTCGGTGCAGGCGGCGCCCATCTGGGTTAGGCCACATGTTGTCAGCAGACCGCCGCCGAATGTACGCAGCCAGCCCATTCCCTGTGGTTCATAGTACCCTGGGTGCGCTACGCCCACCGGTGACCGAAAATCCAGCGGCATCCCATGGTACTCCGCTTGACCAATATCGAAGCCGCGATCCTGAAGCACAATGTAGCGGAGACCGCCCCCGGTGCGCACCTCAACAGCTCTGACACCAGCACTGCGCCCTTCCGTGTACTGGAATGGCGTAAACCCAGCAATGGCCTTTAGATCCCCATAATACGCATGAATACCCTTCATTCCACCTAGCTCATTGATGTTCCACATGACCCTGCCTCCCCTGCGTACAATCTCCATAGTCCCTGTATGATGGCACCGACCATTGGAAGATAGCCCGCACCCTCTTTGCATGCAATTCGTCCATCGCTGGGTTCATTCCTGCAAATTTCGGCTGTTGGCTGGACGGCTCCGGGCGGCCTAACCACCAACACCCCCGCCGAGCCACTGCGTTTTGGATCTCACCCAACGCAGTGTCAGCTCACCGTAAGGTGTTAAGGGACAGTCGGGCGGGTGCAATGGCTGCCGAAACCACCTCGGCATGGGGGTTGTGATGTACCAAGCGGAATTGGGCACGCCGTGGCCAATCGCTAGGCTGAGGACCGCAATGGCGCATATTGTAGGCGCGATAAAAACGTTCTATACTTAAATTGGGGTATAGATCCGCGTGGAACATTGTGTCTTCATCAAGAGAAAGAAGGGGCCTTGTATGGACGCCGTACATGCGCAACGCAAAATGCTGGTAATCCTTGTCGTGTTGACCTTGGTCTTGGCCATGACCGCAACTGCAGAAGCTGTAGGCTATGCCGCTTATGTTCGTGTGGTCCAGTTATCTCCCAACGCTTTGGATGTCGATGTGGAGCTGCAGCCTCTGGCTGCCGAGTTTCCTCCTGTGGCTGCTCCCGAGTGGCAGAATATGCGCTACCTGGCCGCCAGCCCTTGGGTCGAAGTGGTACCCGATGCTTACCAGTTGGTGGTGAATGTGGACGGTATTCCACTGACCAAAACCGTCAACCTCAGTTCCGATGCCTACTACACCATTGATCTTTCTGGATTGGTAATCCCCGAAGAGCTGTCGCAATTGGCCGAAGTTGGGCTGGATAAAAGCGTTTGGCAGTGGCTGCGCGAACTGGTTGCCGGCCAAGATCCGACGCACGTAATGTTGTTTCAACCTCGCACATTCCGGGACAACCTCAGTTTCGTGTATGATGGCGAAGTAAGGTTGCGGTTGGTTCATGCAGCTCCCGGTATCGAGCCTTTGGATCTGGCTGTCGTCGGTGAAAGCGGCTCGCTCATCCATTCCATTGCCTATGGGCAGGCCAGCGACTACCGGGAATACAGGCTGAATGGACCGCTGGAAGTCCGTCTGGCCGGCTCGCGGGTGGCCATCGACCACGAAGAGTTAGCCCACATGGTTCTGCGGTCGGGACATGTGTACACGATCTTCGTAGCTGGGACACCAACGCACGTGGATGCACCCAATCTAGCGGTATTGCTGCTGGATGATGCCTGTCTGCCACGAATCGATGCCAACGACTATTATTCCGTACCACAGGAAATGACAAATGATGAAGCGGAGGAAGAATGAATAAGCACACCGAACCGACTCCCTGGGTGACTCCAGCGCCGCACCTGTAATCTGCTGGAGTACCACTGTCTGCTGCGTATTCAGAAGGAGTGCCATCGTTACGACTGGCGCTCCTTCTGCGCGTTAACCTCCCACCGATGGCTCCTTTGGTAACTTTCTTCGCGAATTTTCCCTTGAGCATGGGAGGGGTATGTTCCTGGAATGTGGAAGATTCAACAACAGAACGTGATCGTGATGAACTCTTTCCTGACTAGTGCGTTCAGAATACTCTCCACCGGCAGAACCTAGGAAGATGCTTTTTCTATTGGCCAATTCCCTGAGATTGGCCCGATCATTCCCCAGCCCTTATCTGCTGCTTCTTGGGACAGTTATTGACCAATTACTGGGAGGTTGCCATTGTGAAACGTTTCTGCGCATTTTTCTTGATTGTTCTTTTATGGGCATCCACAGCTCACGCCTCGGTCTTGTACATCCTGCGTCAGGACCCCTACACCGACGTACAGGGCTTTGATGCCGCGGCCTTGTCGGAAGAGGCTGTGGGTCACCTCAACACGCTGTTCTCTGTGCCGGGTATCAAGCGCCTGCAGGCCTTTCAAGGTTTTGTGGGTGCCGACCGGACCCTGCTGATGTTTCGTTTTTCAGATCTGGTCTCCTGGTCGCAGTGGGCGGAAAGCAGCGTTGTCCAGACGAGTACCCTGCAGCAAAGTCGCCTTTACGCGCGCAGCACAGGCGAGCTGTGGGTCCCAGCCCCGTACTTGCCCGTACCCATCTACCTGTCGGAGGACGTCGGGCAGTTTCTCAATGTGGTGCGGGGCGACCTTAATCCCGAATATGGCATTGGCGGAGCCCGTTCCGACGATTTTGCTGCTGCGTTTTCTGAACACATGACAAGTTTGGCTGAAGCTCCAGGGGCCGATGAAATCCGTATGTATGTGCCCGCTGCCCATTTGGCCCCGAACATGTATCTGGTAATCTTTTCGTTCCAAAACGCGGCCCGTGCCGGCGAGTTTATGGCCAGTGAAAGCTATGGTCAGTTCGAGGCCTTCCTGCGAGCCCACGGAAGCAACCTCCATTCTGACCTGCTGCGGCCAGCAGCGCACCTGCCAGACCTGGTCCATGTTCCCGAAATTGGTGCTCCAGAGGTCGATGAAGACCGCTGGGAGCCTGTTGCACCCGCAGCCCCAGTTCCCGAAGACGACGACGAAGCAGAGGAGCACAGCACCGAACATGAGACTGAGCCGGGGCCAAATGGGTCAATGGAAGATGGGCCTGCGGACGACGAGGTGGAAGAGGAACCGGATGGCGCCGATCCGACGGCCAGCGACCCCAGTGCTGCACCGACTGCAGAACATGATGCCCTAGATGAAGAGAACTCTGTGGAATAGACTGCTTGTCCAATTGAAAGGAGTGCTGCGTTAATGTTCAATGGCTTGGGTATGGGTTTGGGTAATTTGTCGCGGCTATCCAATGCACAGACGCGATCCATCAGTGCCGAGAACTTCACCGGTGCCAAAGGCCAAGCCGGCATGGCCACAGAAGGCACTGGAGCCCAATGCGCCCGGGAACTGGGACAGGGTTGGAAAGTATCCCCATCGGTGAAGATACCTGCCGGAACCACCTTCACCATGGGTGAAATCAAAGGCCCCGGGGTCATCCAACACATTTGGCTGACATGCTTTCCCGACAGTTGGCGTCACATGATCCTGCGGTTTTACTGGGATGAGGAAGAAACTCCATCCATCGAAGTGCCCGTGGGCGACTTTTTCTGCAGCGGTTGGACCGAGCGCTGCAATGTCAGTTCGCTGCCCATCGCGGTGAACCCCGCTGGGGGCATGAACTCGTACTGGGAAATGCCATTCCGGAAAGCGGCAAAGGTCACAATGGAGAATATCAGCGAATCTGACGTCATCTTGTATTATCAAATTGATTACAGTCTCACGGAAGTACCGGCTGATGCCGCCTACCTTCACGCCCAGTTCCGCCGCAGCAATCCCCTCCCCTACGGCGAAGTGCACACTCTGCTGGACGGAGTGCACGGCCAAGGGCACTATGTAGGAACGTACATGGCATGGGGCGTGAACAACCGCGGTTGGTGGGGTGAAGGTGAGATCAAGTTCTACCTCGATGGTGACAAAGAGTTCCCAACCATCTGCGGAACGGGTACAGAAGACTACTTCGGCGGGGCTTGGAACTTCGAGCATCCCAAAGGCGAATACGGCGTCTTTTCGACTCCCTTTCTGGGTATGCCGCAGGTAATCCAGCCTGATGGCTTGTATGCCAGCCAACAGCGCTTCGGCATGTATCGCTGGCACATTATGGATCCCATTCGTTTCCAGACCGACCTTAAGGTCACCATTCAAGCTTTGGGCTGGCGTAAGAATGGCACGTATCTACCGCTGCAGGATGACATCTCTTCCGTTGCCCTGTGGTACCAGACCGAACCCCACGCCCCGCTGACACCGTTTCCTGGAAAGAATCAATTGGAGGTCATCTGAGGCCCCGACTCGGCCACAGGACTGCTTCCAAGTTTGCCGGCAGAAGGTCTCCTCCCATCCATGAAGCTAAGGAGCTGCCCATGCACACAAAATCGGACTTGATCCGCCACATTCAATCGGCTGGCATTAACCCAAATGATACCCTTCTGGTCCACTCTTCCATGAAGGCGCTGGGATGCGTCCAAGGCGGGGCTGATACGGTGTTGGACGCCTTTTCCCAATGCCTGTCCCAGGGACTGTTGGTCTTCCCCACCCATACTTGGGAGCAGATTAACAGCAACTACTGCATCTTTGATCCTTGTACTGAACCGTCCTGCGTGGGCATTCTGTCAGAACTTTTTCGGCAGCGTCCCGGCGTCATCCGTTCGTGGCACCCCACACATTCCGTGGCAGCGCTGGGAAAGGATGCGGGCGCGTTTACGGCGGGTGAAGAACACTGTGAAACGCCGCTGCCTCGCCATGGCTGCTGGGGCCGGCTTTATGATCGCGACGCCAAGATCCTCTTCCTCGGAGCTCCGCTCACCACGAACACCATTCTCCACGGCGTGGAGGAATGGAACAAGGTGCCCAATCGCTTAACGGAAACACACCGGCAGCTGCAAATCCGGACACCGGACGGACGACTCCTGAACCGACCCATGCGCCGCCATGACGCCCCCGTCGATGTTTCCAGCCATTATGGCAAAATCCAAGGTCCACTGTTGGAGTTGGGTATCGCCACGGCGGTCAGAATTGGAGATGCAGCCAGCATTCTCTGTCAAGTAAGGCCCATGGTCGACCTGGTCAGTTCGTTGCTGAAACGCAACCCGGACCTGTTCTTGGACGATACGGCTGTACCTGCCGAATGGTATAACGAAGAGTCCCTAGACGCATAAGTGGGTGGCCTGACCCTATTGAATTCTTGTCCTATCTGTGCTAAATTAAACAATAGGTTGGCCCCGTAGCTCAGGGGATAGAGCACCGGTTTCCTAAACCGGGTGTCGGATGTTCGAATCATCTCGGGGCCACCATTTGAAACATCAATGAATAACGGGTTTCAGTTTCACATGATGTCTTTACACATCCAAAAAACTCGATTTGCTGCATGTTTTGCGAACCACCAACGAAAGGGAAGTTCCGGTTTTGTCGGAACTTCCCTTTTTTGCTGACCTCCAAAATGCGGTAAGAAACCTGGGCCTTCGCCTCACACATTGCCTGCTCGGCAACTTCTTCTAGAAAACGAATCTGCCAGCAGACCTGCCTGCCGCGAAAATGGAAGGTCGAGCCCATTTGCTATTTCATGGTATCCGCTCACTGACCTGGACGTCTGTTGACCAGACATCCTCCAACGCGTCCTGTTGACGGTCCAGCGCAGAGAAGCGCCAGTTAAGGGCGTTTCGAACTCGGTTGTAGACCACAGCATCACCAGATCATTCCTTGAGCTATCTCATTGGTCTGCGGTGGGGTCCAACTGCAGTCGGGCCCCATCCCCGTGCACGTAATTCAGAGACGCTCCCTGAAACGCCCACTGTCGCCAGCGCATCCCCAAGTGCACAGCGTAATCATAATACTCCTCGTCATAGTTGCCTTTGGCGGTTAAGAAGACTCCAAAGTTTCGTTGATCCACAGCATAGGGCCATGGCTGTTTGACTACCACCTGCGTTATGCGGCCATCGGCAGCTGTGGGTGAGCCACTGCCCGCATCAAGGATTGCCATGGAAACAACGGCGTTCCCGAAATTATTGTACAGATCGAACGCCCCACCCAGATTGGTAGACCCTAAGCGCAGCACCTCATTGCCGTAGTCACTCATGATCACGACTTCCCGGGCCACAATTCGTTCGATGATTTCGGGACTTGACCGAATAGGTGCGACACCAGTAACTGCCGTGAACAGCGCTAACAGTAAAACAGGGTAGATGATCAACCGTTCATATTTGGACATGTTTGATCCTCCCGACCTAGACGTTGCGTCTTGTGATGGTTCTCCACGGTGAAGAGCAAGTCCTGGATGGCTGCTTCGAGATCCTCTCCGAGGTTCACTCCGATGGCTTCGGAGGCCCCCTCGATCACGGCCTGGTACCCAAGCACGTGCCGGAGTTGCTTCCGGATGGAAGAGTGAACGCTCACCACCGTCTCGTGGATCTCCTGGCCGTCCTCCTTCAGCTTCTCCAGGGCCTCTGGCGTGCCGTCCGAGAAGATGCCCTT
>PWMW01000271.1 GCA_003559095.1 Clostridiales bacterium | reverse complement strand
GCGCTTGACCATCTTCTTGACGCGCTCGTAAACCTCGGGGTAGTGGATTTTCAGGTCTTCGAAGGTCTTCGGCTGGGACTGGCAGAACTGGAATTCCGGGTACTGCTCCATCAGCCGCAGCACAGTACTAAAGCTGCGGGCCGTCTTTTCGCGAGTCTGCGCCAGCGTCCAGAGCCAAGCTACATCGATATGCGTGTGCCCTACCGAAGTCGCTCGAATGTCGTTGGGGCCACAGTGCAGACCATAGAACTTCTGCTCGACGAACTGCGTCGTCCTCTGTACGCTGTCGCGAAACGCCTCGCTCCCATGATCCCGCAGATCCAGCTGGTTCACGGCTTCATTGAGAACCTCCAAGGTGTCCAGGCGGCGGCTGTCATCGTCGGGCAGCAGCGATGCTGCCTTCAGAGGTACAGCCAGGTCATAATAGAGGGCCTCCACACTGCGGTCCACCACGGCGGTTTCAGCGTGAAACGATGTCAGGGGTCCCACCATGCCGCCGTAAGCCTGGACGTCCAAGCGATAGGACGTTCCACTCTGCCCGGCAGAACTTAACAGCACTTCCCGGTGGTTCACATCCAAACCCTGCCAAGCTTCGCCGTTGACGAACAGCAAACCCTGAGGGTTCATGGCGTCCCAACCTCTTTCGCCGGTGGCGATCAGGACTACGACGGGCCGGCCAGCCAAGGCCTCATCCACTGTGACGTCAAAGCGAAACCACCCGTGAACATTACGTCCGCCCCAGCGCTGTCCAGCTTCCCAGGACTGCCACGTTCCCGGGTCGGCATCGACCTCCGCGGGTGACTCGAAGCGTCCCGGCTTGAACTGGATCCCCGGGATGGGTTTTCGCTCCTGATAGATCAGACCTTGCAGTTCATGGACAATCCGTTCCATGCGTTCTGCCAAATGCAGCATGTTCCGTGCCTCCTCCAATGTAGTATCTCCTGTGCGGCCCCTAACTTACCCCCTGCGTGTGTCTTACGTTTCCCAGCTTGTTCTCCGCCGCAGATGCAGTTCCTCGGCAGAGGCTGCTTGATCCTCCAAAATGGTCTCGAGAGGATCGCTGATCTGCAGGATACAGCCAGACAGCGCTGGTTCCGCCTTCGTCACCACCTGCAGCAATCGCTCGGCGTTATAGGCCGGTTCATGAACCTGTCCGCTGGCAAAGAGTTCACCGAATACAGGCAGCCATTGCTCCGCTTCCGGACTGTCCACAATGGTCTCCGTCATGGCTGTGCGGGTAAGCCCCGGATTGAAAGCCAGGACAATGATGTTCCCGTGATCCCGCTGCCGCAGCTCCTCAGCCAGCGAGTCGGTCAACCGCAGCACGGCGGCTTTGGATGAGGCGTAGGAGATGCCGAACGGCCTTGGTGCTACAGCCCCGCCACCACTGATATTCACGATCATACCGCTGCCCTGCTGGATCATCTGCGGCAGAACATAGCGGCAGCCGAGCATGGTCCCGCGCATGTTCACCTTCATATCCGCCCACCAATCCTCGGGATCCTGTGTCCAGAGGGGTCCGATGGTGCCGTGACGTCCCGCGTTGTTGATCAAGAGATCCACCGCTCCCCACTCCGCAGCCACAGACGCCACCATCGTCTCCACGGCCGTCGGGTCGGTCACATCGACGGAATAGATCTGCGCCGTTCCGCCCTGCTCTTGGATGCTCGCGGCCGTCTCCTCAAGCGGTTCCTGTCTGCGCCCACACAACGCTACTCGTATTCCCAGACCAGCTAACTGCTGGGCCACAGCCCGGCCAATGCCGGTACCGGCACCGGTAACAATAGCCGTCTTGCCTTTCCACGTCATGTTTCATCCTCCTCGCCATTGGACCTCGTAGTGTAAGCCACATCCTGAAACACGAAAAACCGACCTTTGGGCAACCCGCCAGGGGGCCAGAGCACTTCCACGCTCCGTCGTCACACTGTTGCGGCTGGATTGGAGCCGCTATGACGATATCTACTGACGGGTAACACGTTCACCCACAAGCTACAGACGTCCACTGGCAGTATGCTTGTCTTAGATCTTCCGGACCAGTTGAAGCGTTTCCTGCTTAAGGCGTGCCGTCACCGTAATGGAAAAACCACAGGACCCGCATTAAGCGTTTCCTGTGGTTCAATGACAGCACGGGACACAACTAATATCCTTTGCGGGCACTGACCGCATTCTCCAGGGCTTCGCCCTTGATCAGGTGGCTGACCTGCCGCAGGATCAGATCCTGAGCACCCAGGGGGCGTCCCCCAGCTGCGTGTGGCGAGATGATCGCGTTCGGCAGTTCCCACAATGGTGAATCCTGGGGTAGGGGCTCGGTGGCAAACACATCCAAGGCTGCACCAGCAATCCGTTGTCTCTGCAGGGCATCCACCAAGGCTGCCTCATCTACCGTGGAACCACGGCCGACATTGACAACCCAGGCATGAGCCGGTAACTGGGCAATTCGGTCGGCGTTCAGTGCCTGGCGCGTCCCGGGCGTCGACGGCAGAATCATCACCAAGGCGTGGGCAGCGGGGAGCACTTCGTCCAATTGGCTCTCTGTAACAACAGGAAAACCATCACGCTCACCGGCCTCCGTAGCCACCCCCGTCACGTTAGCGCCAAGCTGCTTAAGAATGGCAGCCAGATAGCTGCCGATGGAACCAAAGCCCCAGATCACTACGTTGGCCTGGTCCAAACTGCGAAAGTCATGTTTGGGATGAACGGGCTGCACGCCGCCCAGATGTTTGGCCCACGTCCGCTGATGCTGCAGATCGCGGAGCTCGTGACCCCGACGCGCCGCTGTCAGCAGCAAGAACAGCGCATGTTCGGCCACAGGGATGGTATGGAGACCGCTGCCTGAGCAGATAACCGTAGACTCGGGAAAATCCAGGGCCAGCAAACTGTCCACACCAGCGGACAAGGCCTGCACACAGCGGAGATTTCGCAGCTGCATAGCGGCCTTTTGCTGCTGGGCAAAGGGCATATCCCAGACAACGAGGACCTCAGCGTCCCAGTGTTCTTCGGGTATATCTGCCTTTTGATCAAAAACGATGAATTCAGCGTCTTGCGTGTTCTGAGCGGAAAAATCAATGCTTTGGGGAACAAGAATCTTCATCAAGCATTCCTCCTCGTAGCGGATGGCGCGCCCAGCTTCGTATCGAAGGTTCTTTGCCGGGGTTCCATGGTTGGCTCTCCTGCTGCTCTTGTTCCCGATGACCGCAGCTTTTTCCTGCCACTCGAGCCTGCCCGCCGCCAAACAAGAGCCACAGACCCCGGTTGCGGGACCTGTGGCTCTCCTTAGACGATCAGATTGTCATTAGGCTTTACGGACCATCAACGCTCCAGAGGTGTTAACTCAAACTGGAAGGAGGCACTAGCTGTGGCATCAGCAGTAACCGTCACCTGTTGCTGTTGGATGTGGAACTCTCCCGTCCCAAAATCGTAGACGCTGAGCACCACATTGTAAGATCCGGGCCGCATAGCCCAGAAGCGATGCCCACCATCGGCGCCCGTGGTTCCGTAGGCCGCCAATGTGTTGCTGTTGGCGTGCATGACCGTAACCAAGCCGTAGTCCGGTACATTGGTGGCCACATCCAGCGATCCATAGGTCATGGGTTCCAACGGACCCAACAGCGCTGCTGCATCAAGAATCCCATGCCCCAGGGCTTCACTGAAGCTGCCGCCGCGGGCAGTCTGTTCAATCTGGTTCTTGATCTCCAGAGGCGTCAAATGGGGCTGCTCAGCTAAGAGCAGAGCTGCTGCCCCCGCCACGAAGGGTGAGGCCATCGATGTACCCTGGAGGAACGCGAAGTCATTGCCGAACGGATAATCTGGTCCGTGAATGTACGTTGACCAAATCATCACACCGGGAGCTGCCACTGCATTCCACCAGCCCTCGCTGGAAAAATCTGCCTTGGTATCATGGGGCGTGGAAGCTGCCACCGACACGACACCGTTGTAGGCAGAGGGATAGCTGATGATTCGACGATAGCTGTTGCCAGCTGACGTCACCAAGAGCACACCCCGTTCAGCTGCGTAATCGATGGCGTCTTTGAATGCAACACTGTAGCCGCGCCCACCAATACTCATATTGGCGACAATGCGTACACCGTGCTCTTCCGCATAATCTCCCATATACAGCATGGCATCGATGAGATACTGCGTCCAGATCATCCCGTCCAGGTCCATGACCTTGATGGGCATGATTGGCGAATCCCAGACAACACCGGCCATCTTGCCGGTCCGCCCGTCTGCTGCGGCAATCCCGGCCACATGAGTACCATGTCCCTGGATATCCAACATCTCAAGTTCTTCGCCGGTCACATCATGGGGTCCAACCCAAACCGTGTCGGCGAATTCTGGATGGAAGGTATTGACTCCGGTGTCCACAATGGCCACAACCACGTTAGGGTCACCGGTGGTGATATCCCAGGCAGTAGGAGCCTGAATGGTATCCAATCCCCACTGCTTGTCGTAATCTTCTGCTTCCAGTTCATCAGCGCTGAGAACTCGAGTATCTGTTGGCGGTTCCGGCAGTTCGTACATCATGTTGGGTTCAGCGACGACAACACTGGCCGTTTTCCGAACAGCTTCAATAAACTCCAGCTCGGCGACTCCACTGACGAGAGCCCAGCGAATTTCGGGCCAGGTCTGGAGAACAGCACCGCCGTGCTCCTGCGCAAATGCCTCCAGTTCGGCAAAATCTGTAGTTTTGACCAATACTTCCCCTGGATTATAGTCGAGAGCGCTGTAGTCAAAGAGCTCCCAGGCCGACAGCGGCTTTTCTTGACCGATCTGGCCGCCGCTTCCCAGGGGTATGCCTGTACAAGCGCTCATCAACATCACCAGAACCAAGACACTTAATAATTGAATCGATTTTCGCATTACGGATCCTCCCTTCAATCAGTGGTCGTAGTAAAGATGGCTTCCCCAGCCTGTGAACCGCGCAGGAAATTCGCATCACTCCAGGCCAGCGAATAACCGAGATCATCGTTGGTCTGCACGTGCCAAGCATAACTGTAAGCGATGTCCCAGGCATAGACATTGCCGGGCATCAAGACCGAGTATTCCAGTTTATACTCGGTTTCATTGATGATCGGGAAGTTCAAGGAACCATCCTCCGGGTCCACGCCGAAAACAAACCACCAGTTGGCATCATAGATGGTTAGGAAGTGTGCAAATGTGGTCCCCTCAGGGAACGGATGTGATGCATCCAAATCCCAGACAAATGTGGGGAACAGTTCCACGTCAACATCACCATTGGCTGGCTGCAGCAGGTCCACGGTATACGATGGCAGCGGCGTGATGTGACGGCTCGCGGCCGGTCCTTCACCAGTGCGATTGTACGGAACCACCTTGTACCAACTCCGGCGGCCCACGGCCAACTGGGCCGAGAAGTCCTGCAGTTGAGGGTTATCTTCTTCGGACATTGGCGGGTGAACCGTACCCACTAAGGAATAGTCTGCACCATTGAAACTGCGGTACACTTTGTACCCATCGGCACCCTCCACATGTCCCCATTCCACAATAACTCGGATCATGGAATCCGGGGGTGCTGCCTGTGGATCCAACGTATCCACGTTTGACAACCCCGGTTCCCACTGGTCCAATCCAATATCCAGCGTTGGACGCTCTGGCGTACCGTGCTGGTAGAACTGGATATTCTCGCCAAAGGTTTCGGACTCAATGATCAGCCAAGGCACACCGGCCGGCAAGGCCACGCCGCCCGTGGCATTCTCAACATAGACCGGGATCTGCAGAAGAGTGGCATTTTCGTTGTTGTCATAGGCCAGAATGCGAAGGTATCCAGGACCATTGGGTTCCTTGGTCGTATCCAAAGCAAACGCCAACTCATCGCCCTCGATGATCATGTCCTTAACGGGAAATCTCTGCTGCCCATTGAAATAGGCATACATAACAAAGATGTCCTCAGAAGAGACCTCCACCGGCACGCTGCCCGCCAATATCTGTCCAGGCTCAATGTTTACGGAGATGATTGGTGGGTCCTGCGACCAGTTGGGGTTGAAGATCTGGCGCGTTGGAACTTCGAAGAACAGCGTTTCGCCTGGTTGGGCATGGACACCTTGGATGCGAGCTCGGCCACCGTCGGATCGCGTAATGATGGCATCGGCGGTTACGCCTGAGGCAATCGGCAGAGTGAACTCGCCATTGGCATCCGTTTCTGTTACGTAACTTTCAGCCCAGCGAACTTCAGCTCCCGCCACCGGCGGACCACCGCGTCCGTCAACAACGATGCCTGTGACATGAGCATCCGTCTCCAGCGGGGTGAAAATGGCTTCGATGACCAGATTGCTGTTCATAATAACCGTTTCTTCGGGTTCAGCGCCGCTCAAGGCACCGCTCCAACCGGCGAATTTGTAGTTATCACCGGCCTGAGCTTTCAGATTCACAGTGGTACCGTCTTCATAAAGGGTACGCTCTGGGTCCACGTCCACAGTACCTTCACCAGTGACCTGCAGGGTAATGCGATAGTTGGACACGCCTCCCAAACAACCGGTGAATACCAGCGCTATTAGGACCAGAAGAACGAAACTCCATTTGTACCATGAATACTTCACTTGGCAGACCTCCTGTTCTTTAAGTTTTCCAGAAAAGCGTCCAATACGGAAAATGGCAGAACGCGATACAAAGCCCAGTGCATGGTTGTAACAGCCTTTTATGCTGGTACGACACAACGCTTGTGCAAAGTGCATGAAGGTAACAAGCCTCCTGTCCACATTCGCGGGCAAGCCAAAAGGACAAATCAGCCTTGAACTGCAGGCTTTCGTTATCCTTCGAGGTGAAACCTTGGCTTTCATTGACCTTCTTGTTCCGGTGCTCCAGCACCGCTCCACTGCTCATCACTGCCCTCCTTTCGGGCCCTACTGAAACCCCTCCTCCAACGGCAGCTCGCATAAGCTGCTGTACCATATTGCAGACGCAAGACCAAAAATGCAAATTGGTACAATTCGCGCTCACTTATACTTTTGTTCTAAGGGCGAAGTATTCCTGCCTGGTTTGCTAGATTTTCTGGTATTTCGTAGTTTTTGTGAACGGAACATCGTATTTCATAGATGCTTTCCTCATGCGTTGCGAATTCACTAGCCACGGCCATGCCTTGGCCCATAACCGCAGGGAATCGCATACTCCCCAGAAAACCGACCCGTTTGCCATCGGTCATGGTGCCGGAAGAAAAGCCACAGACGCCGGTTGCGGGACCTGTGGCTCTCCTCAGGGAATCAGACGTTCCTCGAACTGTGCGGCGAACTGTCTTCCCAGAGGCACCAACTCCACGTGGACACCTTGGGGTCCACGCGAAGAGTGGCTTTGGAGCGGCAAACAGAACCCCCGAAGTCCCACTTGCTGGGATTTCGGGGGTTCCACCAATCTAAGGGTGATCCGATTTTGCCCGAAACGCTCACGTAAAAATGATCCACTGTGACCAACTCTCCTGATATATTGAAGTTGTCCGACACCAATACAGACAGGAGCTAAGGAGATGGTCAGAGTGGATCAATATCAGGATATCAGAGAACTCTTGGCAGTGGGAGGCCTGTCTCAGCGAAAAAACCTCGGCGACTTGGGGTATCTCACCCACCTGAGATTGCCGGGAGTCGCAGCCATCACTCGGTGGAAATAATTAACCACTGCCCTTCCCGCAGCGAGACACGTTCCGGGAACTCAATGATGCCATGCTTC
>PWMW01000277.1 GCA_003559095.1 Clostridiales bacterium | reverse complement strand
CAGGCCTGCTAGCAGACCTGTGTCATAGAGAGCAATACGTGGTTTACGACCGAGTGCGAAACGCCGCTTATCAGGCGTTTCTCCGAGGAGACCCGTACGTGTTGGCCGTGGAAACACGTCGGTGCAACAGGCCTGCTAGCAGACCTGTGTCATAGAGAGCAATACGTGGTTTACGACCGAGTGCGAAACGCCGCTTATCAGGCGTTTCTCCGAGGAGACCCGTAAGTGTTGGCCGTGGAGACACGTCGGTGCAACAGGCCTGCTAGCAGCGCTGCAGAGCTTGCTCGCCCCTTCTTCGAGTCTCTTGGGGACGCTTCACCCGAACTCGAGGCAACAGCGTTTTCATTCCACTGGCTGGATGGTGTTTTGGAGCCATGCTCGGACGTTAGGCAGGGTAGTTCGGAATGCTTCCTCAGAATGATGTTCCAGAAGCCAGTACTGGACCCCATTGGCTCGAAACTTCTGCAAGAATGGGTCCACGCCATCGGTCTCAACGATAGGTTGATGACCCTTGGCATCTTCGATGGCGTAAATATGGGCCGTCACCAAACGATCCTCAATGCCATCAAAGAAAGCCAGCGGATCGCCACCTTCGGCAGCAAGAAATGCGCTGCCGCGAGCATGACCCACATCAATCGTGGCATTGGCACCGGATTCTGCCACAATGTCTCGGAAAATCCTAGGGTTGCTGGTCACACCGCGGCGCACATTCTCGACACAGAGAATGTGTCCCAACTCTCTGGCATACAGATTTAGTTCACGAATATTGGCGATGGCTGAAGGAACATGGGCCTCTCCAAGGTCCGCATCGGTGGCTACGTGCATGTTCAAGTACGCCGGCTTTAGGGGCGCCAAGCGTTTCATGTAGCTCTTGAGTACGGCCACTCCGGTTCTGGCGATCATCGGGTCGGAGCTGGCCACTTCCACATCCAGGAAAGGCAGGTGAAATGCCAAAACTCCCACATCCGCCAAAGACTCGACAAAGCGAGGCCAATAGAACTCTCCCATGGGCAGACGCATATCGTTCAGGGAAAATTCCAGTCCATCCAGCCCATACCCGGCGACCTGCTGGGCCAGGGACGCTCCCCGAGTCTGGAGAGCCCGGTTGTTTACCATAAGATAGGGTTTCATCTTGGTTCCTCCTCGGCTGGTCTTTAGCCCTTAATGCCAGCACCCATCATGCTGTGAATGAAGTGCCTTTGAAAGGCCATGAATACCAAGAACACGGGAATGGTCGCTAACAGTGACGCTGTCATCAGTTCGTTAAAGGCTGTGGAGTACTCGTCCTGAAACATGGCCAATCCCAGCGGCAATGTCCGATAGCGAGCAACATTCACGATGACCAATGGCCACAGGTAATTGTTCCAATGGGCCAAGAACGAAAAGATGGCCATGGTTGACAGAATCGGTTTAGCCAGCGGCATCACCACTGTAAGAAAAATCCGAATCTCACTGCAGCCGTCAACCCGAGCTGCGTCCAAAAGCTCATCAGGGATGGATAAGATATACTGTCGGGTCAGGAAAATGGAAAAACTTGTAATGGACCCCGGGACAATCAGGCCTTGGTATGTGTTAACCCAATCCAAACGGAGCACAATCAAGAACAGTGGAATCAGCACAGCCTGGAATGGAATCATCATCGTTCCTAAAACTAAGACAAAAATTACGTTCCTCCCTGGATAATGAAACTTAGCAAAACTATAGCCTGCCAGCGTACAGAAGAAGACAGCGATGAGCGTGGCCGCTGTGCTGACAAAGACACTGTTGAAATAATACTGAGCAAAGGGGACACGAGCGAACACAGCTTCAATGTTCTGGGTGAAGTGAAATGTTTCCGGGATCCACCGGATCGGAAACACGAAAATTTCTGCGGCCGGTTTGGTGGATGCAGATATCATCCAAAGAAGCGGTGTCAGGGTAAGAAATGCCCCTACATACAGAACAATTTCAATGGAAATGTGAGATACCCAGTCTCCCACAGTACGTCTATATCTCAACCTCGCCACCCCCCTCTATGATTGGTTATCACGGCCAAAGACCTTCAACTGTAAAAGTGTGAACGCCATCAGGATCAGAAACATCACAACAGCAATGGCTGAACCGTAACCCATGTGCAAATTTTGAAAAGCTGTACGGTAAAGGAAGAGCGGGATAACCGTGGTCGCACCGGCTGGCCCGCCATCTGTCATAAGCTGTGCCGGTGCAAAGGACTGAAACGAGTTAACTACGGAGATGATGGCCACGAAAAGGAACGTCGGCCGCAGCAGGGGTACGGTGATGTAGAGCAGCGTCTGGTACGGTTTGGCGCCATCGATGCGAGCTGCCTCATACTGCTCATCGGGAATGGCCTGCAGGCCTGCCAAGTAAATCATGGCGTAGTATCCCAGATGCCGCCAGATACCAACAATGATCAACGACCACAAGGCCAATGCGGTGCTGCTCAGCCAGCGAACATTGAAAAATCCCAGAGGCTCCGTAACAAACGTCTGCATGCCAAAGGCCGGGTGAAAGACAAAACGCCATACGATGGCAATCACCACCGTAGACATCACCGAAGGAACGAAGTAAGCTCCCCGCAAAAAACTGACACCCCGCATCTGTCTATTGAAGAGAATGCCTAACCCCAAACCCAACGTAGTCAAGAACGCCATGGTGACTAATGTGTATTGCACCGATACGCGGACAGAATTGTGAAACCGCGCGTCGGTAAGCAGGCGCGAGTAGTTGGCTAAGCCAATCCACTCCGGCGGGTTGAGCAAATTCCAGGAATGAAAACTCATAAAGAACGCGTAAAACAGTGGATAAAACTGGAAAATAGCCATGTGGAAAAGCACGGGAAGAAGAAAGATCATGCCCCAATGGTGCTTCTTTAAGTGAAACTTCCGGGTAGAAGCTGTCATCCATATACCTCCCTTGAGCCCTGGTTCCTACAAATATCAGCGGATTTGGCCCCTGCCCGCAGCGGCCGAGCTTCATCTCTTATTCATCGGTGAAGACCTCGTTTTCGACATGCAATACCGCCGGCAACAGCGCTACACCGGCCAATGATGCAGACGGGAGGACAGCCTGAGGCTGCCCTCCAGCACACAAAAGTGTCGTCCGCTACACAAGGAAGTTACGCTGCTGCCGGCCACAGCCTGCAGTCCGAAGAGCTACCGGCGCAGTCGCAGAAGTTCGTCCAACTCAGCTTTGAGAGCATCCAAAGCTTGCTGATGGTCCCAGCCTTCCAGAGAAATCCGGTCAATCATGTCGGCGAATGGTGTGTGCATTTCAATGTATATAGGTGTCCTTGGCATGAAACGAACGATGGGGTTCATCTCCATGAAGGTATCCAAATGCGGAATCGTCTGGGCCACAGGGGTATCCAGCAAGCCCACGCGAGGCTGGATAAAGCCAACGTCGCTCAGCCAGCGCTCAGGTTGATCTGCCATGAACGCAATGAAACGCCATGCGGCTTCCTGCTTCTCCGATGCATTGTTCACAACCCAGCCCCAGCCCGTGAAAATAACCGCTTCTTCACCACCGGGAACCTGTGGGTAACGGGCTGCGGCGAAGTGTGTACCGTATTCCAGATGCGGATAATTGGTCGTAATGTTTGACGGCTCATAGGGGCCACTGGTCATCATAGACACGCGGCCGAGGGGGAAGTCATCCTCCAGATGCAGGGCCGGATCGTAAATGCCTGCTTCAATGGGTGCTGTCCACAGCTTGGCGGCTCTGAGTCCAGCTTCATTGTTGATGATGCTTTCCGTCATGTCTTCGTTAAAGAAGTCTCCGCCCACTTGATACAGCAGCGAGGCAAAACGGGTCAGTTTTCCAGAAGAAATCTCAGGCCACATGAAGCCCATGCGGCTGACACGGCCACGGTCATCGCGGATCGTCAACTTTTCGCCATACTCCACCAGCTCTTCCCAGGTGGTTGGTGGCGAATGTGGATCCAAACCGACTTCTTCAAAGTGGTCCATGCGATAGAACAGTGTCAAGATGTTGTGTTCCTTGGGAATACCGTACAGGACACCATCCACGGTGTATGCATCAGTGACCCCCGGGTCATATAGAGCCAGCAGATCCTCCAGCGTCTCAACACCAAAGGCTTCCGGCATTACGGGCGCCATGGCACCGACATTTTGGAAGGTAAGGAACGAGCGATCCCGCACATGCCAGAGGTCAGGGCCAACGCCGGCAGCCAATTCTGTCAACAGCTTCTCTTCCATTTGACCAGCGGGCACCCACTCATATTCCACGCGAATGTCTGGATTTTCTGCCTCAAACTCTGCAATCATCTGATTCACCAAGTTGTTAGTCGGGTCAAAACTGTGCCCCAGATAACGGATCACCGTCTGGGCCTGCGCAGCGGAAGCAAAGGCCAATGCCAAGATCACAACGGTTAGTACCAGAACCTTACGATTCATGAATATTCTCCTTTCAAAATAGACCATAGTTTCTTCTCCACCTACCCAGTGTTCCATCCATTTCAGCCGGAAGGTTCACCTCCTTCTTGATCAGCGGCTGGTTCCGTACGGTATTTTGCCAAAGCCATAATGGCATACAGCGTATCGAGAACGGCCAGTTGGCTGATGCGAACAGTGATCGCCTCACCATGGATCGGCGACGATCGGGATGCCGCCGTGACCAGTCTGATATCTGATACCTTCGTGATGGGAGCCTCATTGTAGTTCGTCAGGCAGATAGTGACCGCACCCTGCTTCTGACACTGTTCCATGAACTCCAAAGCGGGCCCGAGAACACCAGAATGGGAAATTCCCAGAACAACATCGCCCCTTTGAACAGACGATGCCTGGACCGAAGCGAGATAATGTTCCGGCGGATCCACCGCAACAATTCCAAGATTTAGAAGTTTTTGCTTGAAAATCTGCAGAACCCCTTGGGAACTCATGCCTGCTGGGGCAAAGAAGAGAAAACGCGATCCCATAATGGCCTCCGCTGCCCGACTCAGCTCCTTGGGATCCACGGTGGTGAGGGAGTCTCTCAACCCTAGGACCGCTAGATCCAAAACCTTTTCCAAGATGGTTGTTTCGGAATCACCCGCCTGGATAGACTGATGAAAACGATCGTCGGCGGACAAGATGTCCACACGCAGCTTAGTCTTCATGGCTGTAAAACCGTCAAAGCCAATGCGAGTGGAGAAACGAGTTACCATCGCCGGTGAGACCCGACACTTGCCGGCTAACTCGACAATACCGAGGTTTAAGGATAATTCTGGATTTTCAAGGATGAACTTGCCGATGCGCTTTTCCGCTGCACTTAAGTTTGGCAGATGGTTGCGAATCGCCGTAAGACACCCGCCATTTTTCCAGCTGTCCTTATGCTCACGGGTGGCCAGAATGCTCACTCCCCTTCCTCTTTGTTACCCATCTGTTTCTGTTGTATATTTTAGGATTTATGAAATATCATTTCAACATGTTTTTATTTTGTCCTTCTTAATTTTGAAAAAAGAGATCCTTTTTATACTCATACCGGGATTTTTTGGCAGTAAATTTTACTAGATGCATGATACTTGGTAAAACCAATGCTAATGCTGTCTTTGTGTTCCTTGGTTTGGTTTGGTTTGGTTTGTACCTGGTACATGGGATTTTTTTCTAACTACCCGGGCGATATTGTCGTTCGGGGTTGTTCATCTATGGTTGTTCGTTTACAGAATAATCCGTCACCCGTGCTTTTTTCCGGTCTTCCCTCGGTTTCGTGCCCCACATGGTATAATGATAAAAAACCCACGAATTTGCGTTTCGTACGGTATGGGGTGATTTCATGAATCGGCGCGCCCTGCGCTTGGTCATCGGGTGTTTGATCATTGTCATGATGACCATTGGCGGTTATGTTTCTTTAGCCGTCTATCTGCTTCCCATTGCTGCGTCCTTGGATCTTTCGGTGGGTCAGGTGTCGCTTATCTTCACCTTCGGTAGTCTGGCCAGTGTTCTCACTTCGCTGATCATGGGGAAGCTGCTGGAACGCTTTGCGGTGCGCCTTTTGGTGGTTATCAGCGGCCTGCTTTTGGTTGGGTTCTTTTTTACCATCTTTCTGAGCACTCACATAGCCTTAATCTACGCGGGCGCTGTCTTGTTCGGCACATCCCTGATTTTGTCAGGTTTCAGTATGGCCCAAGTGCTGATTACCTGGTGGTTTATCCGCAATCGGGCCAAGGTCATGAGCTTCTTGAACATAGGACTGGGTCTTTTCGGCGTTGTCGTTGTACCAGTGATCGCCAATCTAATCACTGTTTTGGGCATGCAGCAGACGGCTCTGCTGCAGGGCTTAGTCATGGGTGGCTCCGTTGTTTTGGCCGGCATCTTTTTGCTCTCCGAGCATCCGGACAGGTACGACCTCAAACCCGTTGGCTATGAGCCAGCCGCGGCAGCCGGCCCTGGCACGGCCGCCCCCTTTGAGAGCCAGCTCAACGTCAAGCAGCTGACAAGGTTCCCTGCCTTTTGGATGATCATCGTTGGCTCCGTTTTCGTTGCAGGTGCTGGCACGGGTTTTATGAATACGGCAGCCGCCTTTTACACCAATATGGGCCTGTCGGCCGTAGCCGCGTCATACTGTATTTCCATCTATAATGCATCCAAGTTGTTCTGGTCGCCGTTCTACGGAACCCTTACAGACCGCCGAGGTCCCGGCACAGCCTCCGTGGTCTGCGCCTTGATCACTGCTGGCATCTTTTTTGTCTCCCCGCTGCTCAGCGGCTTCGCGGGAGCGGCGACGGTGGCGATCTTTGTGGCCTGCGGCAGCTTCGGTGGCATGTTGGGTGCAGTAAGTTTTGCCGCAATTTTCGGCACCAAGGAGGCAGGTAACCTTATCGGCTATGCCCACGCGGCTACCAGCCTGGGTGCGATGCTGGGAGCCCCCATTGCGGGTTTTTTGTTCGATGCCACCGGCAGCTACACCATCTACATGATGTTGGCCGGGACAGCTATGCTAGGCACAGCGCTGCTGGTGGGCTTGGGCACGGGCAAGCAGGCTCTGCAGAGGGTGCGTGACCGGGAAGCGCAGTTAGGAGGCTTCTCCCCGTGACCGAGAGTCCCCAGTCGTTGACGCGGCAGTGGTGGCGAGACCTTTGAACACCCACACAGTCCCCAGGTGAACGGGG
This sequence comes from Clostridiales bacterium, assembly GCA_003559095.1. Taxonomy (GTDB): domain Bacteria; phylum Bacillota; class Limnochordia; order Darwinibacteriales; family B1SED10-159; genus SLOZ01. Next base: position 579 of record PWMW01000277.1, on the reverse strand, counting down.
ACAACAAAGACCCGACGCTCAGCGGTCGGGTCTTTGCTGTGTACACCCATTGGTGTTTTTCCTAAGGGTGGATCTCCACCTGCAGCCCCTCTCCCTCAGTCCACTGCATTCTCTTGGCCTTGGTGCAGGCCAAAAGATCCCCTTCTGCTGCCTGCAGCAGCTGCAGAACATCAGCCGGAGCCCTAATGGCCAAAGAATCGAGGGGTTCCTTCAATGACAGCTTCCGTTGAGATTTATACTTACGCACTTGGCTGACAATGTCGCTGAGAGCTTGCCCGAACTGCAGCAGGAGTTCATCCCTTTCCTCCGCAGGGTCAAGGACCATTTGGTGGAGCGACAGGCAGTTTTCCCGCTGGCGAAAGAAGGCTTGGTAAATCTCTTCGGTGATGTGCGGGACAAAGATGCCATAAAGCTGAAGCAGTTCCAAAAACACATGATACAGTGCCTGCTGGGCCGACTGCCGCAGTCGCTGGCCGCGAACGTCCGGATTGTATAAGCGATCCTTGGCGATCTCCAAGTAGTCATCACAGAAGCTGTGCCAGAAGAACTGATCCAACTCCTGCCGGGCGGCTCCCACCT
>PWMW01000280.1 GCA_003559095.1 Clostridiales bacterium | reverse complement strand
GAGCCCTAACATTCACGGCCAAGCTCAGGACAGCGCTGCAGACCCATTCCTCTACGGGGTCGGAGCGCGGTTGGTGTTTGGTGGGGCGCGCCCCCAGCCATGTGACGCCCAGTTATTGGGCCGATGATGATCCCGTGCGCTACGATGAGCGGGATGGCTGTGGCATGTGGTTCGCAGCGGTTTTACACATTGAAGCCGTGGGTGGCACTGTGCGGGCGAGTACCGACCATCTAGCTGTAGAGGGGGCCGATGAAGCTGTTTTGTGGTTGGCTGTGGACACCAGTTTCACAGCCTACGACATCCTGCCCCGATGGAGTACGAAGAACCCCCTGACGGCCTGTGAGCAGCGATTACGAGCAGCGACCAGCCTCGGTTATGATGCTGCCTACGCCGAGCATTTGGCGGAATACCAGCCCCGTTTTAAGGCGGCGGAACTACTGCTCAACGCCAATTTGGATCCATCGTGGACGGACGATCTGCCGACGGACCAGAGGCTGGCCCGGGTGATTCAGGGGCGCTCTGATGACCATTTGGAACGATTGCTCTTTCAATACGGCCGCTACCTGTTGATCGCCAGCTCCCGGCCGGGAACACTGCCGGCCAATCTGCAGGGCATCTGGAATGATGAGATCCGACCGCCTTGGAGCAGCAACTGGACCACCAACATCAATATGGAGATGAACTATTGGCCAGCAGAGGTCACAGGCCTGGGAGAGTGCCACACAGCGCTGCTGGACTTCTTGAAGATTCTTGCTAAGACGGGTGCGACGGTGGCGGCCAAGCTCTACGACTGTCGCGGCTTTGTCGTTCATCACAACAGCGATATTTGGGGCACGGCCCATCCCATGGGCGACGGTGACGGGCTGGCTATGTGGAGTATGTGGCCCATGGGGGCGGTGTGGCTCTGCCAGCATCTTTGGGAACATTATCGGTTCGGGCAGGACAAGGATTTTCTCAAGAACACAGCGTATCCTTTGATGAAGGAAGCAGCTCTGTTCGTGGAAGATTGGCTTCTGGAAGACGAAGAGGGCATGCTGATTACGTGTCCCTCGACGTCGCCCGAGAATACATTCATCGATCAGCGAGGGAACTCGGTAGCCGTCAGTGCGGCTGCCACTATGGACATGGCTCTTATCCGGGAGCATCTGCAGTCTTTATGTGAGGCTGCAAGGATTTTGGGGAAGGATCAAGACAGCTGCCGCCGGTGGGAGGAGATCCTGCAGCGGCTGCGTCCCTACCAAATTGGCCAGGCGGGCCAGCTGCTGGAGTGGTGGCAGGATGTACCGGAGGCCGAACCTGGGCATCGTCACATGTCACATCTCTATGGTCTGTATCCCGGGACTCATCTGGATGTGTACACAACGCCCGAGCTGACGGCAGCAGCGGAAGTGAGTCTGCGGCGGCGTCTAGCGGCGGGCGGCGGCCATACCGGTTGGAGTCGTGCTTGGCTCATGGCCTTCTGGGCACGTCTCCACCGACCAGTGGACGCTGAGTTCAATCTTCGCCAGTTCTTGACCGGTTCGACGCTGTCCAATCTCTTTGGCAACCATCCTCCCTTTCAAATGGATGGTAATTTTGGTTACACTGCAGGTGTGGCTGAAATGCTGCTCCAAAGTCATCTCGGATACTTGGAGCTGCTGCCGGCCCTGCCGCCGTCGTGGAAGACTGGCCAGGCTGTAGGGCTGCGGGGACGCGGCGGTTTTTCCGTGGATATGCACTGGCGGGATGGTGTGCTGACCCATGTGCAGATTCACAGTGCGTCTGGTTGTGGCTGTGGGGTGCGTTGGAATGGTTCCATGCGTGTAACCTGTGAGGGACAGCATGTCCCGGTGGAACAGGAAGGGACTGTCTTCCGCTGGGCTACCGAACCGGGTGCCTTGTACCAAGTGGATCTGGTCGCTGACAGCCCCAGTTGATGCTGCAGTGGATGCTGTCCTGCCTGCCATGGGAACCTTTAGGCGCAGAGCTGCTGTTTTTTGAGCTAGGCAAGTGCACGGCGGTTTTTCGTCGACGAAAGAGGGAATGCCATCTTGAGCTATACATACAAGGATACCATGCGAGCCTGCTACGTTGGTTTTATTACGCAGGCCATCGTTAATAATCTGGCGCCCATCTTGTTTATCATTTTTCAGACGGAGTTCCAAATTTCCTTTGAAATGATTGGGCGGCTGATCTTTCTCAACTTCGGAACACAGATTTTGGCAGACATCTTCGCTGTGCGCTATGCAGATACCATCGGCCATCGAGCCATGGCGGTGGCTGCCCATGGGTTCGCTGCCGTGGGGTTAATTGGTCTGGGCGTGTTTCCCCAAATATTCCCTTCACCATACGTGGGTTTAGCTGCTGCAGTGATGATCTATGCGGTGGGCGGTGGGATTATCGAAGTTCTTGTCAGTCCCATGGTGGAAGCTCTCCCTACCGATGCAAAGGCATCTGCCATGAGTCTGCTGCATTCGTTCTACTGCTGGGGACAGATGGCCGTAGTCATCATTTCCACCCTGGTGCTGTGGCTTTTGGGCACCCAGGTCTGGGTGGTGCTGCCCATAGCCTGGTCACTGGTGCCGCTTTATAATTTGTTCCGTTTTCTCAAGGTTCCCCTGATGCCGACTATACCTATGGAACATAAGCTGCGGGTGCGGGAACTGCTTCGCTCCAACGGTTTCATAATTGCCGTCGTCTTGATGATCGCTTCTGGCGCCTCGGAACTGACCATGTCGCAGTGGTCATCGCTCTTTGCGGAACGGGGACTGCAGGTGCCCAAGGTCATGGGGGACCTCTTGGGGCCAGCGCTTTTTGCTCTCTTGATGGGAATTGGCCGCACCATATTCGGCATTTGGGGTCACAAAATGGACCTGCGGAAGATGCTGTTGGCCAGCGGTGTATTGTGTGTTATCTGTTATGGCGTTACGGTATTTGCACAGAATCCTTTGGTAGCTTTGGTGGGCTGTGCTGTCTGCGGCCTCTCCGTGGCCCTGATGTGGCCTGGTACCATGAGCCTTTCGGCGGCGGCCTATCCCATGGGCGGTACGGCCATGTTTGGCCTGCTGGCCATCGGCGGCGACATTGGAGCGGCAGTGGGTCCGTGGGCCGCTGGAATCATCTCTGGTGTGGTGCAGAACTCTCCTCCTGCGGTGGCGTGGGGAGTCCAGTGGGGTTTGGCAGCGGATCAGTTAGGATTGAGGGTCGGACTGTTCGTTGCTACCGTGTTCCCGGTACTGTTGGTCGTGGGGCTTCTCCGCCTGCGGCGCAGTGGGCAGCGGACTCCAGCCACCGATGCGGCAGGGGTCTGAACAGCCTAGCTGTTTCGGGAGAGTGAGGGATAAAGAAAGCTGTCGGTACAATGATGAAATGAGGAAGGATGTGCTGGGTATGACCAAGCAGCCGAATATTCTGTTGATCACCACGGATCAGCAGCGCTTTGACACGACGGGAGACGCGGCTCCCAGTTTTCTGCGGACTCCGCATCTTGATGTCTTGGCCCGGGAAGGTGTGACCTTCAACCGAGCCTATTCCGACTGTCCTATCTGTGTTGCGGCGCGGGTGGGTATTATGACTGGGCAGTTCGTGGGTACCCATGGCATGCGCGGCAATGGTTCAACGTCAGACGTTCTTGACCGGAACAGCACTTTGCCAGCCCTGCTGCGCCAGGCTGGATACCAAACGGCCGCCATCGGAAAAATGCACTTCACTCCGGAACGGGCTCGCCACGGTTTTGATGAAATGATCCTACCGGCCGACTATTATCGGGAAATGGCCGGTTCTGGTTCGCCCCTGCAGCCTATGCATCATGGCTTGGGACAAAACGAGCTCTACCCGGGTATGGCCACAGTGCCAGAAGCCCAGACCCTGACGTCGTGGATTTCGGAACAGTGTGTGGAGTATATCAAGGAGCGTCGCGACCCATCGGTGCCATTCTTCCTGTGGTGCTCCTACACGAAGCCGCATCCGCCGTTGGATCCGCCGGAACCGTATTATTCCATGTACCGCAACAGCCCCATCCCGGAACCATTTGTGGGTGATTGGGCTGCGGAGGAACAGTGCCCAGAGGCATTTGCCCGTTTTCGACAGTCTTGGTCACTGGACCAGATCCCGGCGGAGATTATCCGGGAAGCTCGGGCTGCTTATTACGGGTTGATCACACAGATCGACTACAATATGGGCCGGATGTTGGCCGCTCTGCAGGATGAGGGTATGCTGGAGGATACCTTGATTGTGTTCACCAGCGACCATGGAGAGCATCTGGGAGATCACAACACGGGTGGCAAGGTGTTTTTCACCGAATCTTCGGCTCACGTACCTTTCATCCTGCGCCTGCCTAAGTCTTGGGAGCGGCGCATGCACGGTACAACGTGTGCGGTGCCCGTGACCTTCGCAGACATTCTGCCGACGCTGCTTACGGCGGCAGCGGCTGAGGTTCCGCAGAGTACCGACGGCATGGACCTGACGGCCCTAGCGCGCGGGGATTTGCCGGAACCGCGTCGTTTCGTCGAGACGATGTGCGATACGGAACCTTCGTATCTTGGCATTACAGACGGACGCTGGAAGTACACGTGGTTCCCGGAAGGCGAGCAGGAGCTGCTCTTCGATCTGGACAGTGATCCCCATGAACTGAGCAATCTGGCCCTGCGGGCGGAGTACCGTGAGCATTGCGAGCGGCTCCACTCCCAACTGGTAGCAAGGGATCAACAGCGCGGCGGACAATGGTCCCATGGGCAGCGCCTGCTGGGGCGGCCTCGCCGGGGAGACAGTGAGCGGGACCGGCGCAACCGCAGTTGGCCCGGTTTTCACACCGAGCACTTTCCCGTGGACGTGCGGCACTAAGGCGCGCACATAGAGCGCCTTGTACAGAGCCCAAACAGGGGTGATCACATGACAAAACCGGGCAGCGGCGTTATGGCCACTGCCCGGTTTTCGCTGTTCAGTTGCGGTTACGTCTGTTAGGATGCCACAGCGTCCCCGCCAAATTCTAGTGGATGAGCAAGCTTGGGCGGACGTGGTCACGGAAATACCGGCAAACAGTATTTCGCGGTTTCTGTTGGCCGCTGTAATGCCGCCTCTGAAGTGGGCTCCTTTTGTCAATCTTCAGGTGTTGGAGATGGCGGTTGGGCTGCGCCTTCCTTGGGTTGGAACTGTGAAATAATTTCTGGTACCATCTCCACAATGCGCTCTAAGGATCCCTTGCCACTGGTGGGCACGACGCTGACTTCGTCGCCCTTGATGATGATTACGGCCACGGGGCTGACCTTGCCGCCACCGATCCCGCCCAAGCCATCGCCCCGGCTTCCTTTGTCATCTGTGCCCTCGCCGCCGCCGCTGCCTGCTCCCACCGAAACACTGATCACTGGGATAATCGTAACATTGCCCACCACGATGGGTTCACCCATGACCGTCTCAGAACGCAGCATGTTATGGAGCTTGTCGAACAACACACCCAAACTGTCTTTTACTTCCATTTTCGTCACTCCCTTTTTATTTTTCCCGCTCACGGATTGGAGCTGGACCTTGCTTTCTTCGATTGGAACTGCTGCCCCAACGGCAGAAACCTCCGCATCCAGTGACTGCGCATGGGTCTGGACAAGGCGTATCGCAGCAAACGAACCGCCACAACCCACAAGACCAGTTCGCCGCCCATCTGAATGGTCACATCGCATACGTCCTCATGCCATACAGGCTCGACGGCCACACAAGCGCCTTTGATCATCCCTAGAGGCAGCAGGACCAGCAGTATGTAGCTGGTCAAGTGCGGCTCCGCAAGGCCCAAGCGTCCCGTGATCGTAAGGTGGTCCGGTTGTATGATGCGCAGTACATCCTTAGCCATTCGCAGGGTGGCCGTAATCTTGGGGAGCGTCCAGGTTTCACCACCTTGTTTGGCTTGTTTTTTTGCCTTTGCTTGGCGCTTGGCTTCATCCCGGCGGGGCGGCTCACTGTTGCCGGTTTCTTTCACCTTCGGCGTCGGAGTCCAAGAAAACGTCTTTGTGTAACCCAAGACAGTCAGCTGTCGCTGAAGGATACCGTCCTCATAGCAGGCTTCGAATCGGACCAACCACCACAGTCGGACAGAACCAGAAAAGCTCAGAGGTTCTGCTACAACGGCTCGTCCTTGGTAGCGAATGGGCAGGATCAAGACAACCAAAAGCAGCAGTAGCCCGGTAGTCACGATGACGAGAATGGTGATCAACAGCACTGTCAGAACCAGCCACAGTACGGCAAGCAATGGCAATCCCCCCTACATACCGCTGATGCGGTCTCTGAGTGCCTGTGAAATCCGCTGTCTAAAGGATGTTGCCGGCCGCTTCCAGCGGAGTCTTGCCTTCCTGCTGGCCCTACCCATCAGCCTGCTGGCGGGAATCAGCTGGACAAAGGCGAGACTTCGCTCCCAAACACTGGCCTGCAGCCGATAATATGATCGTAGATCCATGGTGCTGGTCGTCGCAGCGTTAACGGCAGCGGCCACGGTTTCCTGTCGCAGCTGTTCCAGTTCGTTCGGAACGGGAATCTCCAGATGCTGTAGATTCCAATCTAGAACTTTCAACTGGTTAAGAGTACGGCGGCATTGGCTGCAGAGGCTCAGGTGTTCCTCACAGATCCACCTTTCATGGAGTGCAAGTTCGCCATCCAGATATGTCTGGAGAATGGTCTCATCCATCGTACACATCATTCATACCTCCAAGAACCCTTGTTTGCTGAGGATGTTCCGCAGCTGCTGGCGTCCGCGGTGCAGATGACTTTTCACTGTTCCCACAGGTTGATCCAGGGCTTCTGCTATCTTCTTGTAGTCCATACCTTCAATGTAGTGCAGAGTTAAAGCCATGCGCTGCGGTGAGGATAACGTTTGGATTGCTGCACGCAGAAGCTCCGCTTCGCTCTTGGCAACAATAGTGTTCTCCACATTATCCGCTGCAGCCAGTCGCTCCTGCAGCGGGGGACTACCGGTGCCGTCTAGGGAAATCCCTTGGATGGGAGACCTCCTGCCCTGGTAATTGAGGCAGGTGTTGATGGCAATCCGCTTCAGCCACGGCATAAGGGGACGGCTTTCGTCGAAGCTGGGCATAAAACGAAAAACTTTAATGTACACTTCCTGCATGATATCCAAGGCCTCGTGCTGGTCTTGGCAATACATCCAGCAGATGCGGTAAAGAGCCCTTTCGTACTGCTGCAGCAGCTGTTGAAAGGCTTGTTCGTCATTGGCTTTGCAGCGTCGGATCAATGCCAAGGATATATCCAAGTTCCTCACCTCAGGATCCTTCTCCCTACTCTTTACTACACGGAAACTTTGCGGAAGGTTGCAGGATGTTGCCACAGCGGCCAGGTTTTTTTGCGCTACCCACAGTTGTGCTCAAACCGTGATGCCTGGAGGAGAGAGGCGGCCCGCTGAGCGTTACCCGCGGCCGTGAAGATTATATCAGAACACACGCTTATTATCCCACTGTTGCGATAACAAGTACAGTGGCGGTTTTGTGAACTTTGAGTTTGGGACGAGCAAGCCCAGCTTCTGTGAGTTCGAGCAGCCAAGGAAATCCTGCTCACATGGGGGCTGCCGTGCAGCACTGGCCAAGCCGTGGATTCAGTACATTGCGCGGTTGGGCCTGGTATATGCCGATTGTGTTAGGTATCTGGGAAACAGTAAAAGCACACTTTCAGCTTCATCCAAAGAATGTGGTCCTCGGTTGAAGCCGACCGCAGTGAGCCATGCCGACGCTGTCAGGCTGTAAGGCTG
>PWMW01000345.1 GCA_003559095.1 Clostridiales bacterium | reverse complement strand
GCTGCTATCGGTGAATCGATCGAGCGCTACTGTGCCAGCATTCGCTTCCATAATGAGCTGGTGTTCGGTTCGTATAGGGACCTCAAAGATGAGTACCAGATGCCACACCCTAGTACATTTGCGCTGTTCCATCCCGATCAGTATTCTTCCCTGCCATACTGGCCCTTTACCGAAGAAACCAAGGTGGGCTGGAATGCGGCCGTGTCTCTTTATGATGGACAGCCCGCGTTGGTACCTGCCTGCTTTGTTTATTTGGGCTATCGGATTCACAGAGCTGAAGAGGAACGTCTTTTGGGGCCCTCTGTTTCTACGGGCTGTGCCTGCGCCCGTTCCCGTAGCACGGCCTTCTTGAAGGGAATCTACGAGGTCATTGAACGGGATGCCTTTACCATCTGCTGGCTCAATCGCTTGGTACCGCAGCGCCTGGATATCTGTTCAGAACCCTCGCTGGCGCAGCTTTACAGGGAAACACTGGCGGCCCAGGGGCTGGAGTATCATCTTTTCCGGTTGCCCACAGACTTGGCGGTTCCTACCTGCGCGGCGGTGGTCGTCGACACGCGCCGGGAGATCCCCATCATTGCCATGGGAGGCGCTGCCCATCTCGATCCGGTGGCCGCAGCTAGGAAAGCCCTCTTGGAATGTGTGCAGACACGGATGTATGCCTGTCAGATGCTGACGGAGGATGACGCTCCATTCGCTGAGGATTTCGCCGATATTATCAGCTTCGACGACCATACGATGCTGTACGCCCGCGGCGATATGCGCCACGCCCTGGACTTTATGTTCAACACGGAGTCCGTTCGAACAGCGGAACAGCTGTGGGCCAACGAGCGGCAGGAGGATGCGGTTTCTCAACTGGAGATCATCCGCCATGAATTGGCCAAGGCTGGCCTGCAGTGTTTTGCTGTGGATTTGACCACTTCAGACCTGGAGGAACTGGGCTTCGCCGTCGTCAAGGCTGTGATGCCCCAGATGCAGCCGTTGAATGGTCCCTACACTCAGCGGTTCTTGGGCGGCCGCCGCTTGTATGAGGTTCCGGTTCGACTGGGACTTCGGCAAAAGGAGATCGGGGTTGCAGAAATGAACCCATTTCCCCATCCGTATCCTTGAGTGCGGTAACGGTGCTGCCAGGGACTGTGGGCAGTACGGGCCTTGCTTTGGTTGGCCAGGTTGGACCATCATGGCCGCTTGTCTGCAAGGCGACTCTTAAGAGAAAAAACCCTGTCCGGGAGGGATCGTGGTGGAAGTAAAGGAACCGTTGTTGGCCGAGCTCTACCATGAAAATACCAAGACAAAACGCTACGATCGCGATGAAGCTCTGCGCTCGCATAGAATCTCTCGGGATCCGCGATTACAGAAGAGCCTGCTGCACTGCTTCAAAGAATACGCGGGTAGTCCCGTTACGGACCTCCCCCAGACGCTGCCGTCCATCAGCATGAGCTTCCGGGACATCATGGACCAGCGGCGATCTGTTCGCTCATTCAATGGCCGGGCAGTCAGCCTCCAGCAGCTGGCGGGGATGCTCTGGTGCGGCAGCGGTATCACGGGTGAGTTCCGGGACGATGCTGGCGAACTGCTGCGTTACCTGCGGACCACGCCTTCAGCCGGCGCGCTGTATCCGGTGGAAAACTACGTGATCAGCTTTGCCGTGGATGACTTAGAAAAGGGGCTCTACCATTATAACGTTAAGAACCACCAGTTGGAGTGCCTGCAGACCGGTGACATGCTGCGGTACTTCCGCGCGCCCTTTTACCAAGAAGAGATCTATCAGGGGGCAGCGGGTGTCATACTACTCACCGCGGTCTTCCGCAGAACCATGTTCAAATACGGGGAGCGTGGTTACCGCTACGTCCTGTTGGAGATCGGCCATGTTGCCCAAAACATCATCAGCGCCGCCACTGCCTTTGATCTTGGTACAGTGGCTATCTGCGGGTATGTAGATGCCGAGATGGATCAGTTGTTGGATGTGGATGGGGTGGAGGAATCCACCGTGTATTTGATCGCATTCGGCCATGGAACAGACTGACGGGTGGAGTTGTCGCCGGATGCCGTGTTCATGGATTCAGGTATGTGTCGGTTCACAACAGGCTCGGATCCTTTGAGAGGATCCGAGCCTGTTGGGCATATCGCTGTGGTATCGCTTATAGGCTCAGGACCTGTCGGAATTGGCGACTATGAAAATATGATGTGAAATGAAACAGATTTCATCTAGCTCGCTATACGGCAGTCATTTTATGAACCTTAAGACAGTGTTTCATGAACCTTGGTATTTCGTAGAACGCTGGAAACACCTTGTAGAAGGAGTTTGACCGGCCTCTTTCTGGAAAAAGAAATGAAAAGTGTATGAAAGGAATGTTGACTTCCCGCAAATTTTCGTGTAACATAACATTAGTGTTAGGTAAATACACATAAATCATGAATTGTATGTAACTCACTAGACTGATAGTGTCTTCTTGGTGGCCAAGATCTACAGGGAATCGCTTTAGCTGCGATTTTAGCGAGGCGTTCGGCCTGTGGTTGCTCGGACTTTCGGGGAAGCAACACGTTCCTAGCAGCCCTGTTCTATAGAGCAACATGCGTGGTTACGACCGAGCGCTAAATGCCGTTTAGCAGGCGTTTCTCTGAGCGGGACCGTTGGCTGTGCGCGTTGGAGCCTGTCTGTGCAACAGGCCTGCTAGATGGTGCTTGGCCGATCGTGCAAGAGCTAGATTACAGTGGATTGAGATCGTCGTCGCTCCGAATGGCAGTAAGGTAATTTCGGACCACCAGCGTTGTTGTCGAGCGTCGCTGCTTTCATATGTGCTGTCGTATTCCGTCGCAGTGGCCAGCCCGGTTTATCGCTGTGATCTCTCGGCGGTTGTGAATCTTCGCACAAACGATCCGAGCCTAGGCTTGCGCATTCATCGACCGAGAGTCAACTTTTGGTGGATGATCGAAGGTGCTAGGTGATGGGGTGAGGGGTGAGTCGCGTGGTGACCATTGAAGCTATCGCAGGAAAAGCCGGCGTTTCAAAGGCTACCGTTTCGAGGGTGCTCAACGGAGCTCAAAACGTTAGTGAGACGACTCGACGCAATGTTCTGCTTATAGCGAACGAGCTTGGATATGTAGCTCGTCGATCCAATGCTTCGGAGGACACCGGAGTCACGTATAACCTTGGCGCGCTCTTTCCCATCAACCCAGATAGTATCCCTCCAAAGAGTTTGCCTGCAGACGAAAAGTGGGATACCAATGTGATCCATGCTCTCGAACGGCATGTTCGCGGATGCGGCTTCAACATCTTCGTCTCACACGTTGACATGATATCGAGTGACAGTCCAATGCCATCGTTTGTAACTCGGCGGCAGGTCGATGGACTGTTCGTCGTAGGCGGCCTGTTCAGTGAAGAATGGATCCGTCGACTCAATGCGACTCGGCTGCCGGTTATCGTCGTCGGTAGTTACTCCAATAACCCAAAGACCACAGCAGTGTACTCGGATTATTATCGCGGAGCCTTTCTTGGAACGTCGCACCTGCTGACCATGGGGCATCGAAGTGTGGCGCTGGTCAATGGACCTGGGCATACACACACCAGTGAAGACAAGTTCTTCGGCTATTTGGCGGCATTGCGAGCGCACGGTCTTTCCCTGGATGAAGACCTGGTCCAGGTTGGGAAGTTCAACCAAACGTCGGGGTTCGAGGCAGCTGCTGAGCTCTTTGCCAATGGAAAGAAGTTCAGTGCCGTGTTTGTGGCAAACTCGTCCATGGCTATTGGTCTGATGCAGTGGGCCAAGGAGAATGGCGTTTCCATCCCCCATGACTTGGCTGTGGTGGCGCATCATGACGAACCGGTGTCATCCATTGTCAGACCAGCGCTTTCGGCCATTGCCCTGCATTCGGAACGGTTGGGAGTGGAGGCAGCACGGCGGATGATCGGCGTGCTAGAGCAAAAAGAAACAACTGGAGCCAAGGTAATGCTACCCGTTGATCTCATTGTACGTGAATCGTGCGGGGCCAAGTGATTGCCGGGAATGCTCAATGCAGGAGCTATTTTGATGTTGAAAGGGGGATAGCCTTCCGCTGTTGCTCGCATAATACGCTTACGCAGGAACCAAAAACAAGGAGGATGTGCAATGAAAGCGTTGCGAATAGGGTTGTTGATTATTGTAATGCTGTGTGTGTCGTACTCTGTGAATGCCATGTCTTACCAAGAATCTCCGATGCTTCAGGACCGAGTTGCTGCTGGCGAACTGCCGCCGGTAGAGGAACGTCTCCCTCTCGAACCAGTGGTCATGGAGCCTCTCGGAGAAATTGGAACGTATGGTGGCGAGCTTAGAATGGCCTTCACCGGCCGACATTTTGCTCTTCAGAGCATGCTTGGTGGACGATTCTCCGACCAAGAGGCTTACACGTGGTCGCGTGACGCCAGCGAGATCATCCCTAACTGGGTTGTGGACACGACGTTTGATGAGGATGGACTGGGCTTTACCGTACATCTCCGCGAAGGAGTTCGCTGGTCGGACGGGACGCTATTGACTGTTGACGACTTCCTATTCTCATATGATCACATAGCCCTCAATGCTGACCTCAATCCTGTGCCGCCCACTTGGCTTGCTGGGGTCGAATATGAGAAGATCGATGACTTCACTCTACGGTTTTCGCTCCCCGAAGCAATGCCAGAATTCCGGCGTTATTTCACGAGCAACTTCATTTCAGGAGCTAATGACACGGTTTTGGCGAAACATTATTTCTCGACGCTTCATCCTGACTTTGCCGATGCCGCTGAACTGGAGGCTGCTATTGCAGCCGAAGGCGTTGACAGCTGGCAGGAGTTGTTTGAGGTGCGGGTAGCCAATGACAATCCAGACAAGCCCGTCCTCAAAATGTGGCGAGTGGTGGAGGCGTCGACAGACCGCGTTATTGCCGAACGCAATCCCTACTTCTGGAAGGTCGATACCGAAGGTAATCAGCTTCCTTACGTGGACCGAGTCCGCATGGACATTGTCAGCTCTGGGGATGTAGTAACCATGCGAGCCATGGCTGGCGAGTACGATTTCGTGATTTTCCACATCGGTTTGGCCGATTTTCCAACCTTAGTCGCCAATGAAGATCAGGGTGGATATGATGCGTTTCTCTGGGAAGGAACGGAAGCATCTCTGTATCTGCTGCCCAATCACAGTTACCAAGGTGACGAGGCACTGGCTGAACTTCTCCGCACTCCAGATTTCAAGAAAGCACTTTCCCATGCTATCGACAGAACCGAAGTGAATGAGTTGGTGTACATGGGGACCGGACGACCCATCGCTCTTTCGCCGCTAGAGGGTTCGCCGGTTTTCCGGGAGCATTTCCCCGAACAGTACGCAGATTTTGATCTGCAGAAGGCCGAAGAACTCCTTGAATCCATTGGTGTTGTGGATACAACAGGCGATGGGTGGCGCAATCTGCCGAACGGTGATGATCTTCGCATCGATCTCATCGCTACGAGTGGATGGGACTCTCACATTGAAGCGTCAGAACTGGTGAAAGACTACTGGGACAACCTCGGTATTAACACTCGTTTGGAAGTGTTCAGCTTTGAGCGTCGGTCGCAAATTGAAACTGCTTCGACCTTCCATATCTCGATGTGGAAGATCAGCAACATGGTGTGGCCGACCAATCTGGGAACGTCTGTGCACGCTCCGTTCTCGGAGGGAAGCTTTGCACCTGAATGGACGGATTGGCTGGCTTCGGGCGGTACTCAAGGAGTTGAGCCCAGTGCCGAGCTGTTGGCGGCCAATGATATCTTCCAGGAGCTGCTCCGTGAAACAGATGAACAGAGACGCGAGCAGCTGGGCGTAGCTCTTTGGGAGAACTTCTACGAGAACCTCTGGACCATCGGTATCGTTCAGCAGGTGCCACGGCCCATCGTCGTTAATCGCCGACTTAAGAACGTTCCGGCGGAGGTCGTGGAATCTTGGGATCCTCTCAGGAGTCCATCCAATGCCTACCTCGCCACATGGTATATCCAGCAGTAACGATCCAGAGTCAACGTTGGTAGGATTGGCCCAGCGTTGCGTCACAACCACGAAATTCTCCTCAGCAGGGGTTCCCCCTGCTGAGGAGAGTGAGGAAGGTGAGATAATCGTTGAAATACGTGGAAGAAGTGATGGAGACACCCATAGCTGCGCAAGCTGATGTGGTCGTTGTTGGAGGTGGACCTGCAGGCTTTTCAGCCGCCATTCATGCGGCCCGGATGGGGATGGACACAATCTTGGTTGAGGCCGCCGGTCAAGTGGGCGGTGTTGCTACGATTGGGCTCATGAGTCATTGGACTGGCAAGACGCAGGGCGGTTTTTATGAAGAAGTGTTGGAGCGAGCCAAGGACGGGACAGCCAAACGCCTGATCAACCCCGAGATCCTCAAAACAACGCTGCTGGAAATGCTGCAGGAGGCCGGCGTCAAGCTGCGTCTGTACACCATGGCTGTGGGTGTGATCATGAACGAGAATACGATAGAAGGTATCATCGTGGAATCGAAGTCCGGTAGAGAAGGTATTCTGGGTTCCATTATAGTCGATGCCTCGGGCGACGGAGACATAGCTGCCAAAGCAGGCGTTCCCTTTGTTAAAGGGCGACCTGAGGATGGCAAAATGCAGCCCATGACCACTATGTTTAAGGTGGCGGGTGTGGATACGGAGCGAGCTGTTCTTCCTGGTTCCTTCGAGTCCACCTATGAACTGCCTGAAGGCGATCTGCAGACGCTGGCTCAAGAGCATTTGCCGTTCCCAGCCGGCCATGTTTTGCTCTACCGCTCAACCTTGCCTGGGATTATCACTTGTAACATGACCAACTGCATCGACGTTGATGGAACCAAGGCCGAGGATCTGACCGAGGCTGAGCTGGTCTGTCGCAGCCAAATCGGGCCGATTGTGGAATTCCTGAAACGGTTCGTTCCCGGTTTTGAGAACTGCTATGTTATCTCCAGCGCATCGCATATCGGTGTCCGCGAGACGCGCCACTTTGAGGGAGAGTATACATTGACAGAGCAGGACATCTTGGAAGCTAAGGTGTTCGAAGACTGGGCCGTGACCAAAGCCCACTTTAACTTCGATGTGCACAACCTTTCGGGTGCAGGTCTGGACGAGACCGGTGCACAGAAACTGTTCCCCCAGCAGCGGGGTTACACCATTCCGTACCGGTGTTTCGTTCCCAAAAACGTTGAACGGCTTCTTCTGGCCGGACGTAACATATCGGGTACCCATCTAGCCCACTCCAATTTCCGCGTCATGCCCATCTGTGTGAATATGGGCCAAGCTGTGGGCATTGCGGCAGCCCTCTGCGTCTCTTCTCAAATAACGCCCCGCGAACTTGACGTGACCAGTCTCCAAACAGAGCTGACGAAACAGGGTGTAACTGCATCAGAACCGAATAAGGCGGGTCTGGTATCTAGTTGACCGATTCTGACTCATTGAATATCTGCTGAAGCGGTGAATCTCCGAACCTGACTATGGAGGCGATTATTGTGAACAACCAATGGGAGTCGATCAGTGGTGTTTTCCCCCATATATCTCGTCAAGCTGACATTAAAGGCGTGCGGTCAGAAACGGGCATTGGTGCCCTGATGCCGTGGGCCAATCGCTTGTGGTTTGTCACGTATGTTGCGCACCTAGCGGCCTCAGGAGGCGGTACCGGACTTTTTGAGGTAGATCGTAACTTCAATGTCCGCAAGCACCCCGAAAGCGTTGTCGGTACGTACGCTAACCGAATGCTCCATGGACCTACGGACCAAGTGATTATTGGTCCCCATATCATTGATGCGGAAGGCCATGTCCGTACGTTTCGGGATCTGGCAGAGCATCGTTTGACGGCGACAATGCGGCATCTCTATGAGCCGGAGACGATGGTATATTTCTTGACAATGGAAGGTCTTTTCTTTGAAGCCAATGTTGAGACACTCAAGGTTACCTTGATGTTCGATCTGCTAGAGGAGCTGGGCTGTACTGCGGGTGTCAAACCTCATTTTAAGGCAGGCTGGTCGCAAGACGGTTCGGTTGTGGTCGCCAACAATACGTATGGTGAAGAGGAATTTCTGCGCCAAAAGGCCGATGGGCGCTTGGCCATTTGGGAAGGCAGCGAATGGGAAATCCTAGAACGCAATCCATTCAACGAAGTATTTGGCATTCAAAAGGGCGATGCTCCGCTATTTGCTACTGGCTGGGATCAGGCGTCGGCCATTTTGAAGGTTCGAACGAACAATACTTGGCACCGGTATCGTCTTCCCAAGGCAACGCAGGCTATGGATCACATGATCCTCACGGAATGGCCACGAATTCGCGAAGTGGAAACAGAGCGTTTTCTCATGGACTGCCATGGCATGTTCTACGAATTGTCCCATTTGGCCTATGATGGGAAGATTTGGGGAGTACGACCGATTTCTACCCATTTGCGCATGATCCCAGATTTCTGTTCTTGGCAGGGTCTCTTGGTGTTGGCGGGCAATCAGGTTACTCCCATATGGGACTCCAATTTATTGGCCGGCGAACCCCAGTCTAACTTGTGGTTTGGCAAGACAGACGATCTTTGGAGTTTCGGCAAGCCCAAAGGATGGGGTGGACCGTGGTGGGAGGACACTGTTGCAGCGGATGAACCTTCGGATCCATTCTTAATGACAGGGTTTGATCACAAGGTGGTCCATATCAGCCATGATGCAGAAGAGACGGTATCGTTTTCCATTGAGGTGGACTTCCTAGGCTGCGGCAAATGGTGCCACTATGATACCATAGCCGTTCCCGCCAAAGGCTACAAATTCCACGTCTTTCCCGAAGGGTTCAGTGCTCATTGGGTACGTCTCATTCCGGATGGAGCGTGTGAGGCCAGTGTGCATTTTGTCTATACGTAAGCCGCGAACCGGCAGACGTCTGGACTTGGCTCCTCGGTGTATGCTTGTTTTTGAGAGGAGGTTGGCATCTTGAATCTGGCAAACGACATATTACTGGACGTAAGGGACCTACAAACCCAATTTCAAACGGATGACAGTGTCCTCAAAGCAGTGGACCACGTCAGCTTTTCGGTCAAACGAGGCGAAACCGTCGGCATCGTGGGCGAAAGCGGCTGCGGGAAGAGCGTCACGGCTAAGTCGATTATCCAAACATTACCATTTCCCAAAGCAAAGATTGCAGGGGGCGAGATTCTCTACCAGCGGAACGACAAGGTCATCAACTTGGCTGAACTCGACCCCCGAGGATCGGCCATGCGGTCCATCCGCGGCAACGAGATATCCATGATTTTCCAGGAACCGATGACATCGCTGAATCCCGTATACACCATTGGAACGCAGATTATCGAAACGATCAGGCTTCACCAGAAGGTCACAAAACGCCAGGCTCGGGAACAGGCCATTGAAATGCTCGACAAAGTTGGCATTTCCGCTCCGAGTCGACGGGTCGACCAGTATCCGCACGAGTTTAGTGGTGGTATGCGTCAGCGGGCCATGATCGCCATGGCCTTATCCTGCAGACCAAACCTGCTGATTGCTGACGAGCCCACCACGGCTTTAGATGTTACGGTTGAAGCTCAGATTCTTAATCTCATCATGGACCTCCAGCATGAGATGGGGATGTCGATGATCATGATCACCCATGATTTGGGAGTCATTGCTGGGGTCTCAAATCGGGTTGTTGTGATGTATTCTGGGTGGGTTGTTGAACAGGGGCCCGTGAAAGAGATATTCGCTGCGCCAAAACATCCCTATACCCGTGGACTGCTCGCATCCATACCACAGATTGGAGAGGAACGATCGTTGGTTCCCATCACGGGGACAGTGCCGACGCTGCAGAGTCTCTCTGAAGGCTGGTGTTACTTCGCTCCCCGATGCCCCCACGCTGATGACCGCTGCGCCAATTTTGAACCTGATTCCTACCAGATTAGCGAAGAACATACAGTGAAATGTTGGCTGTATGCAGAGAAGGAGTCGATGATCTGATGACGGACCAATCCCTATTGATGGAAGTCAAGGGCCTGAAAAAGCATTTTCCCATTCGCCAGGGCGTCCTCAAAAAGGTTGTCGGTCAAGTCAAGGCCGTGGATGGCATCGACTTTTCCATTCGCGCCGGTGAGTGCCTAGGGTTGGTCGGAGAAAGTGGTTGCGGCAAAACCACAACGGGGCGCTGTTTGGCCAGGCTCATAGAACCGACGGAAGGGTCTATTCGCTTTCGCACGGCCCATGGTGTTGTGGATCTGGCACAGTTGTCAAAGCGACAGCTTGGTCCTGTGCGCCGTGATATTCAGACAGTATTCCAAGACCCCTATTCATCATTGGATCCGCGAATGACAGTAGCGCAGATCGTAACAGAACCCCTGGTAATCCAAGGTATTGGAACCCGGCAGGAGCGGCTGGACATGTGCCGTGATCTCTTGCATCGGGTAGGTCTGAAACAATCCCATATCAACCGTTATCCTCATCAGTTTAGTGGAGGTCAGCGCCAACGGATCGGCATTGCCCGAGCTCTCACCCTGAGACCCAGTTTGTTGATTTGCGATGAGCCCGTTTCAGCGTTGGATGTTTCTATCCAAGCCCAGGTTATTAACCTTTTGAAGGAGATCCGCGCGGATTTTGGCCTAACTTACCTGTTCGTGGCACACGACCTGAGTGTAGTCGAACATATCAGTGATCGGATTGTCGTCATGTATCTGGGGAAGATCGTGGAAATTGCACAAAAGAGAAGATTATTCCAGGAGCCCAAACACCCCTATTCTGAGGCTCTTCTAGCTGCCATACCTGTCGCCGATCCAACCATCGGCAAACGGCGCTTGTCCTTGGAAGGAACGGTTCCGAACCCCGCTGATCCACCGCCGGGCTGTCACTTTCACACGCGGTGCAAATACGCGACAGACGTCTGCAAAGAAACGGCGCCAACTCTCGAGGCCATTTCTGGCGACGAGGCTCATCTGGTGGCCTGCCATTATGCGGAACAACTGAACTTGGTTGGTTTTGCCAGCAGAAAGAATGCCTAGACCCGAGGGAGGTGCTGAATGTGACCAACTATTTGATCAGAAGGGTCCTGTATACGATCCCCACGGTTGTCGTGATTACCATTATTGTCTTCACGATCATTCAACTGCCGCCGGGAAGTTGGATCGACAACTACGTTGCTCAGCTGCAGCGAGAAGGGCAAGGCGTCAGCGAGCAGTACATTCTGTCCTTGGAGCAGCGTTACGGTATCAATCAACCCGTGTATGTTCAATACTTTCGCTGGGTTAGCGGGTGGTTTCGCTTGGACTTCGGTCGATCCTTTATGTGGAATACACCTGTTCTCGACTTGGTCATGGAACGATTCGGGTTCACCGTACTGATTGCCGTATCTAGTTTGTTGTTTATCTATGCTGTTTCTATTCCGATAAGTATCTACAGTGCTACGCACCAATACTCAGTGGGTGATTCTATTGCGACCCTGCTCGGTTTCATTGGTTTGGCGGTTCCCAACTTCATGCTGGCCTTACTCATGATGTACTTTTTCTACATGCAGTTTGGCGTGACTCCTGGGGGGTTACTGTCTCCAGAGTTCCAAGGTGCTCCCTGGTCTTTGGCAAAGCTACAGAATCTGATCCAACACCTCTGGGTGCCCATGATCGTGATCGGTATGGCAGGAACAGCCGCTACCATTCGTCTTCTGCGGGCGACCATCCTCGACGAGTTAGGTAAGGATTACGTGGAGGTAGCCCGTTCTAAAGGCCTGCGCGAGCGAACCATTATGTATCGGCATGTTCTGCGTGTAGCCATTAACCCGTTGATTAGTCGGATCATCTGGGAGCTGCCGCAGATTGTGTCCGGGTCCACGGTTGTTGCCAGTGTGCTGAGTCTGCCCATCTTGGGGTCGCTGTTGTTGTCGAGTCTACAGAGCCAAGATATGTACCTGGCCGGTACCATCATCCTTTTCCAAAGCATCTTGGTGGTCATCGGTGGTCTATTATCGGATGTCTTGCTGGCGCTAGCGGATCCCAGGATCAAATATGAGTAGGCGGTCCCAGAAGACACGTGACTCAGCTGCCCCGATCGCGGAATGCCTGCTACTGAGATCGGGAAGCAGCGGAACCCTCGGAGGTTGATCTTGATGGTGGCTTTTTCAGACTTACCAAGGAGGTGCCTGCATGCGGGAGACGCAAGAGAGCAATGAGCAGAACAACGTTCCCTCCATGACCCTTGAGGAGCGAATTCAGAGACTTCAGGAGAAAGACGAAGAGACCTTATCCCAGTGGCAGTTGATGTGGAGGCAGTTCCGCAAGCACAGACTGGCGCTCGTGGGCGGCGTCGTGGTGCTCTTGTTCTATACTATCGCAGTTCTGGGACAATTTCTTACACCCCACGATCCTAATGAGCGGTTGGGCATACCCAACGCACCTCCGTCGAGAATACGCATCTATGACCCGGACACAGGTTTTCAACGACCCTTTGTCTACGGGTACGTTGGTGTACGCGATCTGCGAACTCTAAAAGTGGAGTACGAGGTGAACACAGATGAGCGTTATCCTGTGAGATTTTTCGTTCGCGGCTACCCCTACAAGTTTGCGGGTTTGTTTACGACTGATCTTCATCTATTCGGTGTGGACCCATCAGGTCAGATCTTGCTTTTCGGCAGTGACTCCTTGGGCCGAGATTTGTTCTCCAGAACAATAATGGGCACGAGGATTTCCAGTACGGTGGGACTTATCAGTATTTTCTTCAGTGTCTCCATTGGGCTGCTTTTAGGCGGTGCGTCGGCGCTGCTGGGTGGGGTTGTGGATGTTGTCATTCAACGAGCCATTGAAATCCTTCTATGCATCCCAGCGATACCGCTATGGATGGGTCTCACAGCAGCACTGCCCCGCGAATGGTCGCCGTTGACGGTCTATTTTGCCATTACCATGATCCTGGCGCTTCAAGGATGGGTGCATGTGGCTCGCGTTGTTCGCGGGAAATTCCTTTCGACAAAACAGGAGCAGTTTGTGATTGCGGCCGAAGGGTTTGGCGCGTCGTCGCTGTATCAGATCCGCAAACACTTGGTCCCGAACTTCATGAGCTACATTATCGTGAACGTGACCATCGCAATCCCCGGCATTATCTTGGCCGAGACGTCGCTGAGTTTTCTTGGTCTGGGGTTGCGGCCTCCCATCATCAGTTGGGGCGTACTGCTGCAGCGAGCGCAGAACCTGCATGCTATCGCAGAGGCACCGTGGCTTCTCATACCCGGGTTGTTTGTGATTGTCTTGGTTCTGGCGTTTAACTTTGTTGGTGATGGCTTGAGAGATGCCGCCGACCCCTACAAGGGCTGATGCAAGCGAGCGAAGGCGGTGGGATATGCTTGTTGTTTATCGCTGCTCTCGTGCTGTGCTGAGTAGCAGACCATTCCTGAGCTCGTCTAGGCGGTCACTCCGAAACCCCCAAGCGGAGATAGGGTATAGGATAGTGTGGTCACGGAAATCTCCACTAACGGGATTTCTTGATTCCTGTTCAGGGCGCTAATGCCCCTTCTGAGGTGGACACCTAGGCCCGCAATGATCTTCGGCCTCATCCACGAAAATCGAGGATGAGCCAGTATCAATGGCAGGCGAGGCAATGCCACAGGAGTTCGTACATGAAATACTCGACGATGTGTTTGACTAACAGGGAATGGCGTCAGGGACACCACGCGTCTCCCTGATAGTATTGACGAAGGGAGTGCAGTTAAGATGACCAAACATAGGAGGTTTAGCGGTATCTATCCTCACTTAGCGGTTTTCGGTGAGGAGCGCGAATGTGGTATTGGTGCCGTAATGTACTGGGCCGACTCGCTCTGGATGATCAACTACCCACCTCACAAACCCCATGGTAGCAATGAGAAGCTTTTCCAGATCAACGATCAGCTAGAGCGAATTACCCGTAAAGAGAGTGTTGGGGGGACCCATGCCAACCGGATGATCCATGAGCCATCGAACCAGCTGATCATCGGACCCTATTTCATCAGTGCCAAGGGCGATGTGCGGGTGATTTCCCCAGAGATCATGCCGGGTCGGCTGACTTCGGTGATGAAACATTTGAGCGATCCCAACAAAGTGTACTTCTACGGTATGGAAGGCGAGTTTTATGAGGTGGATGTACATAGTCTAGAGGTTACTCCGCTGCCTGCACCAAACCTGCCAGGCACCCACAGCAAAGGGGGATACACAGCCGGGCAGCGGGTGGTAATATCGCACAATGGTCGCGGCGGCATATTGGCATCCTGGGATGGCGAACAGTGGACCATTGTGGAGCAAGAGAAGTTTACTGAAGTGATGGGTCCGGGAGGGCTCAAGGGAAACAACCGTGATGAGGATCCCCTGTGGGCTGTGGGATGGGATGAACGCTCCGTCATTCTCAAACTGCTAGAAGACGGACAGTGGCTCACTTATAGGCTGCCCAAGGGCAGTTATACCCAAGATGCAGATCATGGGTGGTTTACGGAGTGGCCCCGGATTCGACAGGTATCTGACACGGATTGGATGCTTGATATGCACTGCTTGTTCTACCAGTTTCCACCGCATTTCTCTAAGGCCAACACGGCGGGGATTCGTCCCATCTCGTCCCACCTGAAGATGGTGGTGGACTTCACCTACCAGGACGAGGAACTCGTGATGGCTTGTAACGATGCTTCGCAGATGCAAAATCCCCTTGTGGGTCAGGCTCAGTCAAATCTTTGGTTTGGGACGATGAATGATCTGCAGAAATTTGGTCCGACCCTTGGGTTTGGCGGGCCGTGGGTCTGCGAACCGATCAAAGCAAACACACTTTCAGATCCATACCATATGGCCGGTTATTCAGAGCGAGTGCTCCATTTGGCTCACACAGAAAACAGCAACGTGTCCTTTACGATGGAAGTGGATACCTCTGGACAGGGTGATTGGGCGAAGCACAAGACCATCGTCGTCGGACCTCAGGGATACGGCTTTGAATGCCTACCCGCAGATTTGGATGGCGAGTTCCTCCGCCTGTCTGTGGATTCGGCCGTAGAGAAGGGAACGGCATACCTCCATTACAACTCGTCTGCAACGATGTCCCGCCCGGAGTTATTCACAGCCCTTGCGGATGTAGAGGAAGCGGAGAGTTGGAACGGAGGACTCCTGCGTCCAGCAGCCGATGGTTCTGGTGATTTGGAGTACTTGGCCTACCGAGTCGGTACAGATGGGAGGAAAAGTGAACCAGTCTATTACCGGATCAACGAAGAGTTAGTTTTGCAGGAAGATAGCGACACAGACCGGATCGACGTTCTCAAAGCGGCAGCATGCGTGGACCAAGGGGTCTTCTCTGTCGATGACGCTTCGGTGGTCATCCGTGATGCTGAAGGTCGTTCCTACCGTCTGCCAAAGACGAATGGAGCGTACGATGAACCAGGTCCACTCGGGTATCCGCGTGCTATTCGTGAGGTCGTCACCGAAAGAAACTTGGCGAATATCCACGGCACATTCTACGAGCTGCCTCGAGAAGAATCCGGAGGCCTGCGAAAGATCAAACCCGTTGCCACACATGGCAAGCGCATTTATGACTACTGCTCGTGGCGGGGGATGTTGGTGCTCGCTGGTATCACACAGGACACAAAGGACTCTAATCACAGTGTTGGAAATGATGTTGGCGACGGTTTGTGGTTGGGGAATGTCGATGATCTCTGGGCGTTGGGAAGACCGGTAGGGCAGGGTGGTCCCTGGGAAAACTCCTTCGCAAAAGGACAAGAGCCATCGGATCCTTACTTGATGCTTGGCTATGGCCAGAAGACGCTGCAGCTATCGCACGAAAGTTCCAGCGAGATTACCATCACAGTGGAAGTAGATGTGTTGGGTGAGGATGTCTGGCATTCCTATGGCTCATTTAAGGTGCCTGCTGGAGAGGTTGTAAGGCATGTCTTTCCACAAGGGTACAGTGCCCACTGGGTGCGCTTTGTAACGGATCAAGACGCCAAGGTTACTGCCAATCTGATCTACCAGTAACAAAAACGCCTCTGCTCTGCTCTGGTGTTTCCACCAACATTCCAAAATCTCGGAGCGCAGTTCACAGGTCTAGTTTAACGGACGGCCCGGCATAGTTTTTGGCGGCATCAGACCAGTTATCCGACGGATCATGCGACGACACGTCGCGTGCGTAGAGCGATGCGTCTGCGTTCGCACCAAGGGATCACACTGCGCAGAATCGCGCCTTGTGATCCCTTTCGCAAAGGATTAGTATTTTATGAGGGGTTGATTGCTATGGACAGCGGCTACGAAGTAGTTGTCGTAGGCGGTGGAACCGCAGGAGTCGTGGCGGCGATCCAAGCGGGCAGGGCCGGTGCTAAGACGCTGCTAGTTGAGAAAAGCGAGACCTTGGGTGGGACGATGACCAACGGCAGGGTGAACTATCCAGGTTTGTTCCATGCTTGGACTCACCAAATCGTAAAGGGTATTGGTTGGGAGTTGGTGGTCAAGTGTGTTGAGGAGACCGGGGCATCCTTACCTGATTTCTCCAAGCAGCAAGCCGCGGAACACTGGCGAGAGCAGGTGCGGATCAACCCGTTCATCTTTGCTGCTCTTTGTGATGAAGCTCTGGTTGAAGCCGAAGTCACTCCGCTGTTCTCCGCTATGGTTGCTGAGATTGAGGTACGAGGTGACCATACACGCATTCAGATTTGCACAAAAGACGGACTCAAAGCCGTGCGAGCTAAGATACTCGTGGACTGTACCGGAGACGCTGACGCGGTGAGAATGGCTGGTTACGGTGTCCATCGATCTATCAAACCCCAGCCGGCATCGCATCTATACAGCATTTCCGGGTACGAAATGACTCGAGCGGACATTCAGCGCATCAGGCAGGCGTTTGAAGCGGAGGCGAAGGCAGGGGAACTGGAGTACTCTGATCTGGGATGGAGCAGTACGCAGTTCGGAGAACGCTATTTGGAAAACACGGGAGCCAAGACGAATCACATTTATCTCGGTGAGACACGCGCCGACTCCAGCGAAGGCAGAACGGTTCTAGCCATGGAAGGGCGACGGTCGATACTCAGGCTCTACCGTTTTCTACGAAAGCAGCCAGGAATGGAGAACTTGCAGATTGATGAGATCGCCCCAGAATGTGGTATGCGCGAGACCGTTAGGATTCACGGTAAGGCAACGATTACCGTGGATGACTATGTGACTGGTAGGCTGTGGGAAGATGCTGTGTGCTACTCGTTCTATCCCATTGACATGCATGGAGCCGAAGGCGTTAGCAAGACATACCTGGACGCGGGTGTCGTGGCGTCCATTCCCAGAAGGGCGATGCTGCCCGTCAATAGTACTAACGTGATCGTTGCTGGGCGTTGCGTATCCAGTGACCAGTTGGCGAATTCTGCCCTTAGAACGCAGGCTAGCTGTATGGCTATGGGGCAGGCAGCTGGTGCCATGGCGGCTTTGAGCGCTATGGCCAACGTTGAGGTCAGTAAACTCCCGATGGCAGACGTTTGCTCCCTACTCACAGAACACGATGCCATTGTTCCCGGCGCTCCGCACGCTGCGAATCCTCAGCAGTGATGTTTTCGTCATCGGGAAAACCAGTGGCCGAGTGAGCAGAAGCAGGTGCTTCCCGAATGCGCAGATCGAGTTGGCGAGATAACTGGCGCATGAGGCGACGCCTTGTGCCGCGGGCACTGCCGTACCGATCAGGTCCAGAACAACCAGTTGGAGTGCCTGCAGACCGATGGCATACTTCAGTGTTTCTTCAGCTCTTTTCACCCGGAAGGAATCTACTTCGGTACAGTGAGGATCCGCGGCTGTGTAAATGCCGAGATGGATCAGTTGTTGGATGTGGATGGGGTGGAGGAATCCACCGTGTATTTGATCGCATTCGGCCATGGAACAGACTGAGGGGTAGGGTTGCCGCCGGATACCGTGTTCATGGATTCAGGTATGAGTCAGTTCACAACAGGCTCGGATCCTTTGAGAGGATCCGAGCCTGTTTGCTCGCGCCAGCGAACGCTTGACCACGCGGTTACATAGCACCTAGTTTTCACCCCAGTTGAGGCCAACGCAAGAGACAAGTGCCTGTTTTTAGCAATTCACTGCCAGCATTTGCCAATGGAACCTCTGAGGTGCCGTAGTTTAGAGGAATCCCATGGATTGTCGCTGAAAAGGCTAAAACCCCCGGGCCATCTGTTCGTCTGCTCTCTGATCCACGAGATCCCTTCCGGAGTGACTCAAGCTCCCTTTGACAGGTCCGTTCTCGTGACATACAATATACCCGATCAACATTTCAAACAATATGGAGGGGAATTGTGTGGCAAAAAGATACTTAAGCTGCGTCATGGTTCTATTGTTAGCTTTGGGACTCGCCACTGCGACTCACGCAAGTGTCATAACAATTGGTACCGAAGGCGAGGCACCTGGCCTCGACCCACGATTGGAGTCTGATACGGCTTCCTTTGAGCGGATCAACGTTATTATGGAACCCCTAGTGGCGTACAATCGGGCCATGGAGTTAACTCCGCGGCTGGCTGTAGAGTGGAAGTACGATCCTGATGAGCCTTCGCTGCGATTCTGGCTGCGAGAAGGCGTTTTGTTCCATCATGGTCGCGAGTTCACTGCACATGATGTCAAGTACACATTCGAAACACTGCTGGATCCTGACTTCGGAGCACCCAATCGCAATATCTACCAAGATATCGAAGAAATCGAGGTCATCAACGATTACGAGGTTGTTTTTCGGCTGGCTGCTCCAAATGGCTTTTTAATCAACAACATGGCGCGCATGAACATTGTGCCTGCCGACATAGCTGAACAACAAGGTAGTGATTTCCGATCCCAACCAGTGGGAACCGGACCCTACCAGTTTGCGCAATGGCAGCGAGACGATCGCTTGGTACTGCAGGCATTCGACCGCTACTGGGGAGGAGCGCCGAAGGTCTCTGAAGTCCACTTCCATCCCATTCCGGAACAGGCCACTCGTTTGATGGCCCTTGAAGGCGGCGAGCTGGATATCATCACATCGCCGCCAGAGATGGAGTTTCAGCGTTTGCTAGACGAACCAAATCTCAATGCTCAGTCCGTAGCGGCCCCTGGGTACAATTACCTGGGCTTTAATACAACCCGCCAGCCACTGGAAAACGTGCAGGTGCGGCGAGCGATTTCCCACCTCATCAATCGCGACGCCATTGTGGAGCAGCTGTTGTATGGCCTGGCATTGCCCGGTGTCAGCCAAATACCACCTACACACCCGTGGTACAACGATGATGTCCGGCGGTATGAGTACTCGCCAGAGGCAGCCAGTGAGCTGCTGCAGGAAGCAGGAATCAGCCCCGAGAACCCCATTCAGCTGGAACTATACGTATCACAGGGTAACGAGACTTGGGAAGCCATAGCCGAGATTCTCGGATATGAGTTGGCCCAGCATGGTATCGAGGTTGTCATTACACAAGAAGAATGGGGAGCGTTCCTTGCCAGGATTGTGGATTCCGATGACTATGATATGTTTCTCCTGCGTTGGGTGGGACAGTTGGATCCGGACCGTGCCAGTTACCGCCAGTTCCACAGTGAAAGCCCCAGTAACACAACGTTCTTCCGTAATGAGCGAGTCGACGAACTGCTAGAGCGGGGCCGTATCGTGGCTGGTGACAGCGAAGAGTCCATTGCCATTTACCGTGAAGTGCAGGAGATTGTAGTGGACGAGGTGCCGTACGCGTTTATCTTCTATACCATCGACACAGCGGTGAGCCAAGACTACGTTCAGAACTGGACGATTCACCCCTACCAGCCGGCCAACTTTGCAGATATTCATCAAATCGCATTGGACAGGTGATTGAGGGGATCTCGGTGAAACGCGGCAGAGCAGCGAAATCATGACAACCACAGCCCCTGCAGAATTGCGGGGGCTGCTCTCGTTCCCGTCAATCCATCATCCGTTATTTGCAGCCGTGACGGCCCGTGGTACTGAGTGAGCGTCTGGCCATGACGAAGTAAAACCGGGGGATTACCGCGTGCTGGATGTTGGCCAAGCGGGCGGAACGGCCTGTTCGTCGAATATGCGAACGCATTCGGTCGAATTGGATGGGAGCCTTTGCCGGTCTACCGCCGCTGTGAGTTCTCCCATATGCTGCATGCTAATGTCAGGAGCCAAGGCAGTGGTTTCACCACCGTTCTTCGGGACAGCTGGACGACACAGCTTTCACTGCCATGGTCTAGGGTTCCGACACGGCAGAGGCCACCGTGACCAGCAAAGCACTGCCCAACTCGCAGAACAAGGTAACAGCGGGGCTCTCTACATCCGATGCCTAACTATCCCAAGCCGCTGGCAGGGGTACTTGAGCGTCAGCGAGAAGTACTAAGATATCCTGTTTTGCATGAATGAACATTGACGCCATTCGACAGACCCTATACTAAGTGGAAAACGGGTCCATGCTCACCGGGAGTGGCGTGGAGCGGCAGCCAGTTCCGCCATATCTAGGTGCCCGCTACACCAAACTGAAGTTGACACCTGCAGGGATCCCGTCGAAAAGACCGAACGGTTGTGTATACGGTTAGTCAACGTTGGGTACGTTGGCCGAAAGGAGCGATCGATCTTGAACGACGCGCAGTGGGAAGCGTGTGTAGCGTTTCACGGACATGCCTGCCCCGGTTTGGCCATTGGGTTCCAGGCGGCGCGGGCGGCCCAGATCCACCTAGGATTTCAGTCGGCCGCCGATGAAGAGCTGGTGTGCATCACCGAGAATGATGCTTGCGGTGTTGACGCCGTGCAGTACCTAACCAGCTGTACCATGGGCAAAGGGAATCTGATCTTTCGTCCCAGCGGTAAGCAGGCATTTTCCTTCTTTCTCCGGGAAACCGGTGCATCGATCCGTCTAGTCTGGAAGCCCAGAGCGTGGCCGGAAGAGCGTCAGGCCAAAATGGAGGCCATCGTGGCGGCCGATCCAGCGGAGTTGTTCTCTGTCACCGAGCCCCACTATGACGTGCCCGAAAAAGCGCGTTTGTTTGATACGATCACCTGCGAGAACTGCGGCGAAGGAACAGCTGAACTTTTTATCCGTCTGCAGAATGGACGCCAGTTGTGCACGGACTGTGCCGATACTTACAACCGGGGTTGGTGACGCCACCCTCTGAATGCTCGGCGGTAGTCAGCTGCACAAAGTAAAGCCATCACTGCGAACCTCGATTGGGTTCGCAGTGATGGCTTTTGGCTTTCCCGAGCAGCCGTGCGCCTAGAGTTTCTTGTAGGCGAACCACCAGTCTTTCATCTCGATTTCGCCGGAAGCGGCTTGTGCTCGGCGCAGTTCAACCTGTTCTTCCGTGGCCGCGGGAGGAATGATCACCTTGTCACCCAAGGAGTCGTTATTGGGCCAGTTTTCTGGAGCAGCGATTTTGTGTTCGTCGGATGTCTGCAGGGCTTTCAGAGCCCGCATCACTTCGTCAACGCTGCGTCCTACTTCCTGCGGATAGTACATCATGAGGCGGAGAACGCCCTTGTCGTCTACGATGAACACGGCACGGACGGTGTTGCTGCCCTTGGCCTCGTGAAGCATACCCAATTGGGTTGAAGTACGTCCTAGTTCATCGGCAATGACCGGGAACGGTACCTTCACATCCATGTTTTCGTTAATCCACTCTACCCATTTGATATGGCTGAACACTTGGTCCACAGAAAGCCCAATAAGCTCTGTGTTTAGCGCTGCGAACGCATCTGCTTTCTGCGAAAATGCCACGAACTCTGTGGTGCAGACAGGCGTGAAATCACCGGGATGACTAAAGAGAATGAACCATTTCCCAGAATAGTCATCGGGCAGAACCATTTCACCGTGAGTTGTCTTCACCTTCATCTTCGGGAATGCATCTCCGAGCAGTGGCAGTCGTGCGCTGTTGTCCATAACTATAACACCCTCCTAAATCAATAATAATAACGATTACGATTAATAGTATAACGTGAGTTGGGGGAGAATGCAAGGGCAAACTGCAAGATGCCGTTCAGAAAACTTGTGCTGTCGCTCTAAGGAGGCCAGCTGCGGCTCGGATTGATTCCCTCGGCGAAAGCCCGCCATCAGCATGGACGATCCACTGCGCTAGAACGCAATCCCGGCGGGTTTGTCTGTCTCTTTCCCAGCATGTCCAGGCTCTCCTAGGACGAGCTTCACAGCGCCAATCTGGTATGGCTCTAGGGGTATTCGGAGCTCCGAGCCGCAGATACGCAGTCCTGCATCGCAATCAGACAGCGGTCGCTCCAGGGCATCAACCCATACCACCTGCTTCACAGGGAAGCCGCAGTGGTACACAGCCTCACCCGAGCTTCCCTGCCCTTCACACAATCGGAGAATGAGCGCCTTTTCATGTTCGGATTCGACCCACTTCAAGCCTGAGAAAATTGCGGTACCACTGGCTTGTTCCAAGAACGCACCAGACGGAGGCAGATGGCCGGGGCCGGGCTTGGCCGACACCGGAATCGGGGGTTGGCAGTACTGCTGCCAAGCCGCTGCAGCTTCAGAGGCGGACGTCGTGTCGGGCATCAGCGCCACGGCAAAGGAGAACTGATGTTGGCCCAACTCCGGATCCGGATCCGGCGAATGGGAACTTCGCAGCAGTGTCAACTGCAGTGTGCCATCCCAAAAACGGAATGCATGCTTGGTTTGGGCAAAGATGCCCAAGGAGGCACCCTGTGAACCTCGAGCCCACACCCACCCATTACTGGCCTGATCCAGGTTCGCAGCCTGGCGCTCCTGCACATACAGGGGCGTGCCGAAACTGGCGGCAGCACAGGCGTAACCCAAGGGTACGGTGAAGCTCAGCTGGGGAATGCCGTTCTCGCGGCTTCCCCGTTCGTACCAGTGACAGCGGACTTGGTAGTCCAGTTGGCGGGCATCGTCGTCCAGGAACACGGTGTATTCCAAGCGCGATTGGTCAAAGGCGATGGCGAAATCCAGCTGCTGACGCAGGGTGCCCTGGGCACTCCGGACTCGGTGGATCTTGATACCTTCGGTCAACGGCCGCTGCTGCATATGTCGTCCCACGGTCCAGGCAGAACCATGACCGTCCTCTAGGATTTTTTGGAACACGGCGCCATGCGATGGAAGATTCAGCAGTTCCTGTTCGGACCCTTTGTCCAGCAGCGAGATCAGGGATCCCGTGACCGGATGGAACTCAGCCCGCAGCCATTGGTTTTCTAAGACAAAATGATGCGGTCGTTCCAGGCGAGCGCTGCGGACGTAGGGAATGGCAGGTATACTCAACTGGGGTTCTTCTTTGACAACACAGGTGCGGTACCCGCCGCCGGGGAGTTCCAACTGCGTCAACAGGCGCGTGTAATAATGACCCCAGTATTCATTCTGACCTTGATCCAGCAGCTGGATCGGCAGGTTGTGGCCCTGCTCATCTTCCAATCGTAGTTGTTCCAGCTCGCCATCCCAATCCCACAAGGTCAGTTCCACCGTGTGGCGGCGAGCCTGAGGCAGGGGGTTGAAGATGTGGAACACGCGGGGCATGCCTGAAGCCCGCGAAGTCTGCACCGGCCGATTGGCCGCCATGCCAAACCCGACACCGGCTCCTTCAGCGATACTGTCCGGGTTCGGTTCTGCTAACCAAGGTGATGTGTCAATGGCTTCGGCCCACTGCTGCACCGCTCCCTGGCTCACGCTAGTGGCGGTGGCCATGGCGTCCTGGAACAGACCCATGGCGTGTTCGCGGCAATCGATCTTACCAGAGCCGGGAAGTATGTCATGGAATTGGTTGAACAGCACGTGCTTCCAAGCAGTACCCAACGCTGTGGTGGAATACTTCACTCCGGTCAGTGCTCCAGCAAGGCTGCCCACAAATTCTGCCGCCTGCAGGGCGTCTTCGGCCACACGGTTGGCCATCTTGATGCGGCTCTGCGATGTATAACAACCTGTGAAGATGGGGTTGAGTTCCTGGTCGACAATGGGCACGTCCTTGGCCTGCGCTTCCATGGCCGCAAAGAACTGGCCATACGTCCCCAACTGCAGTTGGGGATATACAGGCCATGAAGCCATGTCTCGCAGTCGTTCTAGGTCGCGGCGGGTGGGGCCGCCGCCATGGTCTCCAATGCCATAGACTTTGATCATGGTGTTAACACCGTATTCGCGGGCAAAACTGGGCAGAGATAAGGCAATGTCTGGCTGGATGTCACCCATGTACCAGTGGGGATCTCTGTAGGCAAGGACCGAACGGCCCGACGGGGCCTGCCAGCGGAACAGTTTGTGACCTTCATAACCCCGGCAGAAGTAGTAATAGCGAACGCCGCCGTGGTTGAGAATCTCGGGAACCGATTGGGCATGACCGAAGGTATCTGGCTCAAAAGCCAAACAGATGCTGTCCCGAGAAATATCCAAAAGCTCGCTGAGATACTGTTTGCTGTAGAGAATGTGGCGGACCATGCTCTCACCGATAGGAAGGTTTCGGTCTGCCTCCACCCAAGCGGATGCCGCCACTTCCCAGCGGCCTTCGGCCACCCGCTTTTTGATGTGCTGCAGCAGGTCAGGCCGATACCTGGCCACAATTTCATAAACTGCCGCCTGGGATTGGGAGAAGACGAACTCCGGATACTCATCCATGAGGGCCAAGACCGTCTGCATGGTCTCCACGACGATATTCACCGTTTCATCGTAGCGCCACATCCAGTTCATGTCCAGGTGCGCGTGGCCGGCGCAGAGCAGGGTTAACTCTTTGGCAGCGGCACCCACCCCTGCGGCCAATTCGGTTTCGCATTCCACAGCTATATCGCGGTTCACATACCCGTGAGCAGCGAAGAGACTCTGAAGACGGTGGGTGACGGCGGCGGTTGTATCGTCAAACGCACCGCCATGCAGAGAAGACACCTGACGAGCATAAGCCAATTGGTGCAGAATGCGCTGCTGCCAATAATCTGCTGGTGAGAAATCTATATTGTTCCGGGTGGCGGGCATGGAAGAACCTCCTTGTTGAGCATTTCGCAGCAAAGAGACCAGCCCCGTTCGCCGAAGCGAACGGGGCTGCATCAGCTGACAGACTATTGACCGAACACATCATCCAACAGGGCTTGGGTACTAGGAGCTACGGCACCCATCAAGGAAGCGGCACCGCCTTCGTGGATCGCTTCCACAGCAGCCTCATAGTACTCGCTGTTGCCAATCCAGGCGCCCAATGTCACTACATGCACAAGCATGTTGTTGTAGGCCCACTGGACAGCTTCATAGGAGTTGCGGTCTAGGACCATGTTTTGAATCTGGCGATCCAAATATCCGTCAAACTCCTCAGCGGGGAACAGGAAGTCAATTACTTCCACCAGATCCGCCGGACGCTCGGCGTTGGCCGGCAGCGCGAATCCCAGTTCAGCCCACCACGAGGTCATGTGACGATCCGGATCAGCATGGGGTCCCTGCGGATAGGGAACCAGAGCGTAGGTGTAACCGTCGTAATCAATGGCATCGTTCTCAATGGACCAGCCCTGGCGCGGTGTGAACAACGCTTGATCCGTGGTAACATCACCATCGTCTACCCACCAGCCAGCGCTGCGCCATTCATGGCTCTTGTTCAGAGCGTAGATCGCAGCTTCGCTGTTCCAGTTAAAGACCATCCGGCCGTTTTCTTCCACAACCACAGGGGCGCCATTGGTTGGCAGCATGTGCGGTAGGCTGTGGCTGCCAAGACGGAAGCCCACCTGGTCGATCTCGCCATCACCGGTGGTGTCGCGAGTTGCCTGCCGAATGAGACGTTCCCAGCTTTCCCAGTTCCATTCACCGGCCTGCCACAACTCGAAGGGATCATCCAAGCCATCGGCTTCGACGATATCTTTGTTGTAGGTAAGGAGCCAAGGTGCCGTGTAGGCAGCCGGAGCAGAGCCCACATAATAGTTGTTGCCCTGGAAGGCCCAGCGAGCTGCCATCTGTTGATGCAGCGGATGCAGGCCAGCATAGTACTCTTCACCGAGAAAATCGTTGGTTGGAAGCAGTGCTCCCTGGAGAGCCAGGTTCCAGAACTGGGGGTTTTCCATGTTCCAGATGTCATGGGTGGAATCCCCTGCCATCAACCGGCTCATGTTGGTTCCGGCCAGTTCGCCGCCGGGAAACTGCAGAATTTCAATGTTGGCATTGAAACGCTGCTCTGCTTCCTGAAGACGTCCAGGAGCTACTTCATCCAAGTAACGCACTAGACGGGCACTCCAAGTGGTGATGTTGAT
>PWMW01000193.1 GCA_003559095.1 Clostridiales bacterium | reverse complement strand
TATCTCACTCAATCGAAGTTTATCTCTATATTTCTCCTATTAACTTCGATATTCGCATGAGGGATTCCTGTATACTCAGGTTAGTAAATCCCGGGTTTTTGGACTTTTTGCAGTGGAATCATGGGTTGGTTATGCGTGATCAAGGAGTCGATGTTCAGCGAACGCGCCCCTTAAGTTAAAAGCACTCGTATACTATCTTAGATTTCTTAATTGCTAGGCAGACGACGAACAGGCATATCCCGTAGCACCCGTATGAGTCCATACAACGGAAGCTTGGAACGACGATGATGGCAAAAGCGGAATACCGCAGAGCGACCTTCGGCTACGTGCGTCGGGACGTCAACGGTTTTCCGGATAGTCCGTTAGGTAGCATCCGATGAGTTGGTTCTGCAGTAACGGTTTGGCCACTTGACGGGCGTAAAATAGCATAAGCGGTTTAAACCCTTCTTGTATCGTTCAATGCCTCAATGGATGCAAATATGGCTTGGCGGGCTTCAGACACAGTTTTGAAATAGCGCCAATAGACGGGTGCCTCTTCAAGGTTGACGACGATACTCTCACTCTTAGAGTGATCGCTTGGTAGGCCACCTCGAGAGAAGCTCTGCGGAACACCGCGCTCGGCAAGGACGGTGGTAACCGCCTTCGAGGTATACTTACTGGCACCACCCCTGTGAAGCACACAGTCTCTAGAAAACATCAAGTTCTTGCTTGCGGTCTTGATAACTCGAAGCACTAGGTCTTTCGGCATATGGGGTGCCATGGTCTCTGCCCGCACAATCGCAATGCAACCGTCGGTCACTAATCCCGGTAAGAGCATCCCGCTATTGTTCTGCATGGCACCTGACGACCATTGGCGGCATGAACTGGCGGTTCTCCGCATGCACTTTTAGGTGCATTCTGAAAACACTCTGACTGATCTGGCAGGCAAATCTCAGTGATCTAGAAGGCCGACACTAGTGGTCGGCCTGTCCAAATCCCTACGTATGCCGTTTCCGCTCCAGGGTAGTTCCCCAACTTAAACGTTCCGCCCACTCAGTTTTCGCAACCCCTTTTCAAAGCTCGTTCCATGGGAACTATGCAGGCGTCGTGATAGACATCCACCAACCCGATGCTACCACCGGGCATACAACGTATGATGATGGGCGATCGCGACGATCGTATCGGACGTTACCAAGGATCCGCCACTCGGTTGTGTGTACCATCCCAAAAAGGGGTTGTTGCCAGGCCGAGTGACAGTGGGGAGTTCACCATAGGCCGAACCGTAAGTCACATGCTTAGCTCCGGGCGACGGTGTGCTGGCAGATGAGTGGCTCTTGTCAAACGTTACAATATAGATAGCTGGTGTACCTCCTTCATCTTCATCATCGCCGTCTGCTTCGTCGCCGTCACCCAAATCTACATCTTCCTCATCGTCGTTCTCCGGCGGGAAAGGAAACGATTCATAAAGGAGAGTCCCATTCTGCAGAGAAACGGGCGAACTCACTAGGGCATTGTGGTCAGGCTGAACATTGTTTAGCATGAGAGTATTTCTGAGGGTGTAAGTATCGGTGGCCGAGCTCAGCCGAATGGTATAGGCCAACTGCCTAGCGGATGGCGAGGCGAATTCGAGTTCAACCTGGATCGGAACACCCGCGTGAACCTCCACATAACGGCCTTGGCTGATGTCGCCATAATAGAGGCGCTGATTATCTAGACGTAGCTCCTTCTCCGAGCCTGAACCCAATGCATCGGCATTACGAATGTTACTTTGGCTTCGGATGACCTCTTCCAGAGTACGGGCAGCCCGCTGTAAGTCCGCTTGCGCTGTTCCGATTTGGAACGTTCGGAGTGCGTACACCTGCATGGCGCTGGCAATTCCGATGAGTAGACCAATGACGGCCAAGACGATCAACACCTCGACCAACGTAAATCCCTCTGCCGAAGTCCGGTTAGTCATTATCGTCACCTCGCACGAACGTCTCCAGGATTGCGGTACGACCAAAACCGTACGGTACCCGAATCGTTAGTTTGTGCCCTTCTGACATACCCGTCATCGGCGTGATCGGAGACACGATGTCGTATTGCACATTCCCACCGATAGAGTTTAGAAGCGTGGAAAGGGCTGAATGGGAAAGGCCCGCTGGCCTCTGCGCGTCATACACAACCTCCAACACTTCAGAGGCCTGTGCAAATGCGTGATCTCGCTGCCCCGACAAGAATATGTTCGTGAACGCAGTGCCAAAGACGTTCATGAACGCGACGATCATGATCCCGAGAATCACCATGGCAACCAAAACTTCGATCAGTGTGAATCCGTCGTTCTGCAGCGCCCTTCGCATGCAATCACCTCAAGCTTTGAGTTTGTTCCAACGATACTATTCCCAACGAGCCCGTTCAAAGTGGATAGACTCAACAATCCCGATGTACTCTTCCAAAGATGATGTGTCTATTTCAGGGAACGACCGGTATTCAAACGTCCAGACGGGGTTCGAGTCTAATGCACCCACTATGACCGAACCGACAATACGCGAATGAGCGGCGTTCTTCAAGACCGCATTGGGGCCGTAGATATATCCGTGAAAATGCGTCCCCGGTGTTTGGACTGTCAGTGAACTACCGTCCGCAAGGACCATTAGAAGAACACCCATCTCTGATCCTGGTGTCCGAATGGACCCTCCATCTTGAACAAACATCATCACCGTTCCCGTACCCTGTACTTCGATTTTGCCTTTGATGTCGATCGAACCGACTACGATGACCAGTTCATCGCCAGCACCACCGGAATCGATGTAAAGCGTACCATGGTTGTTGACGTTGATCTGAGAATAAACGCCACTGTCACTTACCGTATCTGTACTGTGATTCCCTACAGACAATACACCATGATTCGGAAGACCGGACACATCTGGCATGATTGGAGATTCATACACGCGGGTCGAATATGGTTTGACGTTTCCGTCAATGTCACCAGGAACTTCGCCGGAAATACTCCCAGCGCTTTCTGCATCGCCGATGATGAGCGAATGGGTCTGTGTGGCATCGATGGGTGCATAGGAATACAGGGCGTTATCAAACAGGCCGTGAAAACCTTTGTTCTCAGTGACGAGCATGACCAGGGACACCGTTTGCGCCGTTCGATGATGCCGGCCCGTGGATCGCAGACGGACAATGCCGTCATCCACGTCATCAGGAACTAGACGCACCTCAATGGGTGCTCCAGCTCCTAAGTCACCTTCCACATCGGTAAACATCAACAAGCTGATGGTGCCATGTGCGAACGCCGAGATGGTATCAGGATCCGATTCGATGCGTTCAGCAACGATTTCGGCACCAGCTTTCGCATAATGGTACGCCTGCAGACGACTGGCGTAGCGAAACGACTGCAGTGTTTCAGTGGTAGACAAACTAATGTAACCGAATCCCAAAATAGTCAAGACCATGAGTAGAAATAACACCCATACCAAGGCTCCACCTTGCTCTTGACGCCAATCTATTCGCGAGTTCATCAAATTCCTCCCACCCTATGGTCTGTCGCCAGCTCGACTGCGGTCCAGCAGCTCACACCGGTTCGTCAATATCATGCGTGCGTATGTTTCGGACTTCACTGGGCGCTGAAGCTTGGCTTGGGCAGATCACTGCGCGACAGCACTTCACAGTATCTTTGGATTACAGACAGCCATATATCCTAAATTGGGATGGCAAAGGACAAGTAAGTGTCCAAAATCACCCATACACACAACTCAAAACTCAAAAGCAATGACTTTCCTAGTAAGGTCACGACAGGTTCCACATTAAAGGTAACCATTCCTGCTTTTCTTTGCGCGCTTTTTCGAGAAAATATGGCGATCTTTGTTTTTTAACTAGAATATTACTTTGGATTTACCAATGGTGGTTGTGTTCGACGCGCAATCACGAGTCCTTGGTTCAGTAACAGGCAGTACAATGCGTATAGCCAACGTAAGCCACCAGGAGGAATCATGCATTTCGTTTCAAGTGGCAAGGTATCATCGTATAGAACGAGTTTCCAATCTCGAATCGTCATCCTATCCATCTTGCGGCCTTTGTTCCCACAGCGTAGTGACGCTCTTCGCCAATGCTTCTCGGGATCGGTGCCACTGCTCCGAGCTTGGTTCCATGCCAGCCCACTGGATCTGTTGGTCGTTGATCCCCGCAAAAGCACCTTGAAGTGCTCGGAAGAAATTTTTCGTCATTAAGGATCTGACAGGCGACCTGGATGACGGTGAATGCCGACACCCGAGTGACGTGTTCCGCTCAACTAGGCCACTTATCACGCCGAGTGGATCACTTTCCTAACGACAATAACGGGCCCGAGGCTGACAGGACAGTTAGTCCCTGCCAAACGCAAAAAAGAAGCCTTGGAGCCGAGTCGCGCCAGGCCTCTTTAACTGTGTTGCCCAAGGATTCACTAAGCAATGCACACGCTACGGACAGCAGATCACTTGGCCAGTTCCCGGGCCGCTGCTTCCCAACCCAGTAACAGATACCTCGAACTGAAAGTCCTGGGGGCTCCATTGAATGTTGATCTCCCCAGTCGGCGTTCGCCACGTCCAGCCATACCTCAACTCGCAGCAGTCATCGTCCCGTTCAACCAACTGGACCTGCGCCTGAGCATCTCCCAAGCTCATCCAAGCCGACACCTGCTATCCACAGTTGAGATTGGGTGCTGGCCCGCAGCTCAGCTGCCACCGGATTTCGCCGCGTCGGACACTTCCTAAAGAGTTCCGAAAAACCGTGCCGGAGCCCTTCCGGATGATCCGCTATAGTGCTGGCTACTTGGTAGCCGAGGATGATCGAGGCGGACTCTTGGCCGCAATCGGCCCTCCACCACAGATCCTGCCGGAGGAAGTTCCCCAAGAACTCGTGGCCATTCAAGAAGAGGCAATATTGAGCGTCGGCATGCCCATTGCGGAACTGCCCAAAGGACCGGAACCATGCTCCATAGG
Source organism: Clostridiales bacterium (assembly GCA_003559095.1). Classification (GTDB taxonomy): domain Bacteria; phylum Bacillota; class Limnochordia; order Darwinibacteriales; family B1SED10-159; genus SLOZ01. The sequence goes on along the minus strand of PWMW01000193.1, from coordinate 2,858 downwards.
GTTCTACCGAGTTCTCCAGGCGGAAGTACCGTATGCGGTCTGGAAAATCAGTGTGGATCCCACAATGTACATTAGGGGCGAACCTGAAGAGATCAAATCCGAGTGGGAAGACCTGCGCGCCCGTTACAACACACTGGAGATCGACTACATAACCATGGGCGTCCGCAGCCGGATCAAAACATCCCGCTTCGCCTGTAATGGCTTCATATGGCACTTTAACATGGAATATGGTTCGCATTACGCCCGTGACACCTGGAATGTGCAGCCCAACTATTGGTGGCGCTGGAGCCTGCGTCCGCTTTAAAAGAACTGGATCTTCAAGCGTAGCCCTGGACATGATGCGCTCCGGACGGCCATTCATCATTTTACTTCAGTGACTGGCATTACGCCATCGGTTTTGGTACAGGCGAATGCACTCGCTGCGGCTGGGATAGGCACGCTTGGCTGCACATCTACCCTGCTTGACGCATAGGCAATCGCGATGACAAACTGATCAGAAAATCTGATATTTTCGGGATATGCGGTACCGCCCACCTATTTCTCGCAGGCACCCATGTCAGTTCCAACCCCTTGGGAACCCGCCACGCCTGCAATGTCGTCCTGGACATACGTCATGGCAGCCAAACACCAACGTCCCGGGAGACGACTGCGCCACCTTTGGACCACATGCAGCTGGACACACTGGTCTGGACCCGATCCAAAGAAGCCGAGGACAACAACAAAGGTTGACCGCAACAGGGAGCTTTCTAGATGTTCCACTTCCGCATCCGACAACCCAATCACATGCTGCCGTTCGATTGTTTCTCCTGTGCTGCCAGCACGTTCTGCGCCAAATCCTGTGCAGACTTCTCCATGATAGCGCCCTGGCGGCGGAACAACAGCGGAGCTGCATGGCCTGGAAGCGTATGGGCTCCCTTGGCTGCCGCCAACGTTGTCATCGAACGGATCGCCTGTTTGCCGCCAAGACCGACGAATGGAAGAGCCATGGTTACAAAGGGCACGAACAGTTTACCCTGCAGGGGGAGAAGTTCCAAGCTGGCCATGACAACCGGAGAGGCACCGAAAGCCCACACCGGCCCGCCGACCAATATCGCCTCACACTCGCCGTGATCACCGACATCGACTAGACGAAAGGGCCATGGCTGTTTGACCGGAGCCTTCACTGGGGGCTCGGCTTTGAGACTGGTGAGCGTGACGTCATGCCCCGTTCCCTGCAGTTGCTCCCGAATGATCTCCGCAAAACGCATTGTTTTGCCTGTCTGTGAATGTACGAGCAACGCAATCTTCAATGACAATCCCCTCTTTCCAGAGATATACTTCAACGGTTCATTGCGACCGGAACACGTTACCACCCAGCAGGGACCGATGAATGCCTATATCCTGCGGACCATGTCTGTTGTCGCGAGACACATTCCGCAACCCGACACAGAGCTCACCACAACCTGATTCCGTCCGGCCAATTTGACCGCATAAAGCGCCTGATCCGCAGCGTCCAATAGCTCATACAGAGACTGCGTCTGCGGTTGCTTGACTGCGACACCAACACTGGTCGCCACCGGAACCCGCGCTGCGCCGTTGCCGATCACCGACGAGCGCAACACTCGGTCGCGGATGCACTCAGCAAGATCTGCGGCAACAGATAGCTCCGTGTCCGGCAACAGCACAGCGAACTCATCCCCTCCGTAGCGATACAGCTTGTCACCCTCAGGAATGGCATAACCAGCACTCCGAGCCACCACTTCGAGAACATAATTCCCCATTTGGTGACCCATGTATCGTTGATCTGTTCCCTATGTGTTACCGTAGTTGTCATACCCCTGAAACTCCTGTAGCATAAAAACTAAAGACTCGTAATGGTTGATGGTTGTTCGATGACGGATTGTCTGTATCCAAACAGCATTGGGCTCTTTGGTTGCATGGCCGCTCTACATGGCGCACTCACCGAGGCGCCGATGGCAGCCATCGGCGGACGGCTCGAGTCAAACGATTTATGCCGTCCGAAGTTCCTTTATGGGGAGTGGCCCGTATGGTAAGCTGGCTAGCTAGGCAGCACCTTCGGTGATGGCCTTGATGCCTAAACCCATGCCGGCAGAGGCTCCCCGTCAAGGAAACCGTGGAACAAATAGCGTCGCAACCGTTCCGCATGCAGCCCGAGTCTTCAGGGAGTTCAGAACGGAGGAGAACTATGCCTAGACACTATGATTCTGAGTTTATTCAAGCCTGTCTTAAGCGGGTGATGCCGCCGGACAGTGAAAGCATCCGCAGTGTCGCCAAAGAAGTCGGTGTGGCGGCAAGTACCGTACATCGTTGGATACGTAAGGCGAAGGAAAACGGCACGACCTTAATTGAAGGCGGTAACAAACAGTGGTCCAGCAAAGATAAGTTTCAGGCGGTGCTGGATACAGCCCATCTTAACGAAGCAGAGCTCAGTGAGTACTGCCGCCGAAACGGTCTGTATGCAGAGCAATTGCAGGCTTGGAGAGAGGCCTGTCAGGCTGCCAATGGTGGTGTGAGTCCAGAAGCATCGGACTTGAAGCAGCAGGTTCGTTCGCTGCAAAAACAGAGCGCAGCCGACAAAAAGGAACTAGCTCGAAAAGAAGCGGCCGTGGCAGAGACTGCGGCCCTCTTGGTTCTGCGAAAAAAGGCTCAGGCGATTTGGGGGGACCCCGAGGACGAATGATCAGTGCCTCAGATCGCCAGCAAGCCGTTATACTGATCACCGAAGCGATGGAAGCAGGGGCTCGCAAACAGCTGGCCTGTGATGAACTCAACATCTCCACTAGAACCTTTGATCGCTGGCGGAGTTCCAAGACACCTCTGGAAGACCAACGACCGATGGCCGTTCGACCTGCTCCGGC
>PWMW01000053.1 GCA_003559095.1 Clostridiales bacterium | reverse complement strand
TTAGACGAAACCACCGTAGAGGATATCCGACAGCGGTTGACAAAACTGACCGGAGCACAGACAATAGAGGTAGAGATCATCATCAACGAAGACCTTTGGGGTGGTCTCGTTATCGAGATGGACGGCAAAGTCATTGACGGCAGTCTCGCCACACAGCTGGAACGGTTTCGGCAATCGCTCTCTTCCCAATCCTAGGGAGGTGAACCGGTGTGAACTCTGTCCTGTCCTACGTGACATTGATGGTTCTGAGCTTTCCCCTCTTGGGAACACTATCGGTGCCAGTATTGCGGCGCTGGTGGCCAAGGCGGCCTTTGGCGGGCAGCATGGTGTTTTTCGCCCTCGCATTCATTGGCAGTTTTTTTCTTCTATTCGCGGCAGCGGACCACGGCTCCGCCCGGTACTTTTCTTGGCCGGTTGTGGGTTTCGGTGTTTATCTTGATCTTCTGACAGCCGCTGCTCTAGTCATTGTATCCGTGGTAAGTTTGCAGACCATCCTCTGCTCCCCGCGCCTGTGGAGCATTCGGGATGGTTTTGTGTCTTTTCTGGTCTTTTCCCTATCTTGTCTGGCATTGCATGCCTTGATTTTATCAGATAATTTGCTTGTTTTCTTGTTTTTCTGGGCCCTGCTTGATTTGGGAGCCTTCTATGGTCAGGAATGGGAGCCTGAACGCACCAAGAGGCGGCGGATGAGAGCCTTTCTAGTACTGCAGGCGGCCAGCCTGACAGTGATTGCATCGGCAATCTACCTGACAAGATCCGCGCCGACGACGAACTTTGCGTACTTGATTGCTCATAAAGAAGTTCTATCACCACCGATTCTGACAGCCCTGATGATGGTCATATTCATCGGGGTGGGCATCAAAACAGCGGGATTTCCTTTCTCCTTCTGGGCTGCTGTGGCCACCGCTAACGGGAGCGCCATGCCGCAATTTCCCCTCATCTACGGGGTCAGCGCGGTACTGCCAGGTATCTATCTACTCACTCGCCTTCACCCCATCCTGGAGCATACATTAGTGCCGATCCCTTTGGTGTTGGCCGCGGCGGTCTGCGTGGGATTTGTGGTCTTTCCCTTTTTCGAACCGAACCAACCCGAGACAGCATCGGAGTGAAGGTTGCATTCTCCTGCCGCCTCAAATGAAAGAAAGGCATCCGCACTGGCGGATGCCTTTTCCTTCATTTGCCGTCGAGACGGCAAAGCTCGTTCTACCGATCGATCCACAGCCAGGCCCAAGTATCCATCATGCCACCGCTGATTGGTGCTGGTACACCATTGCGCAGGTGATCACGGATGGCCACGTTGGTCTGGGCATTAACGGTGTAGATCAACGGAACCTGTTCAGCCACGATATCTTGGAACTCGTAGTAGTACATCTGACGCTCATCCCAATCCATGGTACGCTGGGCAGAGACGAACAGTTCATCGATGCGTGCTTCCCATTCGGTAACAGGCTCTTCCTGGAGCGGATGCCACATGTGCAGGTTACCATGGCTCATCCAGGTGTTGGCGCCGCCGTTGGGATCGAATGTCCCAGTGAGACCAATAATGATGGCTTCCCACTCAAAGTTGTTCAACAGCTTGTCAACGATAACATTGAAGTCAATCATGTTGAAGTTAACAGTGATGCCCAACTCACCCAAGTCTTCCTGGAACAGTTCACCGGTGGTTTGGCGAATGGCTACACCGGTATTGGTCAGCAGTTCGAACTCCACATGGTTGCCCTCGGGGTCGTAACGACGTCCATCGGCACCAAGGGTGTAACCGGCTGCTTCCAGAAGTTCATGGGCCTTCTGCAGATCATAATCATACGTCTTGACATCCGGATTCAAGAAGAACTCGTTCCGCATGTTAATGGGACTGTGTTGGAAGTAGCCCCGCCCATTCATCTCCATATCCAACAGTGTTTCCCGATCCACGGCATGAGACATGGCCTGCCGGAAGTACTTGTCTTGGAACCAGTTAAGCGCCGGCGGTTCCAGACCAGCTGGGTTCTGGTTGAACACGATGAAGGTTGTTCCTGGGTTAGGACCGGACTCCACAATCCTGAACGGCAGATTCGGTTCCCGATCTTCGAATTCCGTAAAGTGCGTCGCTGGAATGCCCATATAGTCAAATTCACCAGCGAAAAACGCCAGTACAGCGGTATCTTGGTTTGGATAGTACTTGTAGATAACACGATTCAAGTACGGTAGACGATTGCCTTCGGTATCGAACTGATAGTAGTTGGGGTTACGCATGATGACCAGTTCCTGGTCCACACGGTAGCTGGATAACTGCCATGCGCCGGTTCCAACGATTTCGGACAGGTCGGTAGCCAACGTATAACTCTCATTGAAACGACCTTCGCGGAATGCATCGCCGAGTTTGTGCTCGGGGATAATAGCCGTCCCAATACTGTACATGATTGGCGAATGTACACGGGGAAGCGTGAATTTCACCGTGTAGTCATCCAGTGCTTCATACTGCATGGGCTCGCCGTCAATGTGCAAGCCGGTTCTGGCATTGGACTGAGAGTCCGGTGCGTAGATAACGTCGAAGGTGAAAATAACGTCCTTGGCCGTGAACTCGGTTCCATCGTGCCACTGGACACCACGACGCAGGTGGAAAACAATCTCCGTGCCATCTTCACTGATTTCATACTCCCGTGCCAACTGTCCAACCACATCACCGGTGTTCCGGTCCAAACGCACCAAACCCTCAAACAGCTGGTTAGTAAGGTCCGTCGTAGACGTCTCTGCAGCCAGATGCGGGTTGTATGACTTAGGACCGGAGGCCCCACCATACACCGTTAAGGTTCCGCCATATTTCCCAATGGAATAGCCGTAATATTCAGCGACATCGACAATTTCCGGATCCAACAATTCCACAGCTCCTGCACCGGCCGTAAGCACCAGCATCAGCGCCAAGACCAGTGCCCATCTCATCTTCTTCATTCATCTTCCTCCTCTTTACTGATTTACTGAAAAAGAATTAGGTTACAATAAGTTCAGCGCTCTCCATTCCCCCTCCTTAAGACTCAAGATACAGACCACCTCAGTACCCTCCATCCATACGAGGCGATTGCAGCGATGATATAACTGTTACTATATGTAATTCGGTGCTCTACTAGGATTTCCTTCCAAAATAGAAATGTTTTCACACTCTGGTGCGAATTCTTGCACTGATCGGCAACTACACGAGCCGTATCAGCAAAAAAGCAGACTTCCTGGGTGTGGAAGCCTGCAAATAACGTCAGCTTGTGGCTCTCGGATCGAAGGCATCGCGGATGCCATCGCCAAAGAAGCTATAGCTCAATACGGTGATGAAGATCATAAAGCCAGGCACCAGCAGCCAAGGAAAGCGACTGAGCGCCGATAGATTCAGAGCCTCCGACAACATGTTGCCCCAACTAGCCTGCGGATGCTGAATGCCAACACCGATGAGCGAAAGACCCGATTCTGACAAAATGAATCCCGGCACAGCCAATGTTGCATTGACGATTACATAACTCAAAGTATTCGGCAGGATATGCCTAACAATAATTCGGGGCTGGGAGCAGCCGATAGCTTCCGCACCATGGACAAACTCCAACTGCCGAATGGACAGCACCATCCCGCGAATGACGCGGGCCATGCCCGCCCAGCCAATGAAACTCAAAATACCGATAATCATCATGAAACGCACATCAGAAGGCAGATTTGTGGGCAGCACCGCGCTCAAGGCCAGCAGCAGATAGAAACTGGGAATGGAGATAATCACTTCCGATATCCGCATCATCACGTTGTCTACCCAGCCGCCGAAGAAGCCGGACACACCGCCGTAAATCATTCCAATGCTGGTACTGATGACAATTCCAATCAGACCAATGAACAGCGATCGCCGCGCACCGAAGGCCAACCGCGAGACAATGTCTCTACCATATTGATCTGCACCCAAAAGGTAAACTTTACCCGGTGCTTCTACTGAAAACAGGCGGCGGTTGCTCTCCACCAAGCCAAACAGATTGTAGGTTGTACCTTGATGGGCAAAGAACTGGATTTCATACTTGGTATCGGTATCCAGTTCGTAACGACGCCGTCCAGCGTCCTCCAAGGTGTAACCGTAGACGTAAGGCCTTGTCAGACGGCCATCTTCAAAGAAATGCACCCGCATGGGAGGGTGGTACGACCGGCGGCGATCTGTTTGGGTTTCACCGTAGGGAACCAAAAACGGTGCAAAGATGGCAAACAGATGCAACATGATCAGTACAGCCATCGCTCCCATTGCCAACTTATGCCTGCGCAGACGACGCCATGCCATTTTCCAGGGGGAGCGAACCGCCTGCTGGTTGTTGACATTTGTTGTATCTCTGTTCTTTTTCATGGCTCCTCACCCCTCCTCAATCAAATCGAATCCGTGGATCGCTCCACGCCAACAGTAGATCTGCCACAAGATTACCCATGATCAACATCACACCGCCGATAATGAGATTACCCATGACCAGATAGTAGTCCAACCCACGCACGGCGTTCAACATCAAGCTGCCGATTCCCGGCCAATTGACAACGATCTCAGTCAATGCTGCCCCCGAGAACACCGTACCCAGCTGGAAGCCAAACAGCGTAATCAATGGATTGATGGCATTTCTGACAGCGTGTTTGTAGATGACAACACGCCCTTCCAAGCCTTTGGCCTTGGCGGTGGTCACATAGTCCTGTTTGAGCACATCCAGCAGATTAGATCGCATGTAACGCATAAGACCGGCCATGATTCCGGTACTGAGCACGATCACGGGAATCAGCATATGCCGGCCCAGATCGTACGCCTTACCCCAAAAAGACAGTTCCCCAAAATCAGTGCTGATCATTCCTCCAATGGGGAGGTTCCACCCTTGGCTGACCACAAAATAAAGCAGCAGGAGCCCAAAAAACCAATTTGGAATCGAAATACCAATGAACGCAAAGAATGTCAGGATCTTGTCACTCCAGGAGTACTGGTGGGTCGCAGAATGGATCCCAATGGGGATGGCTATCAACCATGCTACAATCATGGATACCACCGTCAAAAGCAGTGTGTTCCAGATGCGCTGCTGCAGAACCCAAGTGACCGGTGCGTGCCACAGGAATGAATAGCCTAAATCGCCGCGAAATACGTTAAAAATCCAATTGAAGTACTGCACATACACCGGTTGATCCAACCCATATTGCGCTCGCATGCGAGCCAACATTTCCGGTGGAAAGTCAGGGCTCATCTGCATAGTTGTCAGGAAATCCCCAGGAGCCAACTGCATAATGAAAAAGCTGAGTGATGTGATACCAATCAACATCGGTATCATATAAACAAAACGCCGAATAATGTAACGATACATTCAGCTATTCCTCCTCTACAAAGAATTCGCGTACCCGGCGGTGGATACTCCATGAGAGCCATCAAGGCCGGGTCACAACGTTATACTCGCACAAAACACCGCCGCTGCACCGCAGAAGACTATCTTTTCTGTGGGAAAACTTTGGCCACGGTCCGCTTACGCACTCACCTTCTAGGGTCCTCGGTCGCCAGAATGCCGCTTACAGCCATCATGTGCAAACGCTCATACCCCCGTAAACATGAAAGGACGGCCTCAACGGCCGTATGCAGCGCTGCTCTTAACCACGTCAACGGGATTGCGGAGTCCAAAGGGTTTTGGGCTTCCCTCCACGCGTTCGCCAACGTCTGGTCCGGCCGGTACTCCCGGACCACCAGGACCTGCTAGCACTATTTCTGCACAAAGGCCGTAAATCCTGCCAGATAACGGAGATTTTTACCTCTGTCCGTCAATGGCTTACGATGGAGCATGCTCGCGGTCAGCCAATGATCGCAGTAACTCATGGGCGCTCTTCCAAATCGGTCCTGCACCCATGGTAATCACCATGTCCCCGGCTCGCACGGAGTCAAGCAGCTCCTGAACCAACTGGTCTTGACCGCCCACCCACTGCACATTGATGCCTTTCCGGCGCATGCTCTCCCCCATCACCGCTGCACTGACGCCCACAATGGGCTGCTCGGGAGGCGGAGAATAGATATCTGTCAGGAAAACGGCATCGGCATAGCCAAAGCTATCTGTGAACTCATCAAACAACAGCTGTGTCCGGGTGTACCGCTGCGGCTGAAAAACAGCGATCACACGGCGCTTCCACCCCTCCGCAGCAGCTCGCAGCGTAGCCGCGATCTCCGTGGGGTGGTGTGCATAGTCATCGACCACCAAGACACCACTGGCCTCACCAAGAATCTGAAAGCGCCGCTGGGCTCCGCAGAATGCAGCCAGTGGGACTCTCATCTGATCTGCGGTTAGGCCAAAATGGCTGCCGACCACCAAGGCCGCCAAGGCATTACTTACGTTATGACGACCTGGAACTGTCAGCTCAAATTGTCCAAAAAACGTCTCGTCCACATATACATTGAATGTGACACCACGCTGGCGCATGGCCAGCAGCTCTGCCCGCCACTGCGCACCTGGTTGAAATCCATACGTGACCGTAGGTCCTGGAAGCTCAGGGGCCAGGCGCTGGAGGATGGGATCGTCGTATCCTAGAACACTAAGACCACCATGGCGTACGTTGCCGAGAAACTCCGTGTAGCCCTGAACCAACTCAGAAAAAGCCCCGTTGTAATTTTCCAGGTGATCCGCTTCAATGCTCGTGACTACAGCCACTTCCGGCCGATAACGGAGAAACGAACGATCACTTTCATCAGCCTCCGCCACAACCATGCCACCGCGTCCGTACTTGGCCCCCGGGCCAAAGGGGGCAAAACGAGCACCAATAAGCACCGTGGGGTCCAGCTGGTTCTGGTCTAGAATCCACGAGATCATAGATGTAATGGTCGTTTTGCCGTGAGCTCCGCCTACAGCCACCCCCCGACCGTGGTTTAAGAGTTCCGCCCACACCTCGGATCGGTGGAGCACCTTCAAGCCACGGACACGGGCGGCCTGCAGTTCAGGATTGGAGTCTGGAATGGCGGATGAGTACACCACCACATCACAGGCTCCTACGTGGTCGCTGCAGTGCCCAATAGCTATCTTGGCACCCAGATCGGCCAAGAACGCAGTCGTTTCGGATTCCTGCAGATCTGAGCCGCTGACCACCGAACCGCGTTCGATAAAAACCTTCGCCAACGGACCCATACCTGTTCCGCCGATTCCAATGAAATGAACTCGCTCCATAAAACCTACACTCCTTAATTCGTGCCCTGTGCTTAGGATTCGACGGTAAAATGAGCAGGCTGTCCGTCAGCCTGCTCATGCATCACTGCATTGACTCCGTCCACTGCATCAAGACTTGCTCCAATTCGTACCAAGCGTCACCAAATCCGGCGAAGTCCCCCCGTCGGAGAGCTTCCGATGCTTCTTCATAGAGTTCCTGCGCCCGCAGGGGAAGGTCCGCTACATCCAACCGCAGCGGTTCACGAACCACGTCACTTTCGATGTCGGTGCGATCCACCAAATCCTCGGGAATATCTCCTTCGAAAAGCTCCCAAAGAGCCAGTTCCAGCGTTTCGGCCATGACCAGATCATCGCCATGAGCAACAATTACACGCTGCAGTTGCGGCATGCCACTCTGCTCTGATTGCAGGTAGAGTGGCTCAACGTATAAGAGACCGTCGGCAATGGGCAGCACCAGCAAGTTGCCGCGAATCACCTGCGAACCTCGCTGTCCCCACAATGAAAGCAGCTGCGATATCTCCGAATCCTGGTCAATCCTGGCTTCGATCTGGGCCGGGCCCAAGGTTAACGTATCCTTCGGGAATGAATAAACGAAGACTTCCCCGTAATGGGGCGCATCGCTGCGCGCAGCCAACCACGCCACCATATTCGCTCGGCTGATGGGCGTGAACGGCAGCATGAGAATCATCTCTTGCCGGTCTTTTCCAGGAAGCTGGGTGATCACGTAATATGGTACCACAGGTTGTTCACGATTGGAATAGACTTCATTGGCAAATGTCCAAACATCCTCGCGATTGTAGAAGACGCGCGTGTTCTGCATATGGTAGGTGCCGTACATTTGAGCTTGGATAGCCAAAAGATCCTCCGGATACCGGATATGCTCCTGCAGTCCAGGATCCATGTCATTCCAATCCTTGAAAAGATCCGGAAAAATGGACGCATACGTCTCGAGGAGCGGATCTTGCTGAACTTGGTAAAAGTCCACTGTTCCGTGATAGGCATCGATGACGACCTTCACCGAGTTGCGCACGTAATTCCCCCAGCCCCGATACGGTTGACTGTAGGGGAATCGATCAGACGTGGTGTACGCGTCCATGATCCAATAGAGGCGACCATCGTTCACCACTAAGTACGGATCATTGTCAAAGCGTAGGAAGGGAGCAATGTTTCGCACTCGCTGCTGAATGTTGCGATTGTACAGAACGCGGCTTTCGCTGCTGATCTCCGATGAAAGAAGAATACGGGACGTGCCAAAGCGGAGGGCATAAGCAGCTCGCCGAAGAAGACTGTTGATAACTACCCCGTCATCACCCGTGTAGCGGTAAAAGGCATTCTGGTCGCCCTTAGGATAATCAAACTCATCAGCCCGCGTATTGACTATAACATATTGGTTCGTCCGCTCACCAAAGTAGATCTGCGGCACATCGATGGTCAGATCAATGCGGCTGCGCGGCGGGATATCCGAGATCCAAAACTCCGGCAGTCCCTGGCGCGATGCTTCATTAACCGGACTCATTACCGCACCGTAGCCGTGGGTGTATTGGAGATGTTCATTGATCCAGGTGCGATTCTGGATACGAGTCACATCCAATTCCCTGGCCGCCAACAGCACCTGACGATACTCACCGTTAATGGTATAGCGGCCGATATCTGCATCGAGAAAACGATAATAAAGGCGCATCTCCTGCAGCTGACCGTAAGTCAACAGCAACGGCCGCGGGTCCCACAGGCGTATATTTTCAATAGTTGCCCAATGGTCCTCGATGAGGTTCCAGTTGAGTTCCTGACTGCCGGAAAACTCACGAGTCTGGAAACTATCCAAACCAAAGGCTTGGCGGGTCATGTCAATGTGATAGGCGATATACGGTTCTTCACGGCTGAACTCATTGGGCTCCACCATCCATGACTGGACAAGCCCAGGCACAATCCCGCCTCCCAAAATACTGAACAGGAACCAAACCCCCACCACCACGGCGAACCGTGTAATCCGCTTGCGGCCCCCAACCAAAAGCACCAATCCTGACAACACCGCGATTCCCGCCAAAATGCGCAGCACCCAGATGCGAATCTGCACATCGGTGTATCCCGGTCCATAAACGGCGCCGCCGGAGGCAAACATGAGGTCGAAAACATCAAAATAGTAACCCACTGCACGCAGCAAGACAAAGAGCGCGGCCAGGATAGATACATGCAGCAAAGCGTGCTTCGAGCCGGCCACCTCAAATCCACGCAGCTGTATATGACCGGAGCTTCCATAGATGGCCGCGCAGACCAAGACCGCAGGAACCACGAATGCAATTCCCAGATTCAGTATAAATTGATAAAACGGCAGTTCGAACATGTAAAAGCCCACATCACGACCGAAGATGGGGTCATTAATGCCAAACGGAACTGCATGGAAAAACTTGGCTGCTTGGAACGCGAACAAGCTGGTGCCGGCAGCGAACAAAAAGCCCAGTGCGACGCTGGCACCGATGAAAATCCCATTGACATGAACGGGCTTGACCATCTGCGCTAACTGGGGATTGCGCCACAACAACTGCATGGCAGCATTCTTGGCCAAACGAAGATTCACAAAGAAAAACAGCGCAAACAAAAGCCAGACAGCGGCTGGTACGGCCCGCTCCCACAAAAGCATAGTCCAGAACACCTGCTGCAGATCAAGACTGTCAAACCAAAGCCAATCTGTATAAAACTGGCTTCCTGTGGCCAACAAACCAAGCATTACAATAAAAACAACAATCAACAATAACAGCACACGCTTCAACAACACGGGAGAATCACCCCTCAATATCCCCTGCGGAACGATTGGTTAGTTCATCCAAAAGCTCTTGCACATCGTCCCGCGAAACATAATACTTTTCCTGGCAAAAGTGACAGACCAACTCCAGCTGCTCTTCTTCACGCACTAACGTTTCCAGTTCCTCACGTCCTAGGGTCACAAGGCCATCGCGAAACCGCTCTAGAGAACAAGGGCAGTGATATTGGACCGGCCGAGTCTCTTGAATCTTCAAATCCAGATCCCCCAACACAAGGTGCAGAATAGCCTCGGGAGACTTTCCGCTATCCAAAAGGGTTGTAACAGGGGGAACATGGGGAATCCGTTCTTCCAGACGGTCAACCAATGCAGGTTCGGCTTCCGGAAGCAGTTGTATGACATAACCACCGCTTTTGCGCACAGAACCATCGGGATTTACCAACGTTCCGATACTGACCACCGATGGCGTTTGCTCCGAAACGGCAAAATAGTAGGCAAAATCATCGCCTACCTCGCCAGTTTGCAGGGCTACAGAGCCTTGATACGGACCCTTCAAACCCATGTCACGAATGACATGCAGCGTACCAGGATGCAGGCCATCACCGACAGCCAGTTTTCCTTTGTTGTTCAGTGGCAGCTGCACACGGGGATTGCGGACATAACCACGCACATTGCCCACAGAATCAGTACTGACTACCAGCCCCTGCAAAGGGCCCTCACTTTGTATCTGGACAGTGAGGTGTTCTGGTCCCTTGAGCATCGATCCCATGACCAAGGCCACAGCCATGGTCCGCCCCAACGCGGCTGAGGCCACGGGGAACAGGCCGTGCCGCCACTGCGCTTCGTTGGTTAACTCCGTAGTCTGCAGGGCAAAAGCTCTTAATGCCCCCGATGCAGCTGTGGCTCTAATCAAATAGTCATTACGTTCCACAAATATCCTCCTAGAAAATACTCAGGTCATTCCAGAAAAACAACGCGGCACCAGCCGCAACGAGCACGACCAAAGCTACAGCCGCGATGACGCGCTGCCGACGGCGCTGCCGTGCCCGTCGTTGGCGCAGCGACGGTCTAGCTCGCACGGGTACCGACTCGTCCGCCGTGGGCTTGGGCGGAGGCTGGTTTTTTACAGGCGCTTCGGCACCGCCTGCCAGCTGGTAGTATTGGATTAGGACCTGCTCAGGGTCCAGATCTACCGCTCTGGCATAGCTGCGCAAAAATCCCTTAAGGTAGACTTCACCGGGAATTTCGTCGAAGCGACCATCTTCGATAGCTCGCAAGAAACGTGAACGAATTTTGGTTTGCTGTTCTAACTCCTCAATGGACAAATTAAGCTCCATTCTTGCCCGATAGAACACGGAACCCAGTTCCTGCAAATTATTCATGTTCTGTTCCCTCCAAATCGGAAGAATCCACCAGCACTTCACGGGGCTTGCTGCCCTGGTAACTGCCAACAATGCCGCGAACTTCCATCATATCAATCAAGCGAGCTGCCCGACTGTACCCGATGCGGAAACGTCGCTGCAGCATGGATATGGAAGCTTGGCCCGTATCAACCACTAGACGGATTGCATCGGGCAGCAACTCATCTTCCGTGGAATCGTGACTTGACTCATCCACTGCTGACGGTTCTTCCACGTTCTCTTCATAGGCCGGCTCTCCCTGCTGTTTCCAGAACTCAACCAAAGCTTCAATTTCGCGGTCGGAAATCCACGCTCCTTGCGCCCGCGTCGGCTTGGATGCACCCATGGGATAGTACAGCATATCGCCTTTGCCAATGAGACGTTCGGCACCGCCCATGTCCAAGATGGTACGAGAGTCCACTTGGCTGGACACGGCGAAGGCAATTCGCGAAGGAACATTGGCCTTAATCAGTCCGGTAATCACGTCCACCGAAGGACGCTGGGTAGCAATGATCAAGTACATACCAGCGGCTCGCGCCATTTGAGCCAGACGACAGATGGCATCTTCCACTTCCGATGCCGCAACCATCATCAAGTCCGCCAGCTCATCCACAATAATCACAATGTAGGGCAGGGAATCCACATTCTCACCCTGCTCCTTCATCTGAGCTGCCTTGGGAGACTTCAGCCACTCTTGGTACATGTCAATGTTGCGGACACCGGTCTTCTCGAAGAGCTTGTACCGACGCTCCATCTCCCCCACGGCCCAGCGCAGAGCCACTGCAGCGCGTTTGGGATCCGTCACCACCGGAGCCAATAGATGCGGGACACCGTCATACACTGCTAACTCCACTCGCTTGGGGTCGATCATCAAAAGTTTCACTTCATCCGGCGTCGCCTTGTAAAGCAAACTGCCAATGATGCTGTTCAGGCAGACACTTTTCCCAGAGCCCGTAGAGCCCGCTACAAGCAGATGCAGCCATCGTTTTAGATCCGCAACCACGGCCTGTCCAGCGATATCTTTCCCCAAAGCTAAGGCCACTTTGGAATCCTGTTCCGTAAAAGCTTCGCTTTCGAGGACGTCTCGGAAAAACACAGCCTGCGTTTCCCGATTGGGGATCTCAATGCCCACCACACTCTTGCCCGGAACCGGGGCCTCAATCCTGACGTCAGAAGCTGCTAGAGCCAGGGCAATGTCATCGGCCAAACCGGTAATTTTGCTTACTTTGATTCCTCGGGCAGGCTGCAGTTCGTAGCGGGTGACCACAGGCCCCCGCGAAACGTTGACCACAGAGGCTTCGATTCCGAAAGAACGACAAGTATCCTCCAACAGCCGGCTTTGGTCATCATTGGCATCCGCTGATTTCTGTGGTTTTCCCTTATTGAGAAGATTCAGCGGCGGTAAGTGAAACCCTTCCCCTCTAACTTTCGGAACTTTGATCTTTGCCTTGGGTTCTGGTGACGGAACACTGGCCCGCTCATCGTTGGAGGAAGATTCACTCCCGCCCTTGGCAATCCGAAACGAAGGATCAGACCTCTGACTGCTTGGTCCTTTGGTCATTGCTGCGGCAGCCGCAGCTTGGTCTGGTTCAGACACCGGGCTTGCAGGCTGCTTGGGGCGTTTTGTCGCTGCACTTTTTCGCCGTTGCTTGGCCAGGCGTTGTTCCTCCCGGCGCTGTCGCTTTGCCTCCTGGCGCAATCGCTTCGCCTCTTGCCGCCGATTCTTCATATCCTGAATCCGCTGCCGCAGCCGATTTCGCAGGGATGACCCTAGAGCCCGGAGGCGCTGGGTTACCCCGCCTACCAGCAGCTTCAGCAGTTGGATGAGGGACACATGGAACCACAGAATCAGTCCAATAGCCAACGCCGCTGCCATGATCACGTAACTTCCTGGCAGCCCAAAGGCAGTGAGCAGAGCGGTCATTAAGATAGCACCCAGCACGCCGCTGCCTTGACCATACTGGACCATGGCCAATTCCTCACCGAGCGCAGGCGGCAGTTGGTACCCGCGATACACTGCCAGTGTATGAAACAGCGTCACACCAGTGAGCACCACCAATGCCACACCGGCCGCCCGCAACGGCGATATCTTGCGATGTGTACCGCGAATCACTCGCAAGGCTCCGTACATGGCGATAACCACAAATACCGGACCCGTGCGCCCGAACAAGAACTCCACAGCGATCCTTATGTAATGGCCCACAATACCCGTACCCTGTATATACAGACTTAACAACGAGAATACTGCGGCTGCCAAGACCAAGACACCGAAAATTTCTCGTTTCCACGGAAACGCTGGTTTGTCCGCCACAACATCACCCCTAAATCCTAAATTTCCACATTTACGCAGCGAAATCCTTTACGAGCCAAATAGCAAAAACGCTGCCATACGCTGGGCTGCTTCCTTTTCGCGCCGATACGACGAAAACCCTTGGTGGCAGTGGGTGCATAGGCGGCTGGTTTCGATATGGCGTTTGGGAATGCCTGCTTCCTGCAGCTGCATTCGGTTAAATAACGGAAGATCGACACGATAACCGCCGCCGTCGGCATCAACCACCGCTTCGGGAAATCGCTCAGCAGTTTCTCGTCCCACTTCATAGCACGAACCTTGGATAGCAGGACCCACAACGGCGTGCAGCTCCGTTGGCTCGGCACCTAACTTGATGAGCTGTTCCACCGCAGCCCTGACCACTAGAGCAGCACTGCCGCGCCATCCAGCGTGAACCACAGCACCCAAGGGACGACGCGATGACACAAGCCATATGGGGACGCAATCGGCTGTGTAACAAAGAAGCAGACAACCAGGTTCTCTGGTCACGATGGCGTCGAAGGTTCCCAAGCAGCCTGTGGAGCGACGATCAGCTTCAGCGATATCGGTGCCGTGAACTTGGGTTGCCCAGACCACGGCCTCGGCGGAACACCCTAATATGCCTGCCAGTTGGACCCGGTTTTGCGTCGCCTCCTCCACATCCCCCACATAGGGGGCCATGTTCCCAAAACCCCGCGTGGTCAAGCCAGCCCGGACATGGGCTAGTTGCAGCAGGGATGCGGGCTGCCAGATGTGTGGATGAATAGTACCAGACATAGATCATCTCTCTCCATTCAACAGTTCTTTCAGTTCGTCCATGAAGCGGTTGATATCTTTAAACTGCCGATAGACAGAGGCAAAGCGTACGTAAGCCACCTCATCCAAGGCCCGCAGACGTTCCATAACCAACAGGCCAATCTGCTCTGACGATGCTTCCCTTTCCAGACTGCTGCGGAGTTCCCGTTCAACATCGTCCACTAATGCCTCAATGGCGTCCATGGCCACGGGGCGCTTTTCGCAGGCGCGAAGAACACCGTTAAGAACCTTGGCGCGGTTGAACGCTTCGCGCCGACCATCTTTCTTGATCACCATCAAAGGCACATCTTCGAGCCGTTCGTAGGTTGTGAAGCGTTTTCCGCATTGGGCACATTCTCGCCGCCGCCGGATGGAGGCTCCCTCCTCCGTCGACCTAGAATCCAAAACCTTGCTGTCGTCATAAAGACAAAAAGGGCAGCGCACGCCTGTAACCTCCCTTGACCATCACTAGGTTCATTATACATGAAAAGATGCCTAACTGCCACGTTAACCGTGGTCTAGCTCACGGAACAGCGCCGGCAGCTACCAGTATCATAGGGCCCGGTGCCGCACAAAAAAAGAGAGCCTAAGCCCTCTTGGGTGGTTATGCTGCGACGCCACTAGGTTCTGCGGCCCGGGATTGCACCCAGGCCAAACTGCAGGGCCGTTACTTGCGCCGCAAAAACGCTGGAATTTCTAGGTTCTCGTTACTGTTAAATGACCGCACTTCCAACTCTTTCGAACTGGGTGCCGTCTGAGACTGAGACTGAGACTGAGACTTGGCCTTACCGTCCAGCGAAATAGAAGTATGGCTGACATCAAAACCGGTGGCAATTACCGTGACTCGCAGCTCATCTTTCAAGTTTTCGTCGATCACAGCTCCGAAAATGATGTTCGCTTCGGGGTCGGCCGCTTCCGAGATGATCTCTGCCGCTTCATTCACTTCATAGATGCCCAAACTAGAGCTGCCCGTGAGGCTGAGAAGTATACCCTTGGCTCCCTCGATCGATGCTTCCAGCAGCGGACTGGAAATTGCCTGCTTCGCTGCCTCCATAGCCCGATCCTCACCTGACGCCTGCCCAATACCCATCAACGCCGAACCCGCATCGGTCATAATGGTGCGTACGTCGGCAAAATCGAGATTAATCAATCCGGGAACAGTGATCAGATCAGATATTCCCTGCACGCCCTGACGGAGAACATCATCAGCAATCTTGAAAGCTTCGATCATGCTGGTGCGTTTCTCAACCACCTGCAGCAGACGGTCATTGGGAATTGTAATCAGCGTATCCACTTTGGATTTTAAGATCTCGATTCCCTGTTCGGCCTGGGCCATGCGCCGCCGCCCTTCAAACGTGAAGGGCTTCGTAACAACACCTACTGTAAGGGCCGAAACTTCGCGAGCTATCTCAGCCACCACTGGCGCAGCACCTGTTCCGGTGCCGCCGCCCATGCCTGCAGTAATGAAGACCATATCAGCGCCCTCAAGGGCTTGGCGAATTTCTTCACGACTTTCTTCAGCCGAACGCTGCCCAATATCTGGATTGGAGCCGGCACCTAAGCCTTTTGTCAATTTTTCACCCAATTGAATGGTATGTCCGGCTTCAGACAGAAGGAGGGCTTGCGCATCCGTGTTAAGGGCGATAAACTGCACTCCCTTGAGTCCGGCGTGAATCATGCGGTTCACAGCATTACTGCCGGCACCGCCGCACCCAATCACCTTTATATTAGCGAATTGGCCATTTTCCATATCAAACTCAAACATGGGATCCCCCTTCTCTGTTACAAGAATTCCTATCTATGTTCATTCCACATGACCTTGTGGATTCCTCCACAGTTTCGCGAAATTCCGAAATAATGCTATTGAAACAGAACCACCGGCGCGGCAGGCGAGCGCAAGTCAATACTGATGGCCTGCCGCCCATCGCGGGCGATTTCGACCAACAGAATGTCCAGCACTCTGTACTTACGCTGCATATCAGTAATGTCACCCACAAACACCTGAACACCAGCGTGCGTTATGAATCGAGCTTCTTGGGGATTCCACTCAGACAATATCGTTCCTATAGAATCGGGGACATCCCGCAGGACCACAGCCGTTTCGCTGCGGGCCTGGCTGTCTCCCAAGTCCAAGCCCACAGCGATGGGAAGGTTGGGCAGCTGCATCGTCAGCGGACGCGGCAAAATCTCACCTTCCCGATCCAAAATGTACCAAATTTCGGACCGCGGCACCAAAGCCACCGGCGTTCGTTCTTCAACGACGATGGTGATCGAGTTCGGCCAATCCCAGCGGGTGTTTGCATCCCGAATCCAGGGGTGTGTCTGCACCGCCTGGGCAATCCGCTGCGGATCCTTGCGGAACACGTTACCCGGTTCAAAGGCACTGAACGCGGCTAATTCCCCTTCGGTCACCGTCGTGTTTCCCGCAAACGCCAGCTCCTGCACAGTAAATTGCGGCAAGTTTAGATAGATGAAGCTCAATACCACCAATAGCGCCACAAAAGCGTAAATACCTGTTTTCATGGTTCCATACCTTCTTGGAGCTTCTTCCTTGGCACCCGACCCTGTTTGGATATGTTGAGCAGGACGCCGGCCGAAGCCATAGCAGTCATCAGCGCCGAACCTCCGTAACTCACAAAGGGCAGCGGAATGCCGGTCACAGGAACGGATCCAGTGGCCACGCCAATGTTCAACAGGGCCTGAAAGGCGAGCATGGTTGTTAGGCCCACGGCCAGCAATGAACCATAGGTATCTCGGGCGCGCAGCCCAATGGCATAGCCGCGCCACACGAGCATGACATACAAGACCACCACCGCACCAGCCCCAATAAAACCAAGCTCTTCAGCGAGAATCGCAAAGATGAAGTCCGTGTGATGTTCAGGAAGATACGAAAATTTCTGTCGGCTGTTGCCCAGCCCCACACCGAAGAGCCCGCCGCTGCCCACAGCCAGAAGCGATTGGATAACATTCCAGCCTGTATCCATAGGATCAGCCCAAGGGTCAAGGAATGCTGTAATACGGCGCCAACGGTAAGACCATCCCAATGCCAACTTGTAAAGTCCAGCACCGGCACCGATGGCCAGAAGCAGCAGATGTCCAAGATACGCGCCCCCGGCGAACAGCATCAACATAACCGTGGCCATCAAGGCCGCAGCCGTGCCAAAATCTGGTTCCAAGATGATCAGGCCGAAGGCACCGGCCAAGATCACCAAGATGGGAAGCAAACCGGAAAACAACCGGCGGATTTTGCGACCCTTGGTGGCTATGTACACCGCTGCAAAATTCACCATGGCAAGTTTGGTTACTTCTGATGGCTGCAGGTTGAAAAAACCTAAGGATATCCAGCGCCTGGCGCCGCCGATCTCCTGACCAATCCAAAGCACCAAGAGCAGAAGAACAAAAGCCACCACAATGCCTGGCAGAGCCAACTTGCGATAGACATGGTAATCAACGTTCATGGTGATGATCAGAAGCAGCATTCCAAGACCCAGCCAGATGGCCTGCCTGCGAAAATAGTGGAACGGATCGTGTTCTGCTTGAAATCCGATGACGGATGATGCGCTGAGAACCATGACCAAGCCCAGGCCCGCAAGAATAATCACGATGGTAAAGAGGATCAAATCCGGTCTCCGCTGCTTCGTCACAGCCATCCCCCCTCATCTCCAATGAAGTCATTCTTAAAGCACCCAAATACCCAGCAAGCCTCCGAGGGCAGCAGCGATCCAAAATCGCACAATGACCTTTGGTTCTTCCCAACCCACTAACTCAAAATGGTGATGCAGCGGGGCCATGCGGAATAGACGTCGGCCTTTGGTGACGCGGAACACCAATACCTGGAGCATCACGGAAATAGTTTCCACAACAAACACAATTCCGATCAAAGGTAAAAACAGCGTTGTTCCCGAAAACAAACCCATAAAGACCAAAGCCGCACCTAGACCCAAAGAACCGGTGTCACCCATGAAGACCGCCGCTGGATAGGTGTTAAACCAAAGAAAAGCCAAACAGCCTCCGAGAATACTCAACACGAAGCTGATGAGAACGGTTGTGCCCGAGGCCACCAGCAGGATGGCGAAGGCGGCACTGGCTATGACCATACAGCCTGCGGCTAGACCATCCAAACCGTCGGTGAGATTCACGGCATTCGCCCCGCCCACCACTACGAATACAGCCACGGGAACAAAGAGCCACGGCGGTATATGCAGCGTGGCACCGGTCCAGGGGACCACCCACCGCGCCACGTCCGGAGAATACCACAGTGCTATAGCAGTGATAGCCAGGGCCAAAAGCCCTTGCGCAGCTAGTTTTTCCCGAGCCTTGAGTCCTGTAGTTCCTCGCTTCATCATTTTGCGGTAATCATCTACAAATCCGATCAGCGCAAAACCTAAGGTCCCGAGGGCGGCCAATATGGTCAATGGATGGCCCTGGGACCAAAATAAGGCTGCCAAAACCGATGCGCCAATGAACAGGACACCCCCCATGGTCGGTGTCCCCGATTTCTGCAGATGGGTCTGGGGGCCGTCGCTTCGCACCTGCTGCCCCATCTTGAGATTGGTCAAGAGCTTGACCGCGTAAGGCCCCAGGAGCATCACCAGTGCCCACGCCGTCACCAAAGCCCCTAGGGACCAAGCCACACTATTTTCCATCAGGTACCTTCCCTTCCAACGTTGGCAGAAGCACTTCCAAGCCCACTCCTCGCGATGCCTTAAGCAAGATAAGATTCCCGCGCTTGCTCCGCTGCTGCACCCAATCCATGGCATCACCTGTCTTATTCACCCACGCAAAACCGTCCATAGAAAAGCCTTCTCGCAGGAGCCCTTCTCGGAAAAAGCCGCCAAAACGGCCCACGAAGATAATCTCGTCAAACACCTGGGCTGCCTGTTGTCCAGCTTCAATGTGGCTGGAGGGTGCTAAGTCCCCCAGTTCCAACATATCCCCGAGCACAGCAATTTTGGCCACCGCAGCCTGCATCTGAGCTGCGGTGGCAATGGCAGCTTCCATGGAAGCAGGACTGGCGTTGTAGGCATCATTGATAACCACACAACCGGTCTGCCCCCTTACAATCTGCATACGCATGGGGCTGCTGGAGGCTGCGGCCAAAGCATGAGTGCCCGCTTCCAGGGGTACGCCACAGACAACTCCCACGGCCAGAGCTAGAACAGCGTTGCTCACATTTTGTCGACCTGGAAGCGATAGTTTCACAGGGCTTGATGTACCCTGATAGTGTACCACAAATTCCGGGTATCCGAAGGGATCAATCTGGAGATCCGAGGCATACACATCTTGGTTATCTTGAAACGACGAAGCCCACACAGCATGTCCACTCCAAAGCTGCCACTGGGCACGAACCCGCTCGTCGTCGCCGTTCAAGACCGCCACACCCGAGGATTTGATTCCTGTTAGGATCTCTCCCTTGGCAGCAGCCACTGCGTCCAGTGAGCCCAGGAGTTCCAGATGCACGGGACCAATGTTAGTGATTACCCCTACATCCAAAGGTGCGATGGCTGTAAGGGCAGCGATCTGGCCTGCGCCCCGCATGCCCATCTCCAAGACCAGAGCGTTGTGGTGCGCTTCCATACCTAGAATGGTTAAGGGCAGACCGATTTCGGTGTTATAATTGCCCGCGGTGGCATGGACGCTGTAGCTCTCCTGCAGAACAGCAGCGGTAAAATCCTTGGTGGTAGTCTTGCCGTTGCTTCCTGTGATACCCACGACCAGCGGCTGCTGTTCCGCCAAATAGCAGCGTGCCAATCGCTGCAGGGCTTGAAGCGTATCATCGACCTTGATCACTTGGGAGGACGAGCCCACGTCCTCTGAGACCACAGCACAACCCCCAAGGGCCAGAACTTCGTCCACGAATCGATGACCATCCACTCTCGTCCCAGGCAAAGCAAAGAAGAGGCTGTGGGGCCCGGCTTCCCGCGAGTCAATGGTCACGTGGCTGATGTCACGGCGGCTAGAACACGCCGAACCCATCCACTGCGCAGCAAGCCACAGAGGAATGGCTTTCATGTTACCTCAACTCCTTCAATGCTGCCAAGGCCACTTCGCAATCATCAAAGTGTATGCGCTGGCCATGGCTCTCTTGGTATGTTTCGTGACCTTTGCCGGCTATGACCACGATATCTGTTTCCTTGGCCATAGCCACCGCTTGGGTAATGGCGGCGCGGCGCTCCGGCTCCACGTGATAGTTTGCGAATCCGGACTCAAGAAGCCCCTCTTCAACATTTTGACAAATGGTCAACGGATCTTCACTACGGGGATTATCCGATGTAATGATGATGTAGTCAGCCAGCGCCGCGGCGGCTGCGGCCATCAGTGGACGTTTTTTTGCATCCCGGTCACCCCCCGCCCCAAACACAGCGATTACGCGGCCGGCGCTGACACTGCGGGCGGTCTGCAAAACATTGGTCAGTCCATCGGGGGTGTGCGCATAATCCACAACCACCGGGAATCTCTGCCCAGCCTGGACCAATTCGAAGCGGCCTGGCACTGGCCGCAGAGCTTCCATGGCCTGCTTGAGCGCCCGAGCGCTCAGTCCTTCGTTGAGAAAGACGGCCGCAGCACCCAAAGAGTTATAGATATTGAATGTCCCTGCCAGTGGCAGATCCACGCCAAGGGTTGTGCCTCTGCTGGCCAGTGTATAGGCCACCCCTGCCGGATGTACCTGCGCAGCCACTGCCTGAACGTCGCCGCCATTGATGCCAAAGGTCAGGACTCTCGGCAGACGCAGGTCCAAAAGCCTCCGGCCATACGGATCATCACCGTTGATCACCGCCGCCTTGTTGTCCTTGGTACCGGGCTGATTGAGGATGTGGAAAAGCTTCGCCTTCGCTTGAAAATACGCTTCGAAATCCGGATGAAAATCCAAATGATCTTGGGATAGATTCGTGAACACAGCCACATCCACCTCAAGATCATCCAGCCGACCCAATGCCAAGCCGTGGGAAGATGCCTCCAACACGACATAATGGCAGCCATCAGCAACGGCATCTGCTAAAAAGCGCTGGATATCTATGGCTTCGGGTGTCGTCCTGCCCGCCGGGAAAATGGCATCGCCAATCATGTTATGGATGGTTCCCATCAAAGCAACACGAAATCCCACGGCCTCGAGACCTTGTTTGATCAAAAACGTCGTTGTCGTCTTGCCGTTGGTTCCTGTCACAGCGACGACCCGAAGTTTCCGAGACGGTTCAGCAAAAAAGCGATGAGCAGCTCGGGCCATGGCGGTCCGGCAGTCTGGCACAAGCAGCTGCGGAATAGACCCCTCCTCCTCTTGACGTTCGACCATGACTGCCACAGCTCCACGCTGCACAGCTGCGGATATGAAATCGTGGCCATCGCTCTTAAACCCCGGAACAGCCACAAACAGATCGCCCGGTTCAACTCGCCGCGAGTCATACTGTATTCCCGTAACAGTGACGTCTTCACCGATTCTAACAGCTTCTCCGGACGGGAGCAGTTGGGACAGTCGCATAGTCACATCTCCTCAACAAACTCAAGATAAATCACAGCGAGAAATTCACCTCAACCAGATCACCTTCAGCCGCTGCCTCCCCCGCTGGTGGCATCTGCTGGAAGGCCAGGCCACTGCCCACCGGATGCATTCGCAGTCCATGTTGCTGCAATACAGTCAAAGCATCCCGCATGCTCAGACCTACAACATCCGGAACTTCGGCGACAGTCTCGGATTCACTCTCATGAAAATACAGAGCCACCACAGTGTCTGAGGCATTGCGAGTACCCGGTGTGGGCCGCTGATCCGCAATATACTCCCCGTCACCATAGTAGCTCCAAGTCAGCCCTGCTTGGGATAGGCGCACCTGCGCATCCAGTACCGCCATGTTGCGCACATTTGGGATAATCAGGTCTTCCGTCGTTCGGCTTTGTTGAACGCGCCGAACTCCCAGACAATCGAGAGCTTCCTCCATAATAGTCCGGAATACAGGGGCCGCCAAGACACCGCCATAACGGACTTCCTGTTCAGGGTAGTAGAGGATGACAATGCCTGTCAGGCGGGGATTCTCCACCGGGGCAAAACCAACAAACGATGCAATCCGATCGTCCCCGTAACCTCCCTGCGTCGGCACCTCAGCAGTTCCAGTTTTCCCGGCCACCGGATACCCTGGGATCTCCGCTTGACTTCCGGTACCATGGACCACCGAAGAGCGCATCATGTGTGCAACGGCTGCTGCGGTGGCCGCCCCAATGGGTTGGCCAAGAAGCTCTGGTTGTTCGCGGTGGACTAAGTTTCCTTCATGATCACGGATTTCGTGAACGTAGTGGGGACGCATAAGCCGCCCTTCGTTGGCAATGGCGTTAACGGCAGCCAAAAGCTGCAGAGGCGTCACTGCTACACCTTGGCCAAAACCAATATTGGCCCACTGAAGAGTTTCACCAAACCGAATTTCGCCAGGTGCAGGTAACCGCCCCGCAACCTCACCGGGAAAGTCAACGCCCAAACGCTGACCTAAGCCGAAGTTATGCAGATACGGATGGAACTGCGTCGGACCCATATTCACCGACAGCTGTGCATAGGCGATATTGTCGCTGGTCTCGAGCGTCTGTACAAAGGTCTGATCGCCATGACCGATACGATTCCAGCTGCGAATCCTTCCGCCAGCCACCTGCCAGCTGGCACCGCTGTAGAACATGGTGTCAAAGGTTACGGCACCCAGATCCAGACCGGCGGCCGCAGTGAGCACCTTGAATGTGGAGCCCGGCTCGTATTGATCAATGACAGCACTATTGCGTCGCTGGCTGCTCACGTAATTTTGGTACTGATTGGGATCAAAGGCTGGATACACAGCATTGGCCACGATCGCACCGGTGGCTGTGTCCATCAGCAGGACAACGCCCCGGCGGCTTTTGGTCTCCACCACGGCCCGCTCCAGCTCCCGCTCGGCCACGTATTGAATCTTGGCATCAATGGTTAGAATCAAATCGTGACCATGGATGGGGGGTGTCAAGATACCCTCGCCTCCGGGGATCTGCCGCTGCGCGGCGTCACGTTCCATGGACCATGTCCCCGGTGTCCCACGCAGGATCTCATCATAGAAAAACTCCAGTCCTTCCAGACCTTGATTGTCGATTCCAGCAAATCCCAGCACCTGTGCTGCCAACGTCCCCTGGGGATAATAGCGCTGGGGTCGCTCAATGAGGCGGATACCGGGTAGATTGAGCTGGCGGATGGCCGACGATTGCTCCCACGATAGTTTTCGATCCAACCAGGTGCTGCGGGTCACGTTGGTCAAGGCGGCGGCAATATCTTCTTCTGCTAACGACAAATAGGGAGCCAATTGTGCTGCAGCCGCTGCGTGATCCCTGCCTGAATGAGGCACAGCGTATACCGCATCAGCTCCCACGCTTAATGCTAAGACCGTTCCATTGCGATCGAAGATCGTTCCTCGTTTGGGGTCCACTGTAGTCGGTCGCATGCGCTGGGCTTGGGCCAAGTGGCTGTAATGCCCATGGCGAATGATTTGGAGGTAGAACAGCCGAATCCCGACAGTCGAAAAACCTAAGATCAAGAAGAAGAGCATCCAGACCACTCGACGATGGATAAGTTTCTTATTGTCCGCTCCAGCCAGCTCTGACGCCCCCCAACGACAACAGATGATTCAAGAAATCGGTTAATTCAACGAACAACCCTGTAGTAGCCCCTTGTTTGGCAGCCTCTGCTTCAGCCACGGCCATGTTCCTATGGGCAGGCACATCCAAGAGTAACACCGTCAAAGCCTGGGAATCCACCATGCCAATCTCTGCTCGAGCCAACTCTTCTATGTAGCGCAGTGATTGCGCGGCGTTTAGCTGAACCAGAAGCTGTTCATGTTTTTGAACTTCCGCCTGCAGCTGCTGTTCTAGACGCTGGGCTTGGACGTTGAGATGCATGGTTGCCACCTGCTGCCCTAGGTACACCACGGCAAGAAAAACCACCATCACAACGGCACCGCAGATCAAGACTGTGTCCGGCAGACGGCGAGGCCGCCGACGAACCCGTCTATATCGTTTCGTCGATCGCTGTCGGGAATGTGTGGGTTCAGGAAGATACGTTTCCAGCTTCCTCGCGGTCTGCACGGTCACCCCTCCTTGCTGGCCGAGCCTACATGCGCTCAGCCGCTCTTAGTTTGGCACTGCGTGCCCGTGGATTCTGGGAAAGTTCTTGTTGGTCGGCAGTAACGGGTTTTCTTGTCAAGACCTTTAATGTGGGTACGAACCCACAACGGCACACGGGAAGATTAGGCGGACATATGCATCCAGAGCTCTGCGAACGAAAAAAATCCTTAACAATGCGGTCTTCAAGGGAGTGGAAAGTAATTACAACCAAACGGCCCTGTGGCTTCAGAATCTGAACGGCCCCAGCCAGTGCCTTTTCCAACACCTCTAACTCCTTGTTGACGGCGATCCGGAGCGCCTGGAATGTTCGCTTCGCTGGATGAGGTCCTTCACGACGCGCTCCCGCAGGTATGGCCGCCTTAATGACTTCTACCAACTGTCCAGTTGTTCTGATGGGCTCGGAACCGCGCCGCTCCACAATGAACTTGGCTATGCGAGCGGCCCAACGTTCCTCGCCGTACGCTGCAATAATGTGGGCCAAATCTTTCTGCGACCATTGATTCACAAGATCATACGCAGTGTCACTGGCATCCCGAGGATTCATGCGCATATCTAAGGGAGCATCGTGCTGGTAGGAAAACCCACGTCCTCCTTCATCCAGCTGGTAGGACGAAACACCGATATCCATTAATACTCCTGCAGCCTGATGAATGCCGACGGCGGCAGCAATCTCCACAAGGTTGGCGAAATTGTCATGGACAAAGTGTACTGCGGCACCAGAACGAGCTAAACGTTCCCGGGCATGCTGCAGGGCCTCTTCGTCCTGGTCAATTCCCACCAGTGTTATGTCCGGTTGGTGTTTTAGAATGGCCAGGCTGTGCCCGGCTCCACCTAACGTGCAGTCGATATATGCTTCTTTACTGCGCACCTGCAAAAAGCGAAGCACTTCCTCTATCAAAACAGGTTCGTGTTGGAACTCCTTCACGTTCTCACCTCTACTCCCACTCAGCCACTCCGTTCATCCACCGTCACCATGATGGAAGTCCCTCTGGCCTAGTCCTTGAGAAACGCTCTGTTAGATTCCTAGTTCCACTATATTCTCGGCAATGGATTCGTAGGAGGTCTCAGCCTGTTCCATGTAGGCGGTCCAGCGGGCTTGACTCCATATCTCAATGCGATTTGATACTCCGATCACGACCACATCTTTTTCGATCTCGCTGTATGTACGCAAATTCGCTGGCAGCATAATGCGGCCTTGTTTGTCCTGATCGCATTCGGCAGCGCCGGAAAAGAAGAACCGGACGAACTGCCGTGCGTCGGATTTTGTCAAGGGCAGTGTTTTCAGCTTTTCTTCAAGAAGTTTCCACTCGGGTTGCGGGAACAGGAACAAGCAGTTGTCCAACCCCCGCGTAACCACGGCTCCATCACCCAACTCCTCACGGAACTTGGCGGGTATGATCAACCGGCCTTTGGTGTCGAGACTATGCTGATATTCACCCATGAACATAATCCCACACCTCCTCCGGATTGGCTCCCACTTTCCACCACAATCTACCACTTTGGTGTTACTATTCTGCCCCTAGAAGAGAATTCCTCCTCAAACGTAAAAAAAACATGGCGAATTTCCATGAATTTTTCATCGAATCAGATAGTTGCGGGCACAAAAAAACAGCCTGAAAATCAGGCTGTACTGAGTGGGCCCGTAAGCCGAGTTCTGTTTTTGACGATCATCTATCTTGGATGCCAGTTGCCTGGCACCTCCAGCAGCCAACCCAGGAGTCATACGGGACGGGCCGCCCCTTCTCCTCTATTTGGCCTTGCTCCGGATGGGGTTTACCTAGCCGACTGATCACCCAGCCGCTGGTGAGCT
>PWMW01000176.1 GCA_003559095.1 Clostridiales bacterium | reverse complement strand
TCATTTTCCTTTCGGATATCTCCGAACACGACCTATCTGAACAGCAGTCCAAGGACAATCTTTTCCTGATCCAGACCATTAATGACTTGGAGCATATCGGTGACGTCGTCATTCGCATGTCGACCATTATATCGCAGAAGGTATACGAAGGCGTAGCCTTCTCCGACACCGGGCGCGAAGAACTTCTGGGCTTTCACCATCATGTTACAACCCTGATGCGACTGATGGTCCAGGTTCTGGAAAAGCGAGATGTGGAAGACATCGCCTACCTATTACGCAAAGCCCGGGAAGCCGTCATCGAAGAGAACAATCTGCGAGTTTCCCATATTCGCCGTCTCCAGGCCCGCATTGGCGTCAGCCGCGACAGCAGCTCGGTCCACTTGGATCTGATCAACTGCATGCGACGCATCGCTGAGCATGTGGATCTGGTAGGACGTAATGCAGCCACAGGCCTTGGACAAGTGGATGAAGAGCGAATTCTGCCGGGTGGCTCCGCAGTCACCTTAATTCGCGAACTGCAGGAGCGGGCCAACAGCAGTGATCTTGCCTAACGACGACGGTCCCCGGAAGCTTCCCGAGACCATGTATTGAATGGGGCTGCGGTCAAAATCTTCTTGGCAACTTTGGCACGGTGCGGCAGTCAGTGGTTCCTTGTTCTTGACTTCACTATGTCATTCTAACTGTCAAGCTTGATACTTTTATTTTGCCATATACACACAAGGAGACAACGAGACAACGATATAACTAGACAATGAGATAACTAGACAATGAGATAAAGAGGAGCATTTTAAGGCCAAGACCCCTTCTCCCAATGGGAGCAGGGGTCTTGCTTACATAATCGGTGAGCAGGGCCCGCCGTACTGCGGCACCGTTGTCAGTCTCTGTTCTGCAGCAGCGTTTCCAAATGCCGAGCAACGCTTTCTGGCTCCCGCTGGATCCGGGGAACGGAGTTCCAGCGCTCTTCGTAATGCTGGTAGAAGGCCCGTACCACGGTGGGCTCAATGGCCGTGGCCGAATAAGACAGCTGCGGATGCTCCGACCACGCCACCACCGCATGGTTCTCCTCGATCCACAGATTAATGGGAGCGGCCTTCGTCATCGCCGATGTCTCAACAAACGCCATGGCACAGTTCTCACTCTGCAATAGATGCTGCTGCAGTTCCGCCAAGTGCCGCCGGATCTGATCGCCGTTCAAGACAATGGCTTGGCCGGTCAGTACACTCAGTTCCGGGTTCAACAATCTGTTGGCTGCTAAACCCGCCCGCAGTGCCTCTAGCGAAACCAACCAACGCTGCCCGCGACCCTGCCAATGCTCACGCACCAAGCGATGGTAATGATGACAGCGGTCCCGCAGCTCTGCTGGCACAGCATTGCTCTCCATGAGCTCAGCCAACAAAAAGGACGAGTACGCGGAAGCCGGCGGTAGAGACGATACCCAAAAGGTGGTTTCCCCTGCACCGCTGTTTTGACCCAGCAGCTCATCAAGCAGTTGACAAGTCTCGGTCGTCGGACGAGTCTTCACCAATGGCTGGCATTCGCTGACGAACTGAGCAAACATCGCTTCATACTGGGTTTGACTGATGGGATCCCCATAAAGGGCCGTGAGGCGTTGGCTGGAACCACCCGCCGGCTGCATTCCCACTAAAGCCAGTCGACCCTTAAGTAGGAATAACGTCAAGCGATAGGACAGATCCACGTAGCTGGGATAAAACCAAGACTGAATCCGACCGGTAAGGTGTAGGGGCAGCCAGGACTCCAATACCGGCTGAATACTCGCCGGATCACGATCTACCCAGTGGATCACCTCGATGCGGTGCCCGTACTGCAGTACCATACGCAGTTTCTCCTGCCAACTATGCACAAACTCTGGGTCTTCCACAATCCACTGCATGTCTTCCTGACTGATCAACTGCAGGGTCTGGCCTGGCGGCTCCGCCAATGCCTGATCCAAAAAATCCAACACCGCTCGACGGCGTCCAGCGTTATCCGGCCAGATGCGAAACTGCGCATCATACCAGCCCTGGTGCTCCGGGTATTGACCGGCCCAAAGAGGCCGTTGGCTGGATGGCGTTCGATCCGTCAGCCAGGCCCGCAGCACATCCTGGGCTTTTTGTGGATCCTCCAAATCTGCGGTTGGGCTGTAAGCCCGTAGAATAGGATAAAGAATCTTATGCTCACTGCGCTCCTGAAACGCCAGCAGCACCTCAGCCAAATTTTGGCTGTGGCTGGAATGAGGCAGGAGGGAGCGCTTGTTATTGCGCCACTTGCTGACCAAGGAATGATCCACATGGAGAGCAGCCGCTAACTCTTTGCCAGAAATATTCAAGGCATCCATGATCATGCCCAGACGCGAAAGATTCTGCTGTTCCATCGGGATACCTCCTCGTAGAAGAATCTTAGAACAAACCTTACATAGTCTTAGTCTATCGAAGCGTCAAATTTTTGTCAATAATGTTTCATGTGGGCACAAGATTGACCGTATCCTCTTGGAAGGAAATCGTGCGCCGGCACGAGCAAAAGATCCACCTGAAGGCGGAGGAAGCGGGCGTCAGCTCGGTATATAGTTAGGCTGGAGAGAGGCAGGTACGGTGAGCAGCGGCAAGCTCTGGCATGCCGGCGCCCAGCAGCGAAATATTGACGCGGAGTCTCATCTTAGATCCAAGCCCAGTTCCACCCACCCAGTTCCAGTGCATTGCTCCCCTATGCATTCCGCCCCTATGCATTCCGTACTTATGCATTCCGCTTTTCTATCTTCTTTTCCATGTTCTTACTTCCATGTTCTTACTTCCATTTTCTTCCACATACCTGGTAGCTGGTAAAAAAATCCATTCCCAGCTTGACGTCTCTTCATCTAGACATCGCTTCCACCAACCTGGTATATGGGAATTATTTCCTTACACTTGTTAGTGCCATCCTGACGGAGCCTTTCGGCTCTAGGGGTAGGGTGTATCTTATCCAAAAGAAGGTGATACTGTGATCCAGTTCGCAGCTGTCAAACAGGTTCATTCCGCACAGCCCCATATGTATTCGCTGGCCAGAGAGGGGAGTACAGCCCCCTATTACACGGCTGTTCGCATCTTCGGCAGTGACGTGCAGCAGTATCTGCGTAAGCACCACCAACAAGTGCAGCAATGGAATCGGTGGCGCAATCTTCAGGGTATGCCCGAAGAGTGCGACCTGGAAGCTTCTGTGCAATGGCTGACTCTGTCCGTGCGGCTGCAGGGTTGGGGAAGTTGGTGTGCTTCTTGGAGCGAAAGATCATCGCGGGCGCTGCGCAGCGCAGTGCGATTCCGCCGCCGTTATCGCATGCTGGCCGATGGCGCATTGGCCGTTCTCTACGGCAGTGGCATCCCGGCACCAGAAAAACGACAGCCTACAGACACCTGGACGTTGCCCAGCTTAGAAGCGCTGGTCCGCATCATGGAAACACTGCCAGACTTCAGCGAGGAAGGCCGCTGCTACCGGTCTTGGCTGCAGTACGCAGACGGTCTTGCAGGCCCCCAACAGGAAGAGTTTTTGGAGGGGCTCTGGCAAACCGCTCTCTGGTTCGAAGGCGCAGCCGATGACGCTTTGGGATGGTTCACCAAATCGCAGAACCATCCAACCATCCAACCCATGCCCGCTCATCGCTTTCGCGAAGACCGCATTCTGCGCAGTATTCGACCCGTTGATTACCACTTGGCACTCACCGCGGCGGAGCTGCTGAATAGAGCCTACCGTGAGGACTTCAGTCGCACAAAGATGCGGGAAGTGTTAGTCCCCGCCTGCCTGTGTGGCCCCAAATGCCAGCGGGTGAAGACCGATTTGGGCGTGCGTTGTCAGCAGTGCAGTGCTCTCTGTCAAGTGGGGCGCTTGGTGAGCCGTGGAACCAAACACAGCTTTGGTGTGCTAATTATATCCCATGCATCGCGGGCGTTTCCCAAAGCGTTGGATGCCGCAGCCCGCGGCGGGACAGTGGGGATTGTGGGTGTGGCTTGCCCGGCACACTTGTTGGCCGGTGGATGGGCCTGCCGGCGGCAGAACATTCCTGCGCAGTGCGTACCACTGGACTTTCCTGGGTGCAGCCATTGGCGGGAACAACCAGCTCCTACCATGTTCAACATGGATGAACTGCTGCAGTTGGTTGGCTCCTAGGGGCGCAGGCATCACCGGGAGCCCTTAGTACCACTCATGTTGTCTGCCGAACAAACCTCTAAAATCGTTCGGAGAGCTCTATGCAGTCCCGGTTAAAATGCAGTCCCGACATCCATGTCGTCTTGACCTGCAAAGACATTGCGAGCTGGTTCCAGGTGTTTCCTGGCACCGGCTCGCGGCGCGTCCAGCAATCTGAATCCAAAAACTACGATCTGGCGCCGTGGGTCCCGACCCCAAACCCCAAACCCCAAATCGAACGCGGCCATCCCGCCAGCCGTAATCCTCACCTCAATGTTAGACAGCGTGCACTTGCGGTCCGCTTCATATGTGAGTTGACACGCATCCCTGATCTTGTATACTGAAAGTACATACTTCGTCACATGACGAAATAATCGCTAGCGATTATCCAGCCATCGGAGAAGGGAGCCGCACTCATGAATGATATGGTAACTGTGATCAAAGCTTTGGCTGACGAAAACCGCCTTCGTATTCTCATGATGCTTTTGGACGACGAGGCCTGCGTCTGCCAGATTATCGAGGTGTTGGGGTATGCACCGTCTACTGTCTCTAAGCATCTATCCACCCTACGCAGCGCCGGGCTGATCGAAAGCCGCAAACGGGGCCGCTGGGTCTACTATTACCTTCCTCGGAACCCGAGTCCGGTGTTGAAGGACGCGCTGGCTTTGGTTGGGCAGCATCTGCAGCAAGATCCGGTGATCGAGGCTGACCGGGCCAAGGGCCGCGTGGTCTGTGAACAGGAACCAACGGAACTAACAAAAATCCAAAGACTGCGAGCCTAGGAGCTGGCAGTCTTTTCATTGGACAAAAGAACGCAGCGATCCCCTGTGATTGCTGCCTAAATCACCAGCAGAGACCCAGATATGAACATGCCATAACCAGCACACCATGATACCGTCGCCCACGAAAGACCTCCTCGAATGTTGGAGCCACACCGCACGTACTGCCTGGCCGAATGGATCCAACGGGTCACCGGCGGCGAACAGAAAAAAGTGAGCTCCCGCAATGGGTGAGCTCACTTTTTCTGTTTATATCTATTGTTTCAGGTTCATGACAACCGAATCGCATGCGGCAGCACTTCGGAACGCATCAGCTCAGCCGCCCATGGCCTTTACCAACATGACCACGGCGATGGCCACAGCCAAGGTAATGCCCAGTGGCAGACCCTTCCACGCAGTGACAAAGGCTGCTGCAGCCCCCGCCAAACCCACCCAGGGACGACCTACCTCTAGGTGCCAGACTCCAGGGAAGATGAGGGCGCCCAAAGCTGCATAAGGAATACTGGCCAGCCACTGTTCAACCCAACGGGGAAGGCGCAGACCACTGGGAAGCAGTGCTGGCAGCAGCCGAGGCGTCGCTGTTACCAATGCCATCCCTATGATAACCCAAAAGTATGCCATCATACGCTGGCCTCCCCGATATCAGGATCCCACGGTCCTCGCAGAACACCCACAAGACCGCCCACCAGAGTACCCAAGGCGATGGCCCAACCGGCCCCCACCACTGGATTCATTGCTGTGCAGACCAAAGCACCCGCCAAAGCGGTACCCGTGGCCTGTGGTTTTCGCTGTAGACCAGGTACCAAAAGGCCAATGAACATAGCGTAAAGAGCCATAGACATGCTGGCCGCCCAGTCCGGAGGAATGAACGCACTGAGCAGCGACCCAACCAGCGAACCCGAAACCCAAGACGCATAGGCACTGAGCATCACACCCGCCAAGAACCAGCCCTGTGTACCGCCGTCCTCTGCCGCCGTGAAGGAGAGGAGGGCGAAGGTTTCATCTGTGACTCCCAAACTGGCCACCCGCTTCGTGCGGACAGGCAGATGTCGGTAGCGTTGGAGGAGGGACATACTCATCACCACGTGCCGGATGTTCACCATAAAGCAGGCCAGAACGATCTCCACACCTGCAGCCCCCAAACCGATCATGTTCACGGCCATGAATTGACTGGCACCGGCATAAACCAGCAGTGACATTCCCACAGTACTACTGAGCGTTAGGCCCGCTT
This sequence comes from Clostridiales bacterium, assembly GCA_003559095.1. Lineage (GTDB taxonomy): Bacteria > Bacillota > Limnochordia > Darwinibacteriales > B1SED10-159 > SLOZ01. Next base: position 1,677 of record PWMW01000176.1, on the reverse strand, counting down.
GATAGGCCAGAATGCCGTAAGCGGTGGCCAAAGGAAAATATCCCAAGACAATCGGTATCGCCAGCACGGCACCCCGCCCGCAGGCCCGGCGTTTCTCTGGCCAGCCCTGCCGCGGCTGCTTGCGGGCTGAAATCTCGTTCTCACCCATGGATCATCACCTACGCTTCCTGCCTTTGAACCCACGAAATGATGTCCAAAATGCCCTGAACCATGGGCTGATCCGACACGTACTCCACAACCCTACGAACATTCTCTGTGCAGTTGGATGGCGCTCCAGCCCGATAGGCAGCGTTTAGAACTTCCAGATCATTGTCGGCATCACCGATGGCAAAGGTCTGCTGATGATCTACACCCTCGAGTTCCATCCAAAGCTCCAAGCCTTGAGCCTTCGTGACACCCAGGGGCAGAACTTCGATGGAGCGGCCGGAAAAGACCACCTGTACCGGAGCGCTCTGCATAGCCAGCTTTACATCCTCCATCAGGTCAGCAAAGACCGAGGGGTCGTGGCTGTTAATGCTGAACATGACATCTTTGCCCAACTCGATCATAGCAGGACGACCTTGGAGAAGATTCTGCAGGGTCTGCTGTATCAGAGGACGGTCCCGCAGAAATTCGGGCTGAATGTTAGGGTGGGGAGTTCCCACCTTGGTCTGCGGATTAAACAGCATCGTACCGTTCTCACAGATGAGGTGCGATGTGATCGTCAGCTGGCGAGAGATAGCTTCCATGAACGTTGCCGGCCGTCCTGAACAAAGGGTGAAGGGCACCTCTTTGTTATAGATTCGATCCGCCAAGACAGCGAAGCTGGTAAGATCCCAGCGCTCACCGCGCGGCGGTACCAAGCATCCATCCACGTCACAGATAAAGTGGGATCGCATAGTTCCCCTCGTTTTGCTTTCCATTATGTAGACTCTCCTTGCACACGATGAGCAAGAGCCGCTGCAAGACGATTCGCTGTATGCAGCTACTCACCAGTATTTTTGTCACCAAACCCATCAAGTCCTATGTTCAGAAGCGTATTGTTCTTGTACTATTCGAGGCGAACTGCATGAAACCTCTTCCGGCCGCTAGGATCACGGCAGTAGCCTGGAAATTCCTTACATGCACCAGGTATCTGGAGGAATTTTCCAGTTGACACTGCCAGCATGGAATAACCTGGGATTTACCAGGTATGTGGAAAATACTACCAAACACTCGCCACCGCTCCATACCGAAGTCCAAACCGACACCAACACCAACACTCAGATCTACACCCAGCCTCGCTACCGCCACCCCAAGCATTCCAAAGGTCCCGGGAACCCAGAATCACCAGTCAAAGGTTAACAGATCCTCAAGATAAACCGACTTCGTCAAATCGATGCAAATTAGTAACGAAAAACGATGAAAACCGTTCGGAAAGCTTTCCAATGATTTAAACGCCAGTTTATGGCTTTCTTAGTGCAATCGTTATATACTATGGGTGAGTCAAAAATACGTGACGAACATGAAAGCTGTGCCATCAGGAAACACACGGAGCCCTGGATCAGTGATCCAGCAACCGGAGAAACAACGACAGCACCTGCTGAGGAATCATCGTCACCCTACCCAGCAGCTAAGCATTGGCCGCAGGGCCAATCGCACTGGGAAGGAAAGAAAAGGAGGTCTTCACATGTTTGACATTCTTACAGCCGTTCAGAC
>PWMW01000170.1 GCA_003559095.1 Clostridiales bacterium | reverse complement strand
GTAACTCAGGAACATTTGACATTGTAACAACAGAACAAAAAATATCTGCAACATGGAAGAAGTTTCGACTCCTTCAGCGCTTTGACGGGTATCAATACAGTATCGCTTCGGCTCAAGCAGCCCCCGTCGAGCGTTAATTAAAGACCCTCGATCGCCCAGCGCTGGCGCACTATGGCTAACGCTTTGGCGTTTCGAGGGGGTCGCAACCTCCATGTTGCTCCAAGGATATCGCCACTGCGGCGGAACAGCCAGCCCTCTGCCGCTATTTCCCCGACTGGGAAACGTATTTCGGCCAAGAGCCCGCCGAATATTCCCGCTGGCTGCAGGCGCTGAACAACGATGTGGTGCCCATGCACATTCTTGAGTTGGCTTTTCTGGCCCGCCGGGGGCCCGTCGTGTTTGAAGGTATCTTTCCTCTACAGCTGCTGCGGCAGATTGCTTCGCATCGGCGCATTATGGTGCTGACAGCCGCTGACGATGTAATTCGCCGATCGTATTTTGAGCGGGCAGACAAACAGCCCATGTACCGGCGCACTCAAACCCTCTCTGATCCGCAGGCCGTTGCGGAGCGGATTCTGCAGATGTGCATCATGGACAGCCAGCGGCTGCGGCAGGAAGGGGCGGCGCTGCAGCTGCGAGTCTGGGAGCGCACAGCCGCGACCACAGTCGGTCAGATGATGGAGGCCGTTGGACGGCATTTTCGTATTTCCAAGACATTAGGGAAGACCACGGACAGCGAAGCAAGCAACGTCGGAACCGACGAAGCAAGCCATTGACAAGCGCGGGCGAACACTGTAACATGAATAGCAATTCCATATGTTTGTGTTCTCTTATCAAGAGTAGGTGGAGGGACTGGCCCGATGAAACCCGGCAACCCAGCGGACAATCCGCACAGGGTGCCAATTCCAGCGATACAGCCGCATGCGGTAGTGTCGAACGATGAGAGGAGGAACCTGTTATCTGGACCTCTTCTCGTTGTGGAAGGGGTTTTTTGCTGTCGGCCAAGAAGCCTGATGCTTCTCCACCATCAGATGCAAGAGGAGATGATTTGATGAAACAAGTGTTTGTTATTGGGGCGATGATTTTGCTGTTGTTAGCTGGTCAAGGTGCTGCTGCCTACGATCTTTCCGTAGGAGTCACTGCCGGACCACATGAGGAGATTATGGAGGTTGTCCAGGAGCTTCTGGCTGAACAGGGATTTACCCTGCGGGTCGTAACGTTTGTGGATTTTGTGACACCGAACATAGCCTTGGCGGACGGAGAATTGGATGCAAACTCCTACCAGCACATTCCGTTCTTGGAACAGTTCGCCAAGGATCGAAGCTTGGATTTAGAATGGATTGCTCCCACGGTCGTCTTTCCTATGGCTGTTTACTCACAGCGCCTAGAATCTCTGTCTGGGCTGCCCAGCGGTGCCATGGTGTCCATTCCCAACGATCCGACCAACGGTGGACGCGCCCTGCTGCTGCTCGAAGCGGCGGGTCTTCTGACACTGCGCTCGGATGCCGGTTTGGCAGCAACGGTCTTTGACATCACTGACAATCCCTATCAGCTGCGGATTACCGAGATGGATGCGGCCAACTTGCCCCGTTCGCTACCGGACGTTGACCTGGCGGTGATCAACACCAACTATGCTATCGAGGCCGGTATGAATCCGGTGGAGGATTCCCTGGTATTAGAAGGCGCTGATTCTCCCTACATCTGCGTTATTGCCGTTCGCAGCGATCAACGGGATGATCCACGCTACGAGATGCTAGTAGCCGCTTACCACTCCCAAGTCGTGCTGGATTTCATCGAACAGCGGTTCCAGGGGTCTGTGGTGGCTGCATTTGACTTGAAGTAGGTGCTGGCGAGCTGAATGAGGAGATAGCAAAGGAGTTACGATCATGGAACTAGCGTATGGCAGCGGCCAGTTGGCGTTGGATTTGCCGCCTTACCAAAGATTGTACCAGATGGAACCAGGGTCCATCCCTGATCTCGCAGATGTGGCTGGCGCTGTTACGGACCAGCTGGACCACCCCGTGGACCAGACACGGTCCCTGCGTGAACGGCTGCGACCCGGCGGCCGCGTCGTCGTTGTCATCAGTGATCTGACACGGGCGTGGGTGCGCAATGACCTGCTGCTGCCGCCGCTGTTGGCCTACCTCAATGGCTGTGGGTTCTGTGACACCGCCATCACGGTTTTGGTGGCTGTCGGAACGCATCGCCGGCATTCTCAATCCGAACTGCAGGCGTTGGTGGGGGAATCTGTCTACCAACGTGTGCAGGTGGTGGATCATGACAGCCGCGATCCTAATAACCTTCGCTTCGTGGGTACCACCAGCCGCGGCACCGAGGTGTTCTTAAACCGGATGGCGGTGGAAGCGGACCATGTGATTCTTGTGGGTGGATTGGTGTATCATCTGATGGCAGGCTTCGGCGGCGGTCGTAAGAGTGTGCTGCCTGGCATTGCCGGCTACGGGACGGTGCAGGCCAATCACGGGTTCCTGCTCAGTCCCGATGCCATTGCTACCATGGGCTCTGGTAAAACCGCTGGTAATGCTGTGCATGAGGACATGATGGATGCCGCTGCTCTCCTGCAGCCCACGTTTCTGCTCAATGTTGTCCTCAGCAGCCAAGGGCGCGTCGGAGCCGTTGTGGGAGGCAATTGGGATTCGGCTTGGGAGCTCGGCTGCGATCTCATCCGCCAACGCTACGGCGTGCCGCTGGCGCAGCGAGGAGACTTGGTGATTGCCTCTGCGGGCGGTTATCCCACAGATATCAACTTGTACCAAGCGGCGAAAACCCTGGATAATGCATATTACGCTGTTGATACCGGTGGTGTGATCGTTGTGGCCGCTCAGTGCAGTGAAGGCGGCGGCTCACCGGATTTCTTTGGTTGGTTTCAACATGAAAGCCTTAAATCCATGGTTGCGGCATTGGCCGCCGGGTTCACCGTACCGGGCTATGTGGCGTACCATATTCGCCGCATTGCTTCGCAGCATCCGTCGATTTTGGTCAGCGACCTTGATCCCGTGGTGGTGCGCCGCACTGGACTGCAACCTGCCGCATCTTTGGAGGAGGCTATGGCGAGAGCTCGGCAGATCAAGCCGAGCGTCGACACGGTGGTTCTGATGCCGCAGGGTGCTTTGACCCTGCCGTTAGTTCCATGAGCTGGGAGGACTGTGAATGGTCCGAAAAACGACAGTATTGGCGGCAGGATACGGAGGAGCAGTAACGAATGATTGAATAAGCAACACTTTGTCGATGGTAGAGATTGTCATTGACGGACGTGCCGAACATAAGGAGGTATGCAGTCCATGTTGAGTCGGGTTGTTCGACGGAATGTCAGTATTGTTCTGTTTCTAGGTTTGATGGTGGTTACCGGTGTCTTTTATTCCATGGGAATTGCTGCAGAAGAGCTGGAAGATGGCGTCTACACGGGTAGTGCCGAAGGATATAAGTCCGACATCAAGGTAGAAGTTACCGTGGAAGATAGTCGGATTTCCAAAATCGTTGTGGTGGAACATGACGAAACGCCGCAGATTGCCGATCCGGCTTTTGAAAAGCTGAAGGAGGCCGTGGTGGCATCACAGTCACTGGATGTGGACGTGGTGTCGGGCGCCACAGCCACCAGCGATGCATTCTTGAAGGCTATCAGCCGTGCCTTGGGTATCATTAATGTGGAGGATGGCGAATACGAAGGAACCGCCCGGGGATACCAAAGTGATATCAAGGTAAAAGTAACGGTCACCGATGGCAAGATCGCTTCTGTAGAAATTCTGGAAGCAGATGATACCCCGGGTCTATCCGACCCTGCCCTGGAACGGATACCCCAAGCCATCGTCGATGCCCAGTCCATCAATGTGGATGTGGTGTCCGGCGCTACGGATACCAGCAAAGGCGTTATTAACGCCGTCATCGACGCTCTGGATCTCTAGGTTCGCCAATGCTCGGGGGACCGCCCAGACCATGGGAGTGCACCGGCGGCACTTCGGCTGCCGCAGCCACTTTGCGGGTGCATGGGCAGCCCCGGCCAACTGCATAACTAAGGCTTCTCTTGATGCGGAGAAGCCTTTTTTTTCTGCGGCAAATGCAGTATGATGAAAGGGAGCGCAGGCAAAGCAGCGCCGATGGCCAGGACGTTCAATCCGTGTGCCACCGTCTGCGTCTCGATTACAGCATGGTTTTGTTCGAATAACGGCGTCAGGATCCACGGAGCACTGAAATACCAACAAGGGATGTGAACACATTGACGTTAAAGAAACCCATTGAAAAGCTGGTACTGCGGGAAGTGGACCGACACATGGCAACGAGTGCCCAGTGCAGCTGCCAACGCTGCCGGGAGGATGCCGCCGCCTTGGCCCTGCGAGATCTGCCCAATCGGTATGCCAGTACCCAACGGGGAGAGGTCATGATTAACGTGGAACTGCAGTCCCTGCAGGTGCAGTTGGATGTGCACCGGGCCGTGGCTGCTGCCTGTGCGGTGGTGGCCGAACGTCCCCGGCATGAGCCAGAAGATTTGGCATCTACATAAACCAACCAGTGGGCCTCGCCAGTGATTTTGGTGACCGCCCTGCGGCAAGCACTGCAGAACAGCTTCTGCCAAGGGCAAGGAGGGATTGTTGTGTCACAGATTAGCATCTTCGATATTGTGGGTCCGATCATGGTGGGCCCGTCCAGTTCCCATACAGCTGGGGCGGCTCGTCTCGGTTATGCCGGTCGGCAAATTCTGGCTGAACCTGTGATGCAGGCAGACATCCATCTGCACGGTTCCTTTGCTGCCACGTATTGGGGCCATCGTACTGACATTGCTCTGCTGGCGGGGATCTTGGGCATGTTCATGGATGATCCTGCCATTCCCCAAGCTAAGGAGCTGGCCGAGGCAGCCGGACTGCAGTATCGTTTTCATTGGGCGGATCTGGGAGATGTGCATCCTAACAGCGTCCGTCTGCAGCTGCAGGGAGCAGCGGGGCGTGTGGACCTCTTGGGAGCCAGTATTGGCGGTGGACGCATCAGCATTGATCGTCTAGATGGATTCGACATCTCCTGTGACGGAAGCTATATTACGCTTATTGTCCGCCACCGGGACGAGCCGGGGGCCATCTCCGATATCACCCGGGTTGTGGGCGAGATGCGGATCAACATCGCCTTTCTAGAAGTGAGCAGGCGCCAGCGGGGTTCCGATGCCCTGTTGGTAGCACAGACCGATGATCCCCTGACAGAGGACGTCTTGGTACGCCTGCGCCAGCTCCCTGGTGTGCAGCAGGTCCGATATTTGCCCAAGTTTTAGGTGTGGAGGTAGAGCGATGGAACTAAACAGCGCAGCGGAGCTGCTGCAATGGTGCGAAGAGACCGGGTGGACAGTGCCCGAAGTGGTCATTGCCTATGAGAGCCAACGATCGGGCGAAAGTCCGGATGTCATTGTGGCGGCCATGGAACGACGATTAGATGTCATGCGCATATCCGTCGAACGGGGACTGGATGATCCGGGAACCTTTGCTCATCTGGCCAAAGGCTATGGCCGCAAGATGGCTGTGGCCGCCCAAGATGGGCGGTTGTTGGGGGGACCGCAGCTGCAGCGCATAACCATGTATTCCCTGGCTGTAGCTCAGCACAATGCCGGCCTCGGTCGGATTGTGGCGTGTCCTACCGCCGGCAGCTGTGGAGTTTTGCCCGGAGCACTGTTGGCTGTGGCCGCGGATCTTGAAGTCTCCCAGGGGGATTTGGTGAACGCCCTGTTCACCGCCGCCGGTATCGGTACGGTCAGCGCTGCTCAAGGGCCCATCGCCGGAGCTGAGGGGGGCTGTCAGGCAGAATGTGGAGTGGCGTCGGCCATGGCTGCCGGAGCGTTGGTGTTCTTGATGGGCGGCACGGGAACAGCCATTTTTGACGCGGCCTCCTTGGCGCTGCAGAACTTGCTGGGGTTGGTGTGCGACCCCATCGCCAGTTTGGTGGAGGTGCCCTGTATCACCCGCAATGCCTGCGCTGCCGGCAACGCCGTCATGTGTGCGGATATGATCGCCGCCGGTATTCCAGCCATTGTGCCCTTCGATGAGACCGTCCATGCCATGAAGCAGGTGGGACGAGCTATGCCGGAAAGCTTGCGGGAGACCTCCAAGGGCGGCCTCGCCGTGACACCTACGGGACGGCGGATTCAGCGGCAGATGCAGCGGGAGCATTCTTTGGCTGACGAGTAACTTGAATCTTCAGCGCCGGCCATTCTTGCAGAAAAAACAAAAAGCACATCCCCTGGGGATGTGCTTTTATGAACAAACATGGCGGAACCGACGGGACTCGAACCCGCGATCTCCGGCGTGACAGGCCGGCGTGTTAACCAACTACACCACGGTTCCAACAAAGCTCATTATACAGGACAGCGGCGTCCTTGGCAATAGTTTTCTTCAGCCCCGAACTCAGGCGGGTCTGCCGCCGCTGGGGCGCTGTCAGCTGTTTTCACTACGGTTTGAGGAACAGCTCTTTGGCCAAGCTGCGGCCTGCGTCGGTGAGATAGCGCTTGGCGATGGCAGCTTCGGGCACCCTGTTCATGCCCATGCGCTCGTATTGGTTCGGCAGGTTCACCAACCAATCGGCATCGTAAAGGATGGCAAAGTTTGGGGTTTGGACCACGCCCGGTGAGTGATGGTGGGCTACAATTTCGCAAACTTCTGTGATCAAGTCGGGATCCAGCTGCAGTGATTCCATAAGCCGCCGGGCTATGGGCGGTCCTTCTTGTTCTTGATAATGGCCGGCGGCACTGCCGTGCTGGCGCTCTGCTTCCGGGATCCCGATATCGTGCATGAGGGCGGCTGCCACCACCACATCAGCGTTTACGCCCTCGTCCTTGGCTTTTATGCGGCCCAGCAGCTGTTCAGCGAAGGCCGTTACCTGCAGGGTATGTTCCACTAGATCCGGGCGCGGGCCAAAGTAGTCCTTCATGGCTGCGGTCAGTTCGGTACGCATCATGGGGCATCGTCCCTTCCTGGAGTTAACTTAACAGTATCACGGCAGGGCAGTCAGGTCAACGGCGAGGAGGCTGCGGCCCAGTGATAACGGCCTGTCTTGCGGGTCAAGCTGCCTACGCTCGTCAGCGATGTCAACCAAATCCGCTGCACGCCTGCGGAAAAATGCCGCGGAAGCAGCCGCCATGAACCGGGAGTTATGGTATACTATAACAGGATACCGAAGGCGGTCGGGTGCGCATGCGCCCAGCACGGGTCTGCTACTTTTTATGGTTTGGAGAGTGATTACGTTATGCGTCAGCGAGCACAGGTGGTCCGTACCGAAGGCAGCTCCGCTTGGGTAAAAATTGCGGATCCTTCGCGCGGCTGCGGTGACTGCAAGGGCTGTATTCGCCTTACCCCTGCCCAAAAAGCAGAGGACCAACTATATCGTGTGGAAAATCCAGTCCGGGCGGCTGCCGGCGATTGGGTCATCTTGGACCAACCCACCAAGGAACTGGTGCGGGCGGTGGTGGTACTCTATGGCCTGCCCCTCATTGGCCTGCTGCTGGGCTATGCCATTGCCTATTGGTTCCTGCAGGCCGATGCTCCCGCTGGATTGGGAGCCTTGGTAGGTCTGATTGCATCCGTCTTTGTGGCCAGGCCCATTGCTCGGCGGGCGGCTGCCAAGGCCCAGCACCCGCAGGTTGTGTCGAAGGCGTGCTCATAACCAAAACAGGCAGTGGCACCAAGTCCTTGGACTTGGTGTTGTTTTTCTGTTCTGCATGCATTTAGTCACTGCTCTCTGATGTCGATGCATACCATAGGTGGTGATCCCATGGTGTCTGGACAACAGCCCATTATCTTGGGCCGTGGCTTGAGCAGTCAGTGGTTCACAGCAGCTCCTCGCCCCGGCACGCTCGTGACAGCCAACGTTGTGGAGCGAGACGGCACGCG
>PWMW01000051.1 GCA_003559095.1 Clostridiales bacterium | reverse complement strand
GTGTCATAGAGACCAACGCGTGGTTTACAACCGAGTTCGAAACGCCTTGAACAGGCGTTTCGCCGAGCAGGACCGTTAAGTGTGCGCGTTGGAACCTCTCTGTGGACCAGGCCTGTGTGCATGTTGTTACATTCGGCATCCCGGCTCGCAGGGTGATATGGAGCGTCCTCTGGCATGAGTCGGGCCGGCGCAGACCGCCATGATGGGCGGCAGCGAGTTATGTGATTAAGAAACGCCCGTACCGATGCGTCGAAGTGGCCCTTCTCTTTGGAGTAGGGCTTCCCTACTTTTGTTGCACGTAGCACCCGCCGCAGCATGTGGTGCTAACTTTGTTCATTGGTGGACAAGTGGACCTCTGCAAAAGGGAATTTGACGAACGCTGTCGAAAAGGTAACTGACCTTGAACGTCGAGGAGGAAACACAGTGGATATTAAGAACGTCAACGAAATAAAGGAACTATTGGAGGCTGTGGCTGCAGCCGACATCACCGATTTTGAGCTGAAGTCTGGAGAGCTCAGTTTGCGGATTAAGAAAGAACGGCCTGCGGCCGCCCCTGTGGAACCAGGATTTGCAGCTTGGAGCCCGACAGACGCTCCAACCGCAGATCCTGTGGCCTCCGCTGTAGCTGCGGCTCCGGGTATGATGACTTCCTCGCAGCCTGTGAGCGAAACGGAACCTGCGGGTATCGAGGTATGCTCGCCGATGGTCGGAACGTTCTATCACTCACCTTCGCCGGACAGTCCGCCCTTCGTTAAGGTGGGTGATGAGGTGGAGCCCGGGCAGACGCTCTGCATTATCGAAGCCATGAAACTGATGAACGAGATTGAGGCAGAACAGCGTGGGAAAGTGGTCAAGGTCTTGGTGGAGAACGGCCAAGCAGTGGAGTTTGGTCAACCCCTGTTTCTGCTGGAACCAGTGAACTAAGGAGGTTATTTTGTGTTCCAGCGAATTTTAATAGCGAACCGTGGTGAAATTGCGCTCCGCATCATCCGGGCCTGTCGAGAAATGGGTATCGAGACGGTGGCAGTGTATTCGCAAGCTGATGAAGAGTCGCTGCATGTTCACGCGGCAGATGAAGCTATCTGTATAGGACCCGCGCCTTCCAGCCAAAGTTATCTACACGTGCCCAATATACTCTCCGCTGCCATTCTCAGCGGCTCTGACGCGGTGCACCCGGGATATGGCTATCTCAGCGAACGGGCTGAGTTTGCTGAGATCTGTGAAAGCCACGGATTGGCGTTCATTGGTCCCACGCATCAGCAGATCGCTGTGATGGGCGACAAAGCCCAAGCCCGCAAGACCATGCAGGCCGCTGGCGTTCCTGTGGTACCGGGCAGTGATGGTCCGGTAAAGGACGAGAACGAATTGTTGGAGGCGGCCAAAAGTATCGGCTACCCTCTCATCATTAAGGCGTCTGCCGGTGGTGGTGGCAAGGGGATGCGCGTAGCGTCCAACCAGTCCCAGGCAGTGAAGGGATTTCAAATGGCGCGCAGTGAAGCGGCTGCGGCCTTCGGCAGTGACGAGGTGTACTTGGAGCGATTTATCGAGAATCCGCGTCACATTGAGGTTCAAATCATGGCCGATCATTATGGACACATTGTTCATTTTGGCGAACGGGAGTGCTCGCTGCAGCGGCGGCATCAAAAACTGCTCGAGGAAGCACCCTCGCCTGTGGTCAGCCCGGCTCTCCGGACAAAGATGGGTGAAGCGGCCATCAAAGGTGCGGCAGCCGTGAAGTATCGGGGCGCTGGGACTATTGAGTTTTTACTGGACAGCCAAGGCCGGTTTTATTTCATGGAGATGAATACCCGTATTCAGGTGGAGCACCCCGTTACTGAAATGGTGTACGGAGTGGATTTGATCAAAGAACAGATTCGGGTTGCATCCGGAGCTGAGCTGGGTTATGAGCAAGACACTATTGTTCCTGTGGGCCACGCCATCGAATGCCGTATTAATGCCGAAGACCCGGAGCACAACTTCCGACCCAGTCCCGGTCTGATCGAGTCGTTTCACGCGCCCGGCGGCAACGGTGTCCGCTGGGACAGCCATGTGTACTCAGGCTATACGGTACCACCGTACTATGATCCCATGTTCGGCAAACTGATCTGCTGGGGGCGGGATCGTGACGAGGCCGTCGTGCGCATGCAGGGCGCTTTGTCGGAGATCATTGTGGATGGCATCAAGACCAACGTGGATTTTCAGATCCGCCTTCTCCATGATGAACGGTTTCGTCGGGGTGAATTTTCGACGAAGTTCATTGAGGATGTTCTGATGAAGGATGAAATTGTAAAAGCCTAGGTGCAGTGATATAATACCCCTAAGGAGGTAGAGAACATGGCTGAAAACGAACGTCGAAGCGAGTTGGGAGAACTGAAGATTGCCGACGAAGTGGTCGGAATTATTGCGGGTCTGGCCGCCGTTGAGGTGGAAGGCGTAGCCGGCATGAGTGGTGGTATTGCCGGCGGTATCGCCGAAATGCTGGGCCGCAAAAACCTCTCGAAAGGCGTCAAGGTCGAAGTTGGCGAACACCAGGCCGCCGTGGATTTGTTTGTCATTGTAGACTATGGAGTCAGCATTCCCAAGGTTGCTGAGGAAATTCAAGAGAATGTCAAGCGAGCTATTGAGGTTATGACAGGTCTCGATGTGGTTGAAGTGAACCTGCATGTGTTAGGCGTGCATTTCCATCAACCCACCAATGTTGAAGAATCTGCAGCCAAGGAAGCTCCTCCCAATAGGGTGCGGTAACCATGAAGAATTTGGATAAGGTGATACTGGGCTTGTTGGTCGTTTTTTTCGCCTTTTCCAGTATCATGCTGCTTTGGGGAACGGTGGCTATTTCTCCTTTGTGGAGTTGGCTGCGCAGCCTTGAGCGCTCACCTCTGGATTCGGCGCTATTGGCGATCATCGCGTCTGCCTTGGCCGTCTATCTCGGATTCTTGATCGGCAAGAGTACAGAGCGGCAGGCGTCGCTGATCCATGCAACTGCCTTAGGACAAGTCCGTGTTAATTACCGCACCATCAAGGAATTGGTGGCTCGGGCAGCGCTGGAAATCGAGGGCGTCACCGATGCCGTTGTCGAACTGGCGGGTGAGGAAACGCTGAATGTGATCCTCCGCGTTCACCTGGCCCCAGATCACCACATACCGACGGTAACCCATTCCGTGCAGTCCCGAGTCAAAGCCTATATGGCGGAAACTGTTGGTGTGGAGCCAGCAAGTATTGAGGTGGAAGTCTTGGGGACAGTCAATCCCGCGCGGGCCCGGGTACAGTAAAGGATGTGTTCAGCTTGCAGGACTTTTGGGAAGAACTCCAGCCGCACAGGGGAAAGGTCTTTGGTGCCTTGCTGGGCTTGGCGTTGGGATGGATTATTATCCGCTTTGGTGTGATTCGCGGTCTGTTCGTGGCGCTGTGTATCGGCGTGGGCTTCTATCTCGGCAGCCGCTATGACACTCATGGCGATATCAGCGGTCTTCTTGACCGATTCTTGAGGTGACATGATTGAGCAGACGATTGGCACGTCAGCTGGTGATTCAGACCTTGTTTCAAATCGATCTTGCCAAAACTGACGTGCAAGAAGCACTGGACCAGCGCTTGGCCGAGGCAAACCTGGAGCCGAAGGATTCTCGTTTTGTTCGGCAGTTAGTGGCGGGGGTTGTGGAACATCGCGAAGAGCTGGACAGGGCCATTAACTACTTCGCCGAGGATTGGGATGTTCAGCGCTTGGCCGGTGTTGACCGCAGCATTCTGCGAGCGGCCATTTACGAGCTCCGGTACGCAGAGGATACCCCTCGTAAGGTCTGTGCCAATGAGGCAGTAGAGTTGGCCAAGGTGTTCGGCGACAATAACTCGCCGAAGTTTATAAACGGTATTTTGGGGTCGGTTGTGTCGTATCTTGAAGAGGATGAACGGGCCGATGGATAAACGCGTCTACCTCGGTATTGATACCAGTAACTACACGACGTCATTGGCTGTTATTGGCGATGACGGGGGACTCCTGGCGGATCAACGCATGCCGTTACATGTGGCAAAGGAACAGCAGGGTCTTCGGCAATCGGAGGCCCTGTTTCAACATGTAAAGCATCTGCCACAGCTCATGGAGAATTTACCATGGCAGAGCGAAGCCTGGAGACTGGCGGCCATTGGCGTCAGTGGGGCGCCTCGCCCGATGGCCCAATCCTATATGCCTGTGTTCCTGGCGGGTTTGGGCATGGCCCGCAGTTTGGCATCTTTGCAAGGCGTCCCCTTAGTTACGACGACCCATCAAGAAAACCACCTGTGGGCGGCTCTCCACTCCGCAGGCGGTCCATCGGCCTCTGGTTTTGCTGCCCTCCATATTTCGGGAGGCACCAGCGATATTCTCAAAGTGGAACGTCAACAGCAGTGTGTTCTGTTGCAGACAGTGGGAACCAGTGACGACCTTCATGCTGGCCAGATGATCGATAGGGTGGGGGTGGCACTGGGTTTAGAATTTCCCGCGGGGCCGGCTTTGGAGCGCGTAGCAGCTGATTCTGTCGGAGACCTCCGGTTGCCGTCGGCAGTGCAAAACGGAGCGATGAGCTTCTCGGGTCCGTGTACACAGGCTCTGCGCTTGGTTGGACAGGAGTCAGCAGCGGATATTGCCCGGGCTGTGCTCCTGTGCGTGGCTCGAACGCTGGAAAAAGCTCTGCGCTGGTATTTCGAAAAATTCGGTATTCATCCGGTGTTAGCCTCGGGGGGCGTTATGTCCAACCAGTTGATCCGCCAAGAGTTGCGTCGGCGTCTACCCCACGCGACGCTGTGGTATGCTGAACCTAAGTTCAGCGTCGACAATGGTCTAGGTGCAGCAGTGACGGCTTGGAACAGCAATACCAACCGACCTTGGGAGGACTTGCTCTTTCGGACATAAGCAATAGGAAGCCCATCGGGAAAGGAGCAACGTATGGAATCTCCGCAAGTACTGCAAGTAAGTGAACTAACACAGGCCATCAAAGAACTCCTGGAAACTCCAATGTTGACCAATATTGCTGTGGAAGGCGAGATATCCAATTTCAAGCATCATGTTTCAGGGCATATGTATTTTACATTGAAGGATGCCAAGAGCCGGATCAAGTGTGTCATGTTTCGCGGACGCAATGCGCGCCTTGGTTTCCGTCCTGGGAATGGTCAAACCGTTGTGGCCGTGGGTTCTGTCAGCGTGTATGAAGCCAACGGTGAGTACCAACTGTATGTAGAGCAGATGTTTGCGCAAGGTCTCGGGGCTTTACATGCTGCGTATCAGGAGTTGAAGCAGCGGTTGGAAAAAGAAGGTTTGTTTGCCCAAGAGCGCAAACGGCAGCTCCCCTTTTTGCCGCGAACGGTTGGTGTCGTAACCTCCGCCACAGGGGCAGCCCTGCGAGATATTCTCAGTGTTCTGCAACGGCGATACCCAGCCAGCAGCGTTTTGCTCGTGCCGGCCCAGGTGCAGGGCGAGGCCGCGGCGGCGACGTTGATACGTGCTCTGCAGCTCTGCGCTTCGCAGGATGATGTGGATGTTATCATTATTGGACGCGGCGGTGGCTCCATCGAAGAGCTTTGGGCATTCAATGATGAGGCGCTGGCACGAGCCATTGCTGCGTGTCCGAAACCAGTCATTGCTGCCGTTGGACACGAGACCGATTTTACCATTGTCGATTTTGCCGCGGATCTCAGGGCGCCAACACCATCGGCGGCAGCTGAGATGGCTGTCCCCGATTACTACGCTCTTCAAGGAGATTTGAATCGCCTCCGGGAAGGGCTGATACACGGCTATCGGCAACGCCTCCAGTATGGGCGTCAACTTGTGGGCCAGTACAAAACGCGGCCAGTGCTCTCCAACCCCCTGCGGGTGCTGGACCAGAAGCGACAGCGGGTGGATGATTGGCTGCTTCGTCTGATGCAGGCCCGCCAACACCAGCACCGGCAGCGGGTCTACCATCTTGAGTCTCTCAAACAGCGGCCGAGTTTGGCCGCCCCTTCGAATATGCTGCGGTATCTTCGCGGCAGGCTGGAGCAGGATGGTGCTGTGCTAATCCGAAATCACACCCAAAACCTGGCTATGCGGCGCAGTGGTTTTGCCAAATACGTGTCGCAGCTGGATTCGCTGAGCCCGTTGGCTGTCTTGGGTCGTGGTTATGCCGTGGCGCAGCGCCAGACGGGGGATGTTGTTCGACGGTGGGACGAGGTTGCCATCGGGGAGTCGCTGTTGGTGATTCTGCAGAGGGGATATCTTACATGCAGCGTGGAGAAAGGAGAAGAACATGGAAAGTATGACCTATGAAGAAGCCATTCAGCGCCTAGAAGAAGTGGTTAAGCAATTGGAGTCTGGTGATGTGCCACTGCAGAAGTCCATGGAGCTGTTTGAAGAAGGCGTCGCACTGGCCAAGTTTTGCAGCAAGCAATTGGATGATGCGGAAGCGAAAGTACAGTTGTTATTGGAAAAAAATGGCGAACATTTGCGGGAAGCTTTTGAGCTGGAGGGGGAGGACGATCGATGACTATCCAAGAGTACCTGCAGGAGAAGGCAGCGTGGATCGAGACAGCTCTAGACAAGGTTCTGCCCCGGGCAACCCAAAAACCGCACGTTGTCCATGAAGCTATGCGCTATTCCTGTTTGGGCGGGGGCAAACGGCTGCGCGCCATTCTGGCCATGGCTGCCTGTCGTTCCGTTGGTGGACAGGAAAAAGATGCGTTGGGTTACGCCTTGGCCCTGGAGATGATCCATGCGTACTCCTTGGTCCACGATGATCTGCCGGCCATGGATGATGATGACTACCGCCGCGGGAAGTTGACAAGTCACAAAGTGTATGGAGAGGGCATGGCAGTTCTTGTGGGCGATGCACTGTTGACCCAGGCCATGGAGCAGCTGGCTAAGCTGCCCGAGTTTTATCCTGTTACGCTACCCACCGCATCGCGGCTGATGCTGGCCGTGACCCAGGCCATTGGCACGAAAGGGATGATCGGCGGACAAGTGTTGGATTTAGTTCATTCTGGTAAGCAAGTGAACAAAGACGAGTTGGAGACTATACATCGTCTGAAGACAGGGGCTTTGATTGCGGTATCATTGACAGGTGGAGCTATGATCGGCGGTGCTAAGACTGACGAGCTGGCTGCCTTGGTCCGGTTCTCTGAGAACTTTGGCTTAGCGTTCCAGATCACAGACGATATCCTCGATGTGGTGGGTGACGCTGAGGTATTGGGTAAAGCCACAGGAGCTGATGCCAAACAGCAGAAGGCTACATATCCGGGCCTGTATGGTTTGGACGAATCGCGCTCCATGGCTGCCCGCTGCGTGAACGATTGCGTAGCTTCACTAAAACATCTCTCTGGCGACACATGGGCCCTGCAAGAGCTGGCGCGATACGTGCTTGAGCGCGATCGCTAAGTCTTTGTTGTATTCTAAGAACCTCATGGACTAAGTTGGCCCGAGAAGGGGTGCGGCGCTGTTCTATGGTCTGCCGCGTTGTTGAAGTACACTTGTGGCTGTGGTATAATATTCTTATTATAATGGTGGATGACGCAGTATCCTAGTCACAGAGCCTGCTTTCGAAGACGGGCCTAAAAATCCGTTAAGGGCACATCAATGAAGTCCCTGGTGGTGGCATTCGACGCCCAGTCGGGTGCTGTTGCTGGGGGTTAAGGTTGAAGGGCGATCTACAAGGGCATGTAGGCGTGGACCCTTCTTCCACGGAGACCCAAGTGTGTGGGTGGTTCGGGAGACCGGCTGCTTATGGCTTGGGATAGGAACCTGCACGCGATGCGTACAGCGGTGTAGCAGCCGCCAGTGTGGGGTGCAGTGTAGCCTGCCTTGCGTGGTGGGGGAGGGATAGTGGATCGAACCGGCGTTCCAAAGGCCAAGGAATGCTGGTATTGCTGCTTGAAACCTTCACTGCAACAGAGGCTAGGGGCAGGTAGCTGTGTAGAGGAAAACTCCTAGGCTGTTTTCGACAAGAAAGATCAGAGAAGGATTACAGTGTGTGCTCAGTGGTAATCCAGCCTCACCGATGGTGACACGGTGAAGAGTCCGGAAAGGGGAAACCGCCGTGCTGGTGACGGCCCGGAGGGGCTCTGGGAAAACCTGCTGGACCTTAAGCCACAATCTTTACTTCTTTGATTGTCATCCACCATTGTGAATTTTGGCACCTTATTACCCGCAGCAGCAGAGCATGCCTGCGTTTGTATGAATAGGAGACGGAGTCTAGTGGTGCGTTGGCGGCAAGTCATGACGATAGCTCTCATAACGTTTGTTTTGTCCATCGTCTTTAACCTGGGCAGCAGCAGTTTGCTGGGAATTGTGCCGCTGGTGTTTAGCTTTGGGCTTCTTTTTTTTATTGTCCTGATTGGGATCGTATTTGATGTTGTAGGTGTCGCTGCCGCAGCTGGCAAAGAAAGTCCATTCCATGCGATGGCGGCGAACCGAATTGCCGGTGCCAAGCAGGCCATCTGGATGCTGCGCAATGCGGACAAAGTGGCTACCTACGCCAGTGATGTGGTGGGTGATATCGCGGGCACCCTTTCGGGGGCCATTGGTGCAGCTATTGTGTTTCGGATCCTGATCACGCAGCCTAGTTGGAATGAGACGTTTTTGACGACGCTGACTATTGCCATGGTCGCCGCTGTCACCGTGGGTGGCAAGGCCTTTGGCAAGACCGTGGCCATCAGTAAGTCCACCGAGATCTTGTACATAGCGGGGAGGGTGCTTCATATGCTGGAGCCCCTGGGTCTGCATTTGGAGCGGCCAAGTCAAGGCCGGAACCGCCCAACCAACCGCAAGCGCACGTAAGAAAGGATGTCGGCAAGTGCTCGAAAGCATTCAGAGTCCGGATCAATTAAAAGAGCTCTCCGTTCGCCAACTGAAGGAGCTGGCCGAGGAAATCCGAGAGCAGATCATTGACACATTGGCCCACACCGGTGGTCATTTGGGAGCCAATCTGGGTGTGGTTGAGCTGACCTTGGCCCTGCACTCCGTCTGGAACTCCCCTGAAGATAAGATCGTGTGGGATGTGGGCCACCAATGTTATGTTCATAAAATGCTGACGGGCCGCAGTGAGCGATTTTCCACTCTGCGGCAGTATGGCGGTCTGTCCGGGTTTCCCAAACGATCTGAGAGCCCGCATGATACCTTTGATGTTGGTCACAGTTCCACGTCCATATCAGCGGCTGCGGGCATGGCTATTGCCCGGGATCTGCTGGGACAATCGCATCGGGTGGCGGCAGTGATTGGTGACGGTGCATTGACCGGGGGCATGGCGCTGGAGGCCCTCAACCACGTAGGTCACCTCAAAACAGACCTGGTGGTTATTCTGAATGACAACGAAATGTCTATCGGGCGTAACGTAGGTGCCATGAGTGAGTACCTGACGCGGCTGCGTCTTGACCCTACATTGACCAAGGCCCGAGATGAGTTGGAGGCCCTGGTCCGGCGGATTCCAGCCATTGGTGGATCCATGAGTCGGATGGCCTCCAGTGTCAAGGATGCGCTAAAGTCAATGCTGCCTGGCCAGCTCTTTGCCGAACTGGGCTTCTCCTATTTTGGACCCTTTGATGGCCACAACATCGCGCAATTGCGAACGGCCATAAGTGACGGAGCGGCCCGAGGCGGGCCGGTGCTTCTGCATGTGATTACCCAAAAAGGGCGGGGCTATGCCCCGGCCGAGGACAACCCAGCCAAGTTTCACGGCGTCAGTGCTTGGGCCAATGGCAGCGAGACCGATCACGAAAAGTCATTCAGTGAAGTCTTTGGTGAGGCCCTCTGTGAAGTGGCGGCAGAAAATCCAACGGTCACCGCCGTCACAGCAGCTATGCGCGATGGCACGGGTTTGACTGAATTTGCCCGGCGTTTTCCTAAGCGCATTTTTGATGTGGGTATTGCCGAACAGCATAGTTTGACCTTGGCAGCCGGAATGGCTTCCCAAGGCTTGCGTCCAGCTGTTGCTT
The DNA here is from genome assembly GCA_003559095.1 of Clostridiales bacterium. GTDB lineage: Bacteria > Bacillota > Limnochordia > Darwinibacteriales > B1SED10-159 > SLOZ01. The sequence goes on along the minus strand of PWMW01000051.1, from coordinate 16,580 downwards.
TGTACTCAACGTTCCTGCAGCGCGGCTATGATCAGGTCGTTCATGACATTGGCTTGGGCCGGCTGCCAGTGTTGATCGGTGTCGACCGAGCAGGTGTTGTGGGTGATGATGGGCCAACGCATCACGGCGTATTTGATATCGGCTTTCTGCGGCCCATACCCGGGTTGACCATTATGGCACCGCGCAGCGCCGGCGAACTGCGCGCCATGGTTCGATGGGCCTTTGCGCAAGACGGGCCAACGGTTATCCGTTATCCCAGGGGGTCTGCAAGAGACTACGCCGCCGAGGGCAACATTGACGTGACCTGCAGCCAGGTGCTGCGTTCCGGGAAAGATTGTACCATTTTGGCTGTGGGCCCGCTGGTAGATGCGGCTCTTGCAGCGGCAGAGGAGCTTGAGGGTCATGTCTCTGTGGGAGTCATTAATGTGCGGTCCATCAAGCCTTTGGATAAGGAAGCCATTTTGAGAGCGGCCCGAACCACAGGTACCATTATTACCGTGGAGGATCATGTGCTTGCCGGAGGATTTGGCAGCTCCGTGTGCGAGCTCCTGCTTCCCGAACCCAATGTCCGAGTGCACATGGTCGGGTATCCGGATGAGTTCGTTCCCCAGGGATCCATCAGTGAGCTTCATCAATTGTACGGCTTGGACGCGGCAGGGCTCACATGCAAAATTCGCCAGTTGTTTGGTCAGGTGCCGCTGGCTGAAGCGGAGTAACATTGTTTCCCGGATCCGGAACCCGATATTGGCCGCGGCTGGTTAGTCGCGTTTCCAGCACAGTACGGAGCAATAGGAGATTGATGGCATGCCAAAAACACGTTTGGACCAACGGCTGGTGGATGAAGGGCATTTCTTGTCGCGCCCGAAAGCTAAAGCGGCGATTATGGCAGGATTGGTGTTTGTTAATGGCGTCCGAGTGGATAAGGCAGGCACCTCCATATCGGCTGATGCTGCTCTAGAGGTGAAGGGCCAAGCCATTCCCTACGTAAGCCGCGGTGGTCTAAAGCTGGCCAAAGCCTTGGACGTATTCGGTGTTGACGTCAAAGGACGGATCGTCCTGGACGTGGGCGCGTCCACAGGAGGCTTTACCGATTGCCTGCTGCAGAATGGAGCCGCCAAAGTCTATGCGGTCGACGTGGGTTACGGGCAGCTGGACTGGTCATTGCGTCAAGACGAGCGGGTGGTGGTTATGGAGCGCACTAACATTCGCAGCGTAACCCCGGACATGCTGGCTGACGTGCCGAGCCTGGCTGTGGTGGACGTGGCATTTATCTCCTTGACCAAGTTCTTTGCACAGCTGTTGGACGTATTGAGTCCAGACGGGGCCATTATTTGCTTGATTAAGCCCCAGTTCGAGGCGGGACGGGAAGCCGTGGGTAAAAAAGGCGTAGTACGGGACCCCGCAATCCACAGAGAGGTTTTGCAGAAACTGATGGATGTGCTGCAAAACTGCGGCCCGGGACTTGTGGCTTTGGACTACTCGCCGATTCGGGGACCAGAAGGAAATATTGAATATCTCGCATATTTTTCCAAGGGATCACCAAAGGTATCTGTCGATGCATTGGCGAATGACATTGTGGAGCAAGCACACCAGAAGGCGCATTGACGTCGAATGAAATGGGGCGACAACGATGATTATTGGTATTATGCCTCATACGCGCAAGCCGGAAGCGGTAGCGATGACAAAAGAGCTCGTTACTTTCTTTGATGAGCAGGGTGTCAGTGTTTGGCTGGAGCAGGGTGCAGCTGGACTTATCGGTCGACCCGACTTAGGGCAGCCCCTGCAGGAGCTGAAGAACCTGACAGTGCTTCTGGTATTGGGTGGCGACGGAGCGCTACTGAACGCGGCCCGCCTGATCAGTGGACTTAATGTGCCGCTTTTGGGCGTGAACATGGGCCATTTGGGATTCCTGACGGAACTGGAAAAAGAGGATATCTATACAGCATTAGAGCGACTGCTGAACGGTGAGTACACGGTGGAAGAACGTATGTTCATTGATACCGTTGTCAAGCGCGAAGGCGCAGAGGTTGCCTCGTACAGAGCTCTGAATGACGCCGTGATCACTCGCGGTACGTTCGCGCGCATCATTCGGCTGCAGACGTGGGTGGATGGCTATCATGTAATGGATTACATAGCAGACGGCATGATCGTATCTACACCCACAGGCTCCACTGCCTATTCTCTATCGGCCGGTGGCCCCATCGTGGACCCGCTGTTGGACTCCATAACCATGACCCCCATATGTCCCCACACCTTGGCTGCCCGTTCCGTCGTGGTGCGCCCGCAGTCGGAAGTAACTGTCACGGTGGAGGCGGCTCACGAAGATGTCATGTTGACCATCGATGGACAGTTGGGGTTTCGTCTCCAGTCCCATGACAGCGTCATTATCCGCCAATCCCCGGTGCGAGCAGGCTTTGTTAAGCTGCGGGGCCGTAATTTCTTCCAGGTACTGCATGAGCGTCTCAAGACGCCGCAGGTTTGATGGGCTTGGTTGGGTTGTGGAAGGCCCTTGCGAAAGTTTCCCGCAGGCTTCCTAAGTGATGTCTGCCAAATCCCTGGGGCAGCAACGTGATACTTTTTCAGAGGAGGCAAAGGGAGTGAAGTCCAGACGCCAGTCGTTTATTCTGCAGTTGGTTAAAGAACATGAAGTGGAAACGCAGGAAGAATTGATGACGCTTTTGCGAGCCGAGGATTTTCAGGTGACGCAGGCAACCATCTCCCGGGATATCAAGGAGTTGCGTCTCGCCAAGGTGCCCAACGGCAAAGGCGGCTATAAGTATGCCCTTCCTCAAGGCGCCACCAAAGGCGACCTCAATCGCAGGGCACGACGGGTGTTTGAAGATTACGTCAAGGACGTGGATTTCAGCGGCAATTTGCTGATTATCAAGACGTATCCGGTCGGCGCCCATGCTGTAGCGGCCGTTCTGGACGAACTAGAATGGCCGGGCGTGGCCGGCACATTGGCTGGCGATGATGTGATTGTTTTGATTGTGCGCAGCGAAGCTGAGCAAGACCAGCAGCGCCCTCCTGGTCAGGCGGGTATTCTGTACGAGCGTCTGCTGGAACTCCTTCGTCGATAAGTGGGGTGGGATTTTGCTGAAGGAATTGCAGATTCGAGATTTTGCGTTAATCGAGCATTTGCAGTTGACATTTCAGAACGGCTTTAGCGTGTTAACAGGCGAAACAGGAGCTGGAAAATCCATAATCATTGATGCATTGGGCCTTCTTTTGGGTGCTCGCGCCTCTACGGAGATGATCCGAACCGGATGTGAGACCGCCATCGTTGAAGGTTCTTTTTCGTGCTCAGAGGCGGCCGCCCAGATGCTGGTAGACTGGGGCTTTGCTGCCGAGACCGGCGGCGATGCCGCGGCGGACGTCATAATTGCTCGCGAGGTCAACGACGCCGGGCGCAGCCGCTGTCGAGTGAACGGACGCATGGTCTCGGTGGGTCAGTTAGCCGAGTTAGGACCTCTTTTAGTGGACATCCTCGGTCAACATCATCAGCAAGCACTTCTTAACAGCCAACATCACATACATGTGCTGGACAGTTTTGGCGATCAGGCGTTTCGTCAGTTGAAGGTGACCATGGAATCGATCCACCATCGTTACACTACAGCCAAGAGACAATTGGAGTCACTGCACAGTGACGAGCGGGAACGATTGCGACGCATGGATCTACTGCAGTTCCAGATCCAAGAAATCACTGATGCTGCATTTCACGACGGCGAAGAGGAACAGCTTATTGCGGAAGAAAAGGGGTTGGCCAACGCCGATCGCATCACCCAAACGCTCCTGCAGAGTTATGGCGCCATGCAGGAGGGACATGAATCGCAAAGCAGTGTTCTCGAAATGCTTTCACAGGTCACTGCTGAGCTGGGAGCGCTTACTAGCTTCGAAGGCCAACTGGCCCAGGTAGCCGATGCATTTCAGTCGTGTTTGGTGCATCTGGAGGAGATTACCCGCGACCTGCGCCTGCTGTCCGAACAGTACGAGTCGAATCCCGAGCGCCTCAATGAAGTGGAAGAGCGCCTGCGTTTGCTGCATGATCTTAAGCGCAAGTATGGAGATACTGTGGCCGAGATCAACGCCTATGGCGAACAGTGCCAAGAGGAGTTGGATCTTCTGGAAGGTAAGACCCGGACTATGCAGCATCTGGAGAGCCAGTTGACAGAGGCCCACAGCCAGTGGCAGAATATGGCGCAGCAGTTGAGCCAGGCCCGCTGCCAGTTGGCCCAATCGTTGGAAGAGCGGGTCGAAGAGGAGTTAAGCCACCTGAATATGTCAAAGACTTCATTCCGAGTGCAACTGGAATCGCTGCCAGATCGTATGACCGCAGGGGGCATGGACCAAGTTGAGTTTATGATTGCACCGAATGTAGGGGAGGCGTTGAAGCCTCTAAGTCGTATCGCTTCCGGTGGTGAGCTATCCAGGATTATGTTGGCTCTCAAAGCGATTCTGGCGGCACAGGACGCCGTACCAACCCTTGTCTTTGATGAGGTGGATACCGGAATTGGCGGACGCACAGCGCACAATGTAGCCAGCAAACTGCAGACATTGTCCCAGCACTTCCAAGTGCTCTGTATAACCCATCTGCCCGTGATTGCAGGTCGGGCGCATCACCAATACTCCATTACCAAAACAACGGACGGTCAACGCACTACTGTTCAGGTGCAGCAGTTATCCCAGGAGCAGCGGTTGGAGGAACTTGTTAGGATGTTGGGGGGAGCTGCCGATGATGAGGGCGCTGTTCAACATGCCAAAGGTCTCCTCAAGAACGCACAATAGCTCCATGGATCGTTGTTCTACGAAAAACCTTCTCCCTGGGTGGAGAAGGTTTTTACAATTCATTAGCGAAGTAGAAACATATCATCTGTCCCTAGCTTTGCAGTGATGCGACGCAGTGCCCATTGGCAGCAAGTGCAGGAATGCACAGGGTCTGGCAGCGGGTTCTTCGCTACCCCGGACGAGCCGTTGTCTACCTGGCCCGCCAATGGGACACGCATGCATGGTGATGGTCGATGTTGGGAGGCTGTGAACACAATGAAAGACTATACGCTTATACTCGGCGTCATCGGATCCGATGTGCATGCCATTGGCAACAAAATTCTCGAGGTGGCACTGGGCGATGCGGGGTTTCATGTGGTGAATCTGGGCGTTCTCGTCTCACAAAAGGAGTTCGTGGAAGCGGCATTGGAGACGGATGCTGATGCCATTCTGGTGTCGTCGCTGTACGGACACGGCGAGATTGACTGCCGAGGGCTCAAGGACAACCTGGTTGAGGCTGGTTTGGACCATGTTCTGTTGTACATTGGAGGCTATTTGGTCGTTGGGAACCAAGAGTGGAGCCAGGTGGAGGCCAAGTTCCAGACGATGGGGTTTGACCGCGTGTTTCCACCGGGAACCATGGTGGAAGATTTTTTGCCGCAGCTCAAGGCGGATCTGCGGTTTCAGCGTGGTGACACCGGATGATGCCAATGGTATTAATGGATATCGGCAGTACCTACACCAAGGCTATGCTGGTAGACGGCCACAGCGGGGCTATCCACAGCCGAGCTCAGCGTCCGACCACCGTGAATGATATCTCCCACGGCGTCGAGAGTGTTCTACATGAACTGCGCTCATCCGTAGATCACAGTACATGGCAGCAGACGAAAAAATTGGCCTGCAGTAGTGCTGCCGGTGGACTCAAAATGGTGGCTGTCGGTTTGGTGCCAGATTTGACGGCGAAGGCGGCTCAACAGGCAGCACTAGGCGCTGGCGCCCGAGTGCAGAGCTGCTTTTCCTATGAGTTGACCGATGCCGATGTCGAGGCCATTGCCGGGCTGCAGCCCGATATGATACTACTGGCCGGCGGCACCGATGGCGGCAACCAAGCGGTTCTGCTGCAGAATGCACAGATGCTCACGCGCTGTGATTTGTCCATTCCATTGGTGTTAGCAGGTAACCGCAGCGCTGCCCAAAAGGCATCGGACATCCTGAGCCGTCAGTTTGATGTGCATGTGTGCGGGAACGTAATGCCCGAGATTGGCACGTTGAATGTGGATCCGGCCCGTCAATGCATTCGTCGGATCTTTTTGGATACCATTATTGATGCCAAGGGCTTTCACAGCGCGCAGGAGCAATTGGACGGATTGGTGATGCCAACTCCGGCCGCGGTACTGCAGGCTGGACACTATCTGCGCAAGCTGGTGGGCGACTGTCTCATCGTTGACCTTGGTGGCGCCACCACCGATGTCCATTCCTTCTGCTCCGGCCGTCCGTCTTCAGACACAGTAATGCTGCGCGGACTGCCCGAACCCTTCGCCAAACGCACGGTTGAGGGGGATCTAGGCCTGCGAGTAAGTGCGGAGAGCCTGGCAGCGGTCATCGGTATCCCCTCATTGGCGGCTGCGGCAGAAGTGGGCGCAGCCGAGGTGGCAGCCTGGCTGGAGCGCATCAAGGGTCAACCGGAACTGGTTGCTGAAGACGAATTGGAGGCCCGCATTGATCAGGCCATGGCCTGCTCCGCTGTGAAGCTGGCGGTTCAGCGCCATGCTGGTCGGTTGGAGCAGATGTTCACTCCAAGTGGGGCTGTCTGGGTGCAGGAGGGCAAAGATCTAACTTCTGTGAAGACCGTGATTTTAGCTGGTGGTTTCTTTGCTTACGGCGGTTGGGAATCCGGCACGTTTGACCATTTGTTCGTCGGAGACAAAGACCTTGCCCTGCTGCCCCGCAGCCCAAGCACCATATTGGATGCGCAATATGTGTTGGCTGCGGCTGGTCTTGCTGCCGAGGTAGATCCCTCGGTTACGGAAACGGTGCTGCGGTGTCAGTTGTTGGATGGAGAAAACTGGGAGGCGAACGGTTGATGAATCTGCAGAACACCCAACTGGACTGGGACGAACTCCAGCAGGAGCGCCTAAGCGTCCTGCAGCAGTGGCCCACGGGCTCTGAAGTTGATATCGAAGATGGGATCCGCTATATTAAAGCACTGCCCAAAACCCGTAACTTCGCCCTAAGGATGCGTGAGGCAAAGAAAGAAAACCTGACCTTGACGCAGCCGCGGGCTGGCGTGCCTGTAGCCACTGAGCATCTGGAACTGCTGCAGTATCTTGAAGAGGTGGGGCAGGCAGATCTACTGCCAACCACCATTGATTCATACACGCGCCAGAACCGCTATGAAGAAGCCCAGCGCGGACTGGAAGAAAGTCGACGGGAAGGGCGGGCGCTGCTCAACGGCTTTCCGGCCATTAACCACGGTATCACCAACTGCCGCCGCATTATTGACGGGACCAAGGTGCCCGTCCAGGTTCGACACGGAACCCCCGATGCCCGACTGTTGGCTGAGGTAACCCTGGCTTCTGGATTTACCGCCTTCGAAGGCGGTGGTATCAGCTACAACATCCCCTATGCCAAGCAGGTGCCTTTGGAGCAAAGCATCCAGCATTGGCAGTACGTGGATCGTTTGGTGGGCTATTACCAAGAGCAGGGAGCGGCTATCAATCGCGAGCCATTCGGACCCTTAACGGGCACTCTTGTACTGCCAAGTATAAGCCACAGCGTCGGCATTCTCGAGGCGCTGCTTGCCGCAGCCCAGGGCGTCAAACATATTTCTCTGGGCTATGGACAGTGCGGAAATCTGATACAAGACGTGGCAGCTGTAGCCGTACTTGAGGAGCTTGCCCACCACTACTTGGAGCAGGCTGGTTTTGCGGACGTTGTCATCACGACGGTGTTCCATCAGTGGATGGGTGGCTTTCCCGCGGATGAAGCCAAGGCCTTTGGTGTTATTTCGTTGGGCGCTGCGGCCGCATCCTTGGCGAAAGCCACGAAGGTAATTGTCAAGACGCCCCATGAAGCCTTGGGTATCCCTACCAAGGAAGCTAATGCCAAGGGACTTTTGACGACGAAACAGGTCATCAATATGCTGCGGGATCAGGCATTCCCCCATGCTGACAAATTGCAGTTGGAGAAGGATATGATTCAGCAGGAGACCAAAGCCCTGGTGGACCGGGCCTTGGACTTGGGTGAAGGCGATGCAGCCTTGGCCGCAGTACGGGCCTTTGCAGCGGGCGTGATCGACGTCCCCTTTGCACCGAGCCGGATGAATGCCGGTAAGATTATGCCGGCCCGGGATCATGAGGGAGCAGTACGTCTGCTGAACCCAGGCGACCTGCCCTTCCCCGGGTCCATCTTGGAGTTTCATCGGGAAGCGCTGGCCCGGCGGGGAGAGATGGAAGGCCGTCAGCCCAGCTTCCAAATGGTTGTGGATGATATTTATGCTATCGGCAAAGGTATGCTGGTTGGTCGTCCGCGCTGACAGTTCCAACGGAACGGAATTTGGAATGGAGAGATGTTTTGATGAAGACACTGCGAGTACTGTCGCCAACGGCCATTTTAGGCTACGGATACCCCATGGAATCATTTCGCCGTGGTTTGGCAGCTCGACCCGATGTCATTGCGGTGGATGCCGGCAGCATCGACCCTGGTCCGTTTTACCTGGGGGCGGGCAAGTCGTTTACGCAGGCAAGTGCTGTGAAGCGGGACCTGCGACCTATACTGCAGGCAGCGAAGGAGTTGGGAATCCCTGTCCTCATTGGATCTGCAGGCGGTTCTGGAGCACGGCCCCATCTAGATTGGCTGTGGGATATTGTGATGGATATCTATCGTGAAGATCAATTTCGGCTAAAAACGGCGGCGGTGGCCGCCGACATTCCCAAGGAGGAAGTACAGAAGGCATTGGCGGCGGGTGAGATTGAGCCCTGCGGGCCAGCGCCGCCCCTCACTGCTGCAGCGCTGGAATCCACGCAGCGCCTAGTTGCTCAGATGGGAACGGAACCATACCTCGAGGCGCTGAACGAAGGCTGCCAAGTGGTTGTGGCGGGACGGGCTTATGACCCGGCACCGTTTGCTGCCCTGCCTATACTTCATGGGTTCGATCCCGGACTGGCCCTTCATATGGGTAAAATCCTTGAGTGCGCAGCCATTGCCGCAGATCCTGGCAGTGGTGCAGATTGTATGCTGGGCACCATCACAACCGATTCCTTCCGACTGGAGCCGCTTAATGCGCGACGAAGCTGTACGCGTCGTTCTGTAGCGGCCCACACATTGTACGAGAAAAGCGATCCGTACCTTCTGCCCGGTCCTGGGGGTCGGCTGAACTTGGAGCAGACAGTGTACTCTGCTGTCAACGAGCGAGTGGTGGAGGTGCGAGGAACTCGGTTTGAACCAACACCATACAAGGTGAAGTTGGAAGGCGCTGGGTTGGTGGGATACCGAACCATAAGTATTGCAGGTGTCAGAGACCCGATTATGTTGGAACAGCTGAACGCAATCTTAGAAGACGTGCGAACCCACGTGTTTGGACAACTCGAAGGCGCCAGTGCGGGCGAACTAAACTTCCGTTGTTACGGGCGTGACGGGGTTATGGGATCGTTAGAGCCCGAACCTGTTGTGGGCCACGAAGTCGGTCTCGTGATCGAAGCCACAGCACCCAGCCAAGAGCAGGCATCGTCCCTATGCGGTCTGGCCCGTTCCACGCTGCTGCATTATGGTTACCCGGGGCGGATTTCCACGGCCGGGAACTTGGCTTTCCCCTTTTCCCCGTCAGACGTTGATTGTGGTCCTTATTATTCCTTTACAGTTCATCATCTACTGCCTGCGGTGGATGCTGGGCGCAGGTGGTTTACCGTTGTTAAGGAGGTAGGCTAGGGTGAAGACTACACTTCTACAGAAAGCCAAGGTAATACGCAGCAAGAATGCAGGTCCTTATGAACTGACATTTGATATGATGTTTGAGTCGGAAAAGGATATGTGGGATTTTCATCAATCATTGAGCAAGACGGCTGCCGCTGGCCAATTGGGCGTTGATGAGTCGGCCATTCTAAGTATTATCGCGTTCCCGCCAGCCTGGGCCGTGAAGGTGACGATCATTCGACCCCGACCGTCTGGTGCCTCTGGCGAAACCGATGTCTATGGTGCGCAGCAGCATGTGCCGTGGCTCAATTACAGTTACGAAACGGGGGACGACGATGCTGCACATTGAGGATGTGGTGGTCTCTCCAGGCCGAACAGGGTTCTATTTTGATGATCAACGGGCCATCAAGGGGGGGCAGTGGGAGGAAGATGGATTTACGTATCGGGGAGAGCCTTTGACGGAAGGGTTCGCCCGCATTCGTCAAGCTGGCGAGTCCATATCGGTTCAGCTGGTCTTAGACGACGGTCAGGTGGCCTTGGGAGATTGCGCCGCTGTGCAATACTCTGGCTGCGGCGGTCGTGATCCGCTGTTTCTCGCGCAGGAGTATCTTCCCATTGTCGAGGATGTCCTGCGGACACACTTTGTGGGTCGACCGCTGCTGGAGTTTCGGCAACTCTGCCAAGAGTTGGAGGAGGTCCGCCAGCCCAACGGCCAGCCCCTACATACAGCGGCTTCCTATGGGATCAGCCAGGCGTTTTTGGATGCAGTGGCCAAGGCTCGGAGGATCTTGATGACTGAGGTGGCTGCAGAGGAGTTCCAAGTTCCTGTGATCCCGGAGGCCGTGCCGATTTTCACGCAATCTGGTGATGATCGCTACCTCAATGTGGACCGTATGATATTGAAACAGGCGGATGTGCTCCCTCACGGACTGTTCAACAATCTGCGCAAAAAAGTGGGTACCAGCGGCGAGCTTCTCCTGCAGTATGTGCAGTGGCTTGTCCAGCGCATCGCAAAGCTTGGACATCCCGGGTACCTGCCCATCCTGCATGTGGATGTGTATGGGACACTGGGCGATGCGTTCCCTACCACGAAGGAGCTGGTTGGATACTTGGAACGTCTTGGGGAAGCTGCCGGTCCCCATACCCTGCGAGTGGAGGGTCCTGTGGATGCGGGAAGCAAGGCGGCCCAGATCGAGGCCTTGGCGCAGATCACCAAGGCTCTGGACCAGCGGGGCCGGCCCGTGGATATTGTGGCCGATGAATGGTGCAATACGTTAGCAGATATCCGAGAATTCGCGCAGGCCGGTGCAGGTCACGTGGTCCAGATCAAGACTCCGGATCTGGGAAGCATCCATAACTCCATGGAAGCCGTTCTCGTGTGTGGACAGCACGGAGTGGGCGCTTACCTTGGCGGGACGTGCAATGAGACCGATCGTTCGGCCCAAGTGTGTGTGCACGCTGCCCTGGCTGTGCGGCCGCAGCAGATGTTGGCCAAGCCGGGAATGGGGGTAGATGAAGGCTTCACGGTAGTGTATAATGAAATGCAGCGTACTATAGCGCACCTAAAGCGAAAGGGGTATCGCAGTGCGAACTATCAGGACCGCTGATATCTGCCAGACGGTGGAAAAACTCTGCCTGCGGGCAAATACAGATCTACCCGAAGATGTTGCTGAAGCCATGGAAAACGCTCGCAAGGGTGAAGAATCACCACTGGGGCAGCGCGTCTTGATGCAGCTGCAGTCCAATGCGTCCATGGCCAAGGAGCAAAAACTTGCTATGTGCCAAGATACCGGCATGGTGGTGGTGTTTGCCGATATTGGTCAGGAAGTAAGCCTGCTCGGGGACAGTCTCGAAGAGGCTGTGAACGAAGGTGTACGCCGAGCCTATGCCAAAGGTTTCTTTCGCACCAGTGTTGTCAAGGATCCACTGCGGCGCGAGAACACCAAGGACAACACGCCTGCCGTACTGCACACTCGCATTGTACCTGGCCAGAGCGTGACCATTCGCGTGGCTCCCAAGGGTTTCGGCAGCGAAAACATGTCACAGTTAGCCATGCTCAAGCCGGCCGAAGGCCGCCAGGGGGTTATGGACTTTGTTGTGCGCGTTGTATCCGAAGCCGGCGGCAATCCGTGCCCGCCGATCATCGTAGGTGTGGGCCTGGGCGGCACATTTGAGAAGGCAGCCCTGCTTGCCAAAGAGAGTCTTCTGCGTCCTGTGGGCGAGCATAACCCCGATCCAGATCTTGAGAAGTTGGAGAAGGAATTGTTGATCCGCATTAACCAGCTGGGTATTGGTCCGCAGGGATTCGGCGGCACAGTGACAGCCCTGGCTGTGCATGTGTTGAGTTATCCCACACATATTGCGGGCCTGCCTGTGGCTGTGAATATCAACTGCCATGCAGCGCGCCATCAGGAAGCCATTTTGTAACGCTTTAGACAAAGGGTGAGTGCCTTGTTCGTAAGTCTGGACCGAGCAGTATATTTCGCCCCTCGGGGGCGCAAGCGGTTGATGAATCTAGGTCAACTGCTGGCGCAGCGTTACCTAAGTCCGGAAGATCGGTTGGTGGGGCTGATAGGTGACGCTGGTGCGGGCAAATCTCTTTTGATTCGAGGGATGTTCCCCGGATTGGTCTTGACCAATGATGATGATGGGATCAATGTACGTCCTCTGCCCGTCCTCCATGATGCCGAGGCTGGGTTCTTTGGAACACACTCGTATCACGTGGATGTGCGGTTCGAGACAGCTTTCTGTCAGGTATGGGAGATCGCCGATGCTGTGCGCCGCGCTGTGGCCGCAGGTCACCGCGTTATTGTGGAGCATTTTGATCTGCTGTACCCAGCCCTTGAGTTCAATGCTGAAATGCTGATCGGCATCGGTGAACAGGTGGTGGTCACTCGTCCGGGACTCTTTGGTCCTGTGCCGCAGTCGATCAAAGACCAAGTTTACCAGTCTTTGGTCTATCGCAAGATGGCCCACACGGCAGAGGACTTGACTTCCATAGCTCTCGACGCCATTGGTACGGAGCCTCCGCAATACCACTCGGATGTACGGGGCGGTTTCGTTTTGGAGTTCCGTGAAAAGCCTGCCCTGGACTTGGACGAGTTGGAGGCGAAGGTACAGGGACTCATTGATCAGGATATGGCCATTGGCTATCACGACGACCATCACATCACCATGGGCGGACAAGTGTTATTCTGCTCCGGTCCGCGCCTGCATGTGGCCTCAACCGGACATATCTCCAACTTTCGCTTGGTTAAGGAGTTTCGTTATTCACCACTGACACAGACGTATTTGCTGGTTGGACTTGTTGGGCAGTCCGTTGGTGTAGAGGAGGGAATAACTGTTGACTCGGGTCTTAGTAGCTGATGACAACAAAGGTTTCTGTACAATGATCGAAACGTATATTCAGCGCGATGACACGCTGGAGCTGGTGGCTGTTGTGCATGATGGCACCAAGGTTATGGAGGCTATCCATGAGCACCTGCCCGATGTGCTGTTGCTTGACCTGGTTATGCCCAATCGCGACGGACTGGAGGTTATGGAGGATCTGGTTCACTCTGATGGCTATCGTCCCAAGGTGATTATCATGTCCGCTTTTGGGCAGGATGAGTTGGTCACACGGGCAACGGAGTTGGGTGTGAACTACTACCTTATGAAGCCGTTTTCGCTCCCCACCTTGATCAAACGCATCCATCAAGTGGCTGCTTTGGGTTCTTCGGCAGCCAGTGGCGGTCAACAGCTACAGCAGCAGATGTATGAACGCATATCCCATTATTTTGGGCGCATTGGTGTGCCTCCGCATTACAAGGGTTATCGATATCTTACAGAAGCGGTCTTGTTGGTCTCCACTGACAACAACTGGCTCAATGGTGTGACCAAACGATTGTATCCTGAGGTGGGGCGTCGGTTCTCTACCAGTGCAGGTCAAGTGGAACGGGCCATTCGCCATGCCTTAGAGATGACCTGGGAGAAGGGAAACCTGGCTGAACTCGAGCGACTGTTTCCCTTTTCCGTGGATCCAAAGAAAGGCAAACCGACTAACTCGACGTTCATTGCTAAAATGGCAGACATCGTTGCCATGGACGTCCAAGGTCTATCGAGTTGGGCCCAAGGACGGCGTTTAGGCCAGTAGATGGACACCCGACGCCATCGGGTGATAGTTCCTGTCTTACACATGCAGCGCCCTTACGGCCATCTAGGCGGACGCTGCGGGCCCATGATTTCATGATCTATGGATTGGGTGCGGAAGAAGGATTTTGGCCGTATATTGTAGAATAGGGTCTTGAGTCAATGTAAATTGTGTGGCTGTTGGAGGTAACGGTAATGAAATGTTTGGTCTGTTTAGTTATGTTGTTGTTTTTGAGTCTGCCAGTCCAGGCTGGTGACTATACGTACGTGGTTCGTCCCGGTGATACATTGTACGATATCGCCCGCAGTTATGATCTTTGTTGGGAATTATTAGCTGACCAGAATGGCATTAACAATCCGTCTCTGCTGCGTATTGGGACTGTGTTGGTGCTGCCTGGCTCCGCGGACTGGGACAAGGCTGGTGCGTTTCACGATTTTTCGGCGGATGAAGCCGAACTGTTGGCCAGGTTGATTCACGCTGAAGCCCGGGGGGAATCCCTAGAGGGCCAAATTGCTGTAGGTGCTGTAGTCATCAACCGGGTCAAGAGTGAGGATTTCCCTAATAGTCTTCACGGAGTGATTCACCAACCTGGGCAGTTCACACCGGTTGCTCGCGGTGCTCTACCAAGTACTGCCAGTCCCCGTAGTGTTGAAGCAGCAAAGAGAGCGCTGGCCGGCGAAGATCCTACGCACGGCGCCCTGTTTTTCTTCAATCCGCGCCGGACAAGCAACCCTAGTTTCTGGGAGACCCGTCGGGTCATTCGTACCATTGGTAACCATAGCTTTGCCATTTGACACATGCTTCGATACGCTGCTGTGTGGTACATCACCAACGACTGCCACAATCTTGGGCTGGCAGTCGTTTTTGTTCTGCAGTTCATGAACGATACTATTAACTCTATGTGATCGTGTTTGGATCCTGTTGGGAGGGCATTATGTACCAAAAGACTGTTTTGCCGAATGGTATTCGCGTTGTTACAGAACACTTACCGCATGTGCGCTCGGTTTCATTGGGTGTTTGGTTTGAAACGGGCAGTCGCGACGAGACCTTAGAACAACGAGGATACTCGCACCTCATAGAGCACCTCGCCTTTAAAGGCACCAGCAAGTACACGGCGCGGGATATCGCTGAGATTATGGACACGAGTGGCGGGCATCTCAATGCCTTCACCGGCAAAGAACACACCTGTTATTATGCGCGGATCCTTGATGAGCATTTTGACCAGGCGGCGGACATACTGCGCGAGATGCTGTTGTGTTCGTCGTACGATCCAGCCGAGATCGACAAGGAACGGGGCGTGATCCTCGAAGAGATCAAAATGTACGAGGATACGCCAGATGAGATGGTCCACGATCTCTTCTGTGAAGCACTGTGGCCGGAGCATGCACTCGGCCGCAATATTCTCGGGGATAAGCCCAGCATAAAGCGGGCTGGGCGGGACGATCTGCTCCACTTCGTGCAGACGTATTACACCACCGACCGCTTGGTGGTGGCCGCCGCCGGCCATGTGGAACATCAGCGTGTGGTGGATGAAGTGGCTGCAGCCTTCGACAGTCTGCAGCATCAATCGCCCAGCAATAGGGTAACTCCGGCAGCGCACGGAGCTGAGACCTTGAAGAAGACAAAAGACACAGAACAGGTTCACCTTTGTATTGGTGGACCGGGTCTGGCCAGAGATGATGAGCGCAAGTACGCCCTTTATATTCTTGATACCATCACCGGTGGTGGGATGAGTTCGCGCTTGTTCCAAGAGCTCAGAGAAGAGCGGGGGTTAGTGTACTCCACGTTCTCTTACCATTCCTCGTACGCCGATGCGGGCAGCTTTACCTTGTATGCAGGATTTAGTCCGGAGCACTACCAGCAGGTCATCGACGTCATTGAGGCAGAGCTGTTGTCTCTGGCCCGGGAGCCGATTTCCGATGATGAGCTGCATCGAGCCAAGAGCCAGCTGAAAGGCAGTTTGATGCTGTCGCTGGAGAGTACGACGAATCGGATGACCCGTTTGGCCCGCGGAGAGATGAACTTTGGCAAGTTGTTCGGACCTGATGAGATTGCAGCTGCCGTGGATGCCGTTACCAAGGACGATCTCTATGGTCTGGCGCAGGACTTGTTCCGCATGGATCGACTCTGTATAGCAGCCATCGGGCCGTTGAACGGTATCTAGCAGCCCTGCCTCGAAAATGGGCGGTCGTTCCGATTCTCATATTTCATGGTGTCAGGTCACTGACATGGGTGTCTGTTGCATAGAGAGCAATACGTGGTTTACGACCGAGTGCGAAACGCCGTTTATCAGGCGTTTCTCCGCGGAGGCCCGTAAATGTTTGGCGTGGAAACACGTCTATGCAACAGGCCTGCTAGACGTTGGCCGTCGGGTCACGGGACATGGCCTAAGGTTGTAGGTCCCTCAACGCCACATTATCCTGGACTCCGCAGAGTATGCCCGGCATTGGCTCTGTGGAGTTTGCCTTTGTGGCAAGTAGGGACTTGGGAGGCGGCTTCGGATGTGGTATACTTAGATTGAGGATTCCGTGCACAGGGAGATGCCTGAGGAGGTATGTTCTTGCTGCGCGGTGTTTTTGTTTTTTGCTTGTTTTTCTGCACATGGTTGTATACGGCCGTCTGCGGAGCGTGGGACGTCGAGCTTCGTTACGAGCCCCGGAATCAGGGGAGCTCTCTGCGAATATCGACCGAGATGCCCTGGAGACTGACCTTGACTGACTATCACGGACTATCAGGCGTGCTTTGGGCATCTTCAGCCGCCTTTCAACCCAAGAAG
>PWMW01000407.1 GCA_003559095.1 Clostridiales bacterium | reverse complement strand
ACGGAGAAAACCTCAAGCACCTCTATGAAGAGTTGACCTCTAAGCCCGATTACTGCATTATATGCGAGCCCAGCAGCAATGCCATCACATTGGGACACAAAGGCAAAGCACAAACCCGAATCACAACCCACGGGGTAGCTGCCCATGGATCGGCTCCGGAAAAAGGCAAAAATGCTGTCTATGAGATGGCCGAGATCATTCGTCGTGTGGAGGAACTCAACACATCCCTGCAGAGTGAACAGGGGGCCCACGGGACCATCGTGCTCTCGGAGATTTCCAGCGTGAGTGCATCTCTAAACGCAGTCCCCAGCCAATGCTCGATCTACCTGGATCGACGATTGGCTATGGGAGAAACGCTGGACCAAGTGCACGATGAAATGGAGCAACTCGTCGCGGGTAAGGATGCCACTTGGGAAGTGGGCACGTTGCACCATACGACCTGGAAGGGCAAAGAGTTGGCCTATGAACCGATGCACAACCCGTGGACCATCCCCAAGGATCATGTGCTAACGCAGGCATTGGTTCGGGCCTATACCGAGGTTTACCAAGAAAGACCGGCAGCATTCGACTTCTGGGATTTTGGAACCAATGCCATTACGCCTGTGGCCATGGGGGTACCAACCATTGGTTTTGGCCCCGGGGACTACAAGTTGGCCCATATGAGAAATGAAAAATGCCCCGTGGCTCAGATCACCGAGGCGTATCTTGTGTATTGCCAGTTGATCCATGAACTCTAAGTGCGCTGCGTCAGCCGCTGTGTGCAGTGGCCAATGGGACGGGGTTGCCACTGGTCAGAGCGCGGCGGTTTCGTCTTGGAGCCGTCCATGCCGCTCCGCATGCATAAGCGCTATCACAGGGGTTTTGGCTGCTGCCAATTCGGCCATGGGCCAGCATCTAGGAGAATGCGTTGCCGAGGGTGTGCATTTGCGCGACAACACGTGCCGGAGAATGGTGGTGTCGGAGCGAGTTCTTCTGCACGCAGATTGATCATGGCCGAACCCATCTGACGAAAGCCCACTTTCAAGAGGCCCCGCAGGTCGTTGGACCGATGCAATCTCGGGAGCGCCAATTAAGCGGAACTGCTTCGAGTATGGGCTTGTTGTGGGCCGCTTCAAGTGTGTTGCCCTTGGTCAGTATGTTCGTCGTCAACTTCTACAAGGGTCCCCTGCAGAAGGAATAGTTTGCCGAAAAAAAGAATAGGCATCAAAGCCTATTCTTCACCTTTGCACCCACTCCGCTTCTTTACAACCGTTAATCCTCGAGGGTCTCTACATAGGCCTGAATACTCTCGACAAATAACGACAAGTCGTCTAGATCTTCCCGAATAATCTCGTAGAGTTCATCTTCCGCTATTTGGTGATATAGGTGCACCAGTCGATTGCGATACCCAGCCATCTGAACTAATGACTCGGCCAATGTCGTGTCAACGATATCTTTGTCTCCCAAGGCCCTCGCTATGGACTTGTACTCTGACGCCAAATCAACGCTGCCCGTCCGTGCCAAAATGTGCCTGCCGACGTCGAATGCCGCTTCCAAACTTCGTCTGAGGAAGCGCTCCGCTGCAGCAGCATTCCTAGCATCAGCTTTGAAATCGCTCAACGGAATCGAAGCCAAGTACCGAAGTTCCCTCATGTACTCGATAATTAGCACTAACCGACTGTTAACTAAGTCACGATTAATGACCGGAATCGCCTCCCGCATAACTATACATGTCTATCAAGCTGCTCCCTATTGTACTCGTTGAGTATCCTCCGGAAATCCGGTAACCGACGCAGAGCACTCATCTCAAAATCATCTCGGAAACCCTCTGACACCTGGTACACACATTGGCCTTTGATCGCTTCAAACTGCATAACAGAATGGCATTGTTGGAGCAAGACGAGGTCCAAAGCAAGCGGCCGAACCAGATCCTCAAGATCATTGAAGACCGCCGCATACAACTTGTGGTGTGTTACGCTATCCGGTAAGGGAAACCGAAACACAACTCCGACATCGGCGTCCGCCATGGGAGCGGGTTCAACGTTGTCAACACTGGCTGCCAACATACAGACGACGTCTGCTTGCCGCGAACCAAATGCATAGACCAGGGCAATACCATGCTTCTCACAGATTCGCAAGAGCTCACTGGATGCTGGGCGACGCATCGGCACAACCCCTCCTCTACGTTTCCACTCCAAGACTTCGCTCAAACAGCGGTTTTAGGATAACATAGCCATGGAAATCCCAGCTTACGGGATTTCTCGGTTGTTGTATTGCGCTCCAATATCACTTCTGAAGTGAACACCTAGATAAGGTATACCCCACCATGCATACGCTGGCAACTATGCTAACACATGGGGATACCGTCAGTTGAAATGCGATCGCTAATCTATAGTGGCAGGAACCGCCCTACCTTAAGGTCGAGAGCACGGTCAAACATCACGCGCAGCACCATCATGTCCTCAACCGCCATTCCGATGTTGTTGCACACGATTAACTCGTCGTCACTCTCTCGCCCAGGTTTGTGGCCTCCGCAAACCTCGCCGGTTTCGGCGTAAATCGGAGGCAAACCGGCGGGGTAGTAGCCGTAACCAGCGAGGAGCTGGTGCTGGGCGACACTGTCCACGGTGTACTTGTCAGCCCTCTTCATCGTAGCATCCTCAAAGAGCGAGTGACAATCACAAAGCAGCAACGTTTGTCCCTTGCTTACCCATTCATCCCTAATTTGTGGATTTGGTTTTTCCGGAATTATCGTCGCCGTAGCGATAACTTCGCTACTCTTCACCAACTCTTCAAGGCTGCTAGCTTTTACAATCGGGCAACGAACCTGAGGCTGTAACGCACGAATTAGGTCTTCTGCTGCTGGTTCGTAGAGGTCATAGACGTAGATCTTCTCCAGTTCGGCGAGGGTGTTCATGGCGATGCGCACATGCTCGATCCCTTGAATCCCGCAACCAACCATTCCGAAGCTCCTGGCGCCCCGCTTGGCCATGTATTTGGCCGATGCAAACGACACACAGGGAGTACGGATCTCAGTAATGAAGAGTCCGTCCATCACCGCCAAAGGCACTCCTGACAAATAGTCGTTATAGATCACCAACGCGTTGGCTTGACGAATGCCCCACCGATCCCTGTTGTCAGGATAACACGAACCCCACTTCAACCCGGCCGAACTCACCTCTTCAATGGATGCTGGCATGGCATGGTAGAAGGTATCGGGAATCGGGTGAAGTGCGATTTTTGCAGGCATGTCTGTCTTTTTCTCGCTGTAAAGAACGAGAGCCCGCTCCGTGAGATCAAAGATCTCTTGGTCACTTAGTGGCAAGGCTCGGCATTCGGCTTCGCTTAAGTAGAGCAGGTCCTTTCCTATGGTCATATGTTCACCAATCCAGTCTCTGTATGCTTTTCCGTTTAGCATGGATGTCCTCCTTCAATCACTCACAACTTCGTCTACGCGGTCCCCGAATCATCTGAGCCGCACCACTGCAGCGAAAGCGACCACGCGATCCCCTTCCCCCATTGATGTCCTAGTTTCGGCAATCCGTCGAGAATATCCTTCCGGACTAGCAGCGTGACGACTCTTGCGAATCAGCCAGCTTGTACCGAAGGTAAGTACCAATCTTCGCCTTCAGACCCTTAAAAAGCTGGTCATTTCGTGTCTCCCTTCTGGGATCCATTGCAGTCATGTTCTTCGATCCCCTCTCTCGTTATGTGCTTCCTGCATGTCTACTTATCACTCAGAGCGGAGACTATGGCAAGGGGTTGTTTAGAGAAGTGCACTCGCCAAAGATCGTATTCGCTGACCAGAATTGACGCAAGGACAAAATCATAGTAATCTATGAGAAACGCGTACACTGCGGTCAAGAGCAATGTTAACTCGTCTTTCCGTGGGGCCGCTGCGGCAACACCATCCCGGGCTTCCAGCCGGTGGCGCGCTGCACGCATCTGCGCATGGTCCATGCGGACACGGTAAGCCTCCGGTGTGTCAAGACTAACAGGGAGCGGCTGGGGGACTGTCCGAGCCGGCAGCGGAAAAAACACATCCCTTACTGCCCGTGCTGGGCCGGTTTTTCGATCAGGTTCACCGAGGAGGACTCCCAATGGCGACAATCAAGATCACCAAAACACAAGCTCGCCGCTTTCTGCTGCACCACCACGGTCTTCGCGGCGCCCACAAGTTTGCTGGCGAGATCGGTATCCTTGCCTTCATCCAGCAGGCGGGCTGCATCCAGTACGATCCCATTGACGTCTGCGGTAAGAACAGCGAGTTAGTCCTTCAGTCGCGGGTAGCTGGGTTCACCAAGGCCCTGCTCTACAAACTTCTATACGTGGATCGCAAACTCATTGACTACTTTGACAAGAACATGTCCATTTTCGCCACCGCAGACTGGCCGTACTTCCAGCGGAAACGCGCCGGCTACGGCGACAACCACCAAACAGAGATTTCAGAACCGGTATTGGCCACCATCAAACGCTTTGTCGCGCAGGAGGGGCCCGTGGCCTCGCGGCACCTCGATCTCAACAGCAAAGTGAACTGGGCGTGGGGCCCCACCACCCAGGCCCGGGCTGGGCTTGAGACCCTTTACTTCCGCGGCGAACTCGTTATCCATCACCGACGGGGCACTGTGCGCCACTATGCCTTAACCACCGACTGCCTGCCCCAACAGGTCCTTACCGCACCGGACCCCAACGCCACCACCGAGGCCTATCATGCTTGGCTGGTACACCGACGCATTCGGTCGGTCGGCCTGCTTTGGAACAAAGGCTCGGACGCGTGGCTCGGCATCGAGGGCTTCAATGCTGCAGCCCGAGATGCGGCATTCGAGTTTCTAGAACGCCAAGGAGCCATCCAACCGTTGGAGGTAGAGGGTCTGCGCGGTACGCTGTATGTGTCCAGCCGAGACGTTTCGCAGTTGGAGGACGCCAGCGTCGAAGCCGCCGAACGAACGGAACTCATCGCCCCGCTGGACAACCTCCTCTGGGATCGACAACTCGTCGAAATGCTCTTCGGTTTCCAATATCGCTGGGAAATCTACACACCAGCGTTCAAGCGGCAGTATGGTTATTACGTCTTACCCATCCTTCACGGCGACGGCTTTGTCGGCCGCGTCGAAATAACTCCGGACAAACAAGAAGGCCAACTGCAGCTCCAGAACACCTGGTTAGAGCCTGGGGTCAGCCTCACGCGGGCGCTCGAAGACGGCCTGGAGCAGTGTACCGCCAAACTGAGAGCCATGCGGAGCGGGCCCGACTACCCCGCCGACTGCGACCCGACAGAGCTGTCCTGAGACAACAAGGCCTCCGAACCTACCTTCCCATTCAACCTCCATCTACGTCAGGAATGTGCCCATTCATGTAGTCAGAAGCGGAGGAATAAGAGTAACCGAGGCGTTGCCTCGGTCCTTTTATTTCACACCATTGATGCGATACTCATGACTGTGGATGCCCTTATAGTGTTCAGGGCACATGGCTTGACCACAGTCCCCTCAGCTAAATTGCGAAGGCACAGAGGGATCTCCCGAATCAAACCTGGAATACTCTCGGACCACCTTCCATGGGATATCTTCGACCTACTGGCAACTCAAACAAGCATACTTGATCATACGTATGTCCTGTTTCTTGGACCCGAGACGGCGTGTTTTCTGTTGGCGAATTTTGGATACCGGTGACATGGACAATCATCCTTTCCAAAAATGCACAGGGTTTCGTCCGCACCTCTTTCTATGAACTTTTTACTTGCCAAACACACAAAAAGACCGCCAAATGGCGGTCTGATGGTTGTTTAAGTGGCGCGCCCGTCAGGATTCGAACCTGAGGCCTTTTGATTCGTAGTCAAACGCTCTATCCAGCTGAGCTACGGGCGCATGCATATTGCTGTACCTGACAGAAATTAATATTACCAGATGTGCTGCAGAATGTCAAATGATTTCCAAAGAAAAATGGCGGAAGGGGAGGGATTCGAACCCTCGGAGGGCGTGAACCCTCAACCGCTTAGCAGGCGGCTCTTTTCGGCCACTCAAGCACCCTTCCCTGCCACATGAACACCACCAATTCTAACACACTGAATCCAGCACTGTCAACCGTTTTTCGGCAGTCGCAGAGTGAACTTGATGCTGGTTCCTTTGCCGTATTCACTCTCTGCCCAAATCCGGCCTTGGTGCTTTTCGACAATGTGTTTGACAATCGACAGACCCAATCCTGTCCCTCCCATATTCCGGGAGCGACCTTTGTCCACACGATAGAAGCGCTCAAACACGCGTTTTAGGTGATCCTTCGGGATGCCATGCCCATCATCAGACACGGTGACCTCCAGCATGTTGTCGTTCATCTGAGCATCGATCCATACCCGGCCACCTTCTTGGTTGTACTTGATCCCGTTATCCACCAGATTCATGGCCACCTGCCGCAGCAATTTGCCATCACCCAAGACCTTGGTCCCTTCGGGAATGCGGTTCTCCACAGCAATATCCTTAATCTCAGCTTTGCTGGACAGGACAGCCAGCGTTGCGTCGAAGACATCCTTGAGGTCTGTGGGCACCAGTTCGATGCTCTGTTTGCCCGACTCGATGCGGCTTAGGTCCAGAAGATCATTGATGATCGTAATCATACGGTCTGTCTCGCCGTTAACAATACGCAGGAAGCGTTCGAGGATCTGCTTGTCGCTGAGATCACTGTTGAGCAGTGTTTCCACAAACCCCTTGATGGACGTAATGGGGGTCCGCAGCTCATGGGATACATTGGCCACAAATTCCTGGCGTACGTTCTCCAATTTGCGCAGATCGGTGACATCCCGCAGCACGGCCACAGCTCCAATAATGCCGCCATCCTCCGCTTCCAGAGGACTGCAGGTAACGGCCACTGTTCGATCACTTCCGGGATACAACCGAATTTCCTGGCTGAGGGAAACTTCCTGGGTCATGGTGTCATTCAACAGATTGGCTAGGTCCAAGTTGCGGATCACTTCCACTTGGTCTTTTCCGATCAATGATGCTTCATCCAAGCCCGTGGCCTCGGCCACCGTTCGGTTGGCCAGAATCACCTTCCGCTGCATATTCACGGCCAATACGCCATCATCCATGCTGGACAGAACGGCATTCAACTTACCTTCCCGGTCATGGATGGTATTGAACATCTCTTCCAAAGTCTGCGACAGCTCGTTGAAAGCCTTTCCCAGAAGGCCAATTTCGTCCGTGGTGCGCACCAGGACTCGGCGGCCAAAATCTCCCGCCTGCAGCTGGCGCGTCACTACCAACAGATCATCCAAAGGATCCGTGATATGGCGGCTGATAGCATAAGCCACCGCGAGGGCGGTAATGGCTACCAAGAGCGCAATCACCAAGGAGCTGCCAAATACGGTACTCAAAGCCAAAGTGACTTCGCTTGCGGGAATCGCCACTCGCAGCGCGCCGTCGCGGAAAGGAACCGCGGCATAGATCAGTGATTCGCCCGTGGTACTGCTGATCCGTTCCGCAAGGGCATGTTCGCCGCTAAGGGCGCGGGAAAATTCCGGGCGAAAACGATGGTTATCCATTTCGTCCGGACTGAACAATGAGTCTGCCACCACATGACCGTCACCGTCGATGATGGTGATGCGGAGACTCGTCTCTTCCCCGAGCCGCATCAGCTCGGCATGAAGGTATTCGCGTTGAATGTCATCGATCCAGAAGCGGACCAACTGGGCGTCAGATACAAGGTTATCTTCCATCTTGGCCCGAAGAGCCCGCTGCGAATACAAGCTGACAAAAAATGTGGCAACCCCGACGGCTAACAGGGTTACCACCAAAACAAGGGCTGTCAGCTTAAACAAGAGCAACTTGCGCAAGCTCAGTTCCCCCTCAACTTATACCCCACTCCATGGATAGTCTCGATACGTTCTTCGCCTTCTTTGCCAAGCTTGCGACGGAGATGGCGAATGTGCACGTCGACTGTTCGAGTTTCACCTTCATACTCATATCCCCAGACCTTCTGCAGCAAAAAGTCGCGCGTTAGAACTTTGCCCACATTGAGCAAAAAGATGTGCAGCAGGTCGAACTCCTTGCGGGTCAGCTCAACGAGATCTTCACCCACCGTGACTTCACGGGTTTCGATACGCATGGTAATGTTGCCGACATTGAGCTCTTCCTCTTCCTGGATGTCCTGGCCGCTGGAACGCCGCAGTACGGCTTTGATCCTTGCCACCAACTCCAGAGGGCTGAAGGGTTTGGTAATGTAGTCGTCAGCACCCAATTCCAATCCCAACACACGCTCCAACTCAGTTTCTTTGGCCGTGAGCATGATAATGGGGACATTGCTGTTCTTGCGAATGGCTTTGCAGACATCATAGCCATCTTTGCCGGGCAGCATCAGGTCCAGGACGATCAGCTCCGGCTTGACAGCTTCAAATTTTTCCAAAGCTTCAAGTCCGTCGCTAGCCACTTCTACCTCAAAACCGGCCTGCTCCAAGTTGAACTTGATAAGTTCTTGAATTGGCACTTCATCATCGACAACCAAAATACGCTGTCTCATTGAATCACCCACCCCATAATTTAGTCACAGCTCTGTTGTACGCTCCCCCAGCGGCTCATTGGGGGTACCTCCCCGCCAACATCCTCGTCTCCCAACGATGATCGCACGGTGCCCAACGAACCTCTAGTCTTAACAATACGACAAAGCAGTAAGGATCTCCTGTTTTTTCAGATTAGTTTAGTACAAAACAACTGCGGATATTTCCTATTCTCCGCTGGTTCGCCCATTCAAGAACTGTGGCAGTCCTACGGTGACGGTCAATCTTCCAGAGGGATGAAGAGCATTTCGTCGAGAGGTTTACGCGGTGATGGCTTTTCCCGTGCTGCCATCGCCTCGCTGAGGTCTTCACGGCGTCCGTAGTATCCTATGGCCACAGCCGCGATTACCGCAACTCCATTGGGTACTGCAAAGGTTGTCCGGATCTGATCGGCAGCAAAGCCCCCCATGGCGTGTGTGATCAGACCCCGCTTCTGGGCTTCCAGGCTCAGATATCCCCATGATGTTCCGGCATCAAAGAGGTGCCAGCGATTGGATCGGTCATTGTGGCTGAACTGCTCCTTGGAGAGAATGACCATGAGCGCCGATGCATTGGCTGCCCATTCCACATTGGAATCGGAAAGCGCAGCCTCAATACCCGCAAATACAGTGCTCCCCCGCTGCCCCACGATGTAGGACCAGGGCTGTTCGTTCATGCAGGAAGGTGCATAGCGGGCAGCTTCCATCAGAGCCATAAGATCCTCGCGGCTCACTTCCTTCTGGGCATCAAATGCCCTCGGAGACCAACGGTTCTGGATTTCCTTGAGCACGTCGTACGTGAAGCTGCGGTTTTCCACGGCTGTCTCTCCTTTCCGGTATACCCAAGCCCATGAGTGTCAGTTCGTGCAATAGCGTCTCGACATGTTCACCACAGGTCGAGCACGCCTTTTGCATTAATCCGTGCCAAGGCGTTCAGTTAACGGTCCAGCTTGGAGAGCCACCAGTTAACGGCATGCATTTGCCAAGAATGCCCGACGGATCAACACGTGCCTGGCAGGCCTGCTAGGCGGCACGTATCCTCTATGTCATGCAAAAACAGCGAAAACCCCGGCTAAAGGGTTTTCTTAGTCTCAGCACCAAGTTCATAACTGGCGGAGGGGGTGGGATTCGAACCCACGGAGGGCGCAAACCCTCGACGGTTTTCAAGACCGCTCCAATCGTCCACTCTGGCACCCCTCCACACCAAGCTATATTATACTATACGTGAACCAGTCTCGCAAGGTGACATTTTCCCTTTTCCCTGAACAGCCGGTGGCCGCACCCTGAACCCCCTATGACGTCGGACGCCACGCCGAGGCTGTGGAATCCGGCGCGAAACCAATATTGTAGTAAAACTGCTGCGAGGAACCTACATACGCTTCCTTGGCGCCATCGGCCGCGCAGCGGCGGATACCTTCCAGGACAGCAGCCCGCCCCAAACCCAGTCTGCGGTAATGCGGGTCGGTGGCCACTGGCTCCACAAGTGCGTACTCCGTATCCGGTTGGTACCACATGCCGCAAAACGCAGCAAACTCGCCGTTAGGTGCCACCACAGCTACCTTGTGGTGCAGGTTTACATGGGGACCGCGGAAGTTGCGCTCTACGTTGCGAAGATGCTCTTCGGTTAGCGGCGGTTCGCCTTGATGATCAAACCCACGCCAAAGAACGCGGCTGTAGGCAGCGATATCAGGGCATTCTGCCAGGGTGATCACGGAAAACCCCTCGGGTAGAGTGTACGACACATCACCAATGATCTCAAAGCGTGCCGTGGACTGGCGATCTTCTGTGGCCCGGTAGCCCCGCTGCCGCGCCGCGCGCTGCAGCGGACGGTCATGGTCATCGATGAAGATCTTGTGACTCGGCGAAAAGTTTCGCTGCACATACCCAATGGCTTCCGGCTTGAGATGATGATACTGCGGATCCACACAAATAAACGCTTCTTCAACATCCGTCTCGTAGGTGGCCAGTGCCACCAAACGGCCGTTATCTCGCCAAAGACCGATGCGATCTAAATACTCTTCCTTGAGATACGGCAGGGAAAACATCCACTCCCACCGGGCCCATTCGAAGTTCAGCGTCGTAATGGTGCGCTGATTGATTCGCTTCAGGAAGTCGGAGACCTCCAGGAATGCCTCGGTAAAGCCCGGTTCTTTGGGATAACTCGCGAATTCTATGGTCATGGCACCACCTCACTTTACTCTTCTAAACGCCAAAGATAGCGGCATTTCCGGCGCTCGCCTTCAAGGTACATCTCGTTGTCCTCGGGTAGATCCACCTCATTGACCAGGCGAGCTCCGAGATTTTCGCATGTGCGCCTTGAGGCGGTATTCTCAGGGTTGCAGGTAATGACCAGCTCCCGCACACCGTGGGCTCGGGCCAGTGGACCCAAAAGCCGGCAGGCTTTGGCTGCAAAGCTCTGGCCCCGATGGGCCTCATCGACACCATATCCGATGTGGCCTCCGTAATAGATGTTCTCGTTGTCCCCGATACGCAGACAGATGCCGCCAATCTTCGTATTCGTTCCCTGCAGAACCATGGCGTAGTCATAACTGGGAACATATCCTTTTTCCTCATCTGCCGGGTTTTCCCGCTCCAGCAGTAGATCGATACCTTCTTGACCCGCGATACGTGCGGGACCAAGGAACTTGAACACGCCTATCTCCCCCATTCAATACATGATTCCAGGACGCTATGGGCGACAGCCAGGGCGTTGCTCCATTTGCCGCCAATCGCCGGCTTCCATAATCTACGGAGCGCCACAGTGGGCTGACAGCCCCTGGGACTGGGATGCCTCAGCCTTTGCGGATGACCTCCAGACCGCCCATATACGGCCGCAGTACCTCAGGAACGGTAACGCTGCCATCCTCATTCTGGTAGTTCTCCAACACCGCGGCCAGACAACGGCTGATGGCCACTCCGGATCCATTCAGTGTATGCACGAACTCCGGTTTGGCTCCCCGCTCTCGCCGGAAGCGGATATTGGCACGCCGTGCCTGAAAATCTTCAAAGTTGGAACAGCTGGAGATCTCTACGAACTTATCGTAGGATGGCATCCATACTTCGGGATCGTACTTTTTGGCGGCGGTGAAGCCGAGATCCGCTGTGCACATCTGGGTCACTCGGTAGGGCAGCCCTAGGCGCTGCAGCACAGTCTCAGCATTGTTCAGAAGCTTTTCCAGTTCGTCATAGGATGTTTCGGGAGCGACGAACTTGACCAACTCCACCTTGTTGAACTGGTGGACACGGATCACGCCGCGGGTGTCGCGGCCGTGAGCACCGGCCTCAGAGCGAAAATTCGCCGAGTAGGCCACATGGTAGGTGGGAACCTGATCGGGGTCTAAGATTTCGTCACGGTAGAGATTCGTCACGGGCACCTCGGCTGTAGGGATCAAATACTGATCGAGGCCTTCCAACTTGAACATATCTTCGCCGAACTTGGGCAGTTGGCCGGTACCCCGGGCACTGTCCTTATTGACGATAAATGGCGGAAAGATCTCGGTATAACCGTGTTCCGTAATGTGTAAATCCAACATGAAATTGATCAGGGCCCGTTCCAAACGGGCACCGTGGCCTTTGAGGAAAAAGTATCGCGAACCGGACACCTTGCCGCCCCGCTCAAAATCCAGGATGTCCAAATCTACGCCAATCTCCCAGTGCGGCTTGGGTGTAAAGCCAAAGGAGCTCGGTTCACCCCAGCGGCGGATCTCCTTATTGTCCTCGTCGCTCTGGCCGGCTTCCACGGACTCATGGGGCAGATTAGGAATACGTAAGAGGCCGTCCTCCAGGGCCGCCTCCACGTTTCGCAGCGATTCGTCCAGTTCTTTGATGCGTTCGGACACCGTCTTCATCGCGGCAATCTGTTCCGCTGCATCCTCTTTGGCCCGCTTCATACGGGCGATGGCCTCCGACACCTGATTGCGCTCGGCTTTCAATTGTTCCACTTCCTGCAGAATCGACCGGCGTTGTTCATCCAAACGCAGTACCTCTGCTAACGGCACATCCTTCTCGCCGCGTTTGGCCATGGCTTGGCGGACCCGCTCGGGATCCTGCCGCAGCATTTTTAAGTCCAGCATGTTCTCATCCCCCTATTGTGATGTTTTACAATATAAAACTCCCGTCCCCAGACATTGCTGTCCAGGGACGGGAGTTACGATCCCGCGCTGCCACCCCGGTTAACTCCGACCTCACGGCAGAGTTCCCTTCGTTGGCGCTGTAACGGGCGCACCCGCAGGCGTTTCGCAGTTCAACTGCTCCCCGCCTCCTGCTCCAGGGTGGACAGATTCTGTCTTGCAGACCGGCTCGCACCAAACGCCGGCTCTCTGGGGCTGCAATCACAGTCTGGTCCCTTTCACCACAGACTTTGATGTAACTCCATTATAGTACAGGGACTCCGGAACTGCAAGGGCAGCGGCTCGGAAAATTGGGGTCCCAGCCGCGTTAGGCTCCAGCTGCCGCTGGGAGCTAACTGTGGCGCGTATAGGTCATGGCCCATTGGTCTTTGCCGTCCCAAGCATCGAAGACGTCATCGAAACCCCGGGCTCGCGCTGTCAGCTCCACAACCCGCAGCAGGCGCTGCTGTGCCTCCACATCACCATGGCGGAGAACGGTTGTGATGTTGTGCAGCAGCTCCTGGTAACTCCACGGCAGCCCCTGCAGCGGATACACTTCCAGCTCTTGGACCAGATACCCCACAAACGGCTTCAATCTGTGCTCCAAGCCAAAGACAACATCCAGCAGCAGTGGAATGGACGCGGCACCCTCCAAGTGGCTGCCCAGAGAATCGTCCCGCGACCAACATTTTACCGAGCGGAACACTGCGTTGATGTATGCATCCAGGGAACAGGCCAGAAAGCTCCACCATACTGCCGGCGGTATGGTTCCCTTCTCAGCCGCCAACGCATCCACGACGCCATGGGGATCCCACAGCACCTGGTAATGGGCGAAATCATAGCGATCCCACTGGCTATCACTGCCCCAGGCTGCGTAGTCGCGGAACTCCGCCATGGACATAAACACTATATCCAGGCCTTGGCCATCAGCGGGTTCTAGACGTTGGCTCAAGGCCTGCCCCTGTCCATCCGCCACCACCACCGTAAGGTCGTAATCGGACGTGGGCCTGTGGAACTGTTTGCCGCGCGACCCTAATAGCAGACAGCCCCAAACCTCTGGTTCCCGGCGCAGCTGCGTTAAGAACGCCTGCGCCCGTTCGTCAATGGAGTTCATGGTGCCAGCTCCTTCATGGAAAGAACGGAGCGCAGACCGGAGGGCCGTAGTCTCACTGCCGCCCATAGCGTCGATAGCGCTTCAGATACCGCAACCAACTGGGCCGCAGGTCCGCCAAGGCAATACGCTTCTCCGAAACATTGTCCACATTGCGGTTGAAGAGGAACAATCCCAAGCCCCGCAGGGCAAAGGACAGCAAAAAGACATAGCGAATCGCGATGGCTTCTGCCAAAAATCCTCCCACCAACGGTCCCGCGAACGTAGCAATGCCCATCAGCGTATTGTAGGCACCCACATACATGGAGCGATTCTCATCAGGCGTGATCTCTAAGATGAGGTTGAAAGCAGCCAGGTTGTACCCGCCCCAACTAAATCCTGCCCAAAAGTTCACAAGCACGGCCAGCGAGTAATGGGGAGCAGAAAACCAAAGAAAAGGAATGGCCACAGCACCCAGGCCAGCGACACTCATTACGTTCTTCTGCCCGAATCGGTCGGCCAGCCGACCCCAATAGCGCTGGCAGAGAATACCGCCCAAGATGGATGCACCGGTCACCACAGCCCAAAAGCCTTCCGGCCCGTAGAGCTCACGGATGAAATAAATGCTGACCAAGGGACCGGCAACACTGACTCCCAGGTTCCACACCAAGGACGTGCCGCAGTAGACGGCGAAGTTGCGGTCGCTGCGCAGAAGTTCGCGGAACCTTGCTATGCGCTGCTTTAGGGAAATCTTTGCCTTTGCTGCTCTGCCCTTGGGCACAGCCTCAGCGATGGGGATACGCGTGAACAGGGCTGTCGAAGTAAGCCCCAATATGGCTGCGATAATAAACAATGTCTGGTAGTTGAAGGGAAAGGAAACTCCTAGAATACGACCGGCGATGACTGTGGTGGCTAACCCAGCTATGTTCAAAATCACATTCCGATTGGCATAATACTTGCCGCGAATGCCGTGGGGGATCATCTGGGCCTGAATGGATGTCCAAGCCGGTGTGCCCAAACTGCCCACAGTGATGCGCAGAGTGGCCAAGACAATAATAGCGGGGACCCGCAGCGGAGCAGGCATGAACAGCGGCAGAAACGCCAAGAATAGCCAGCTGATCCGCAGCCAAAAACTCCCGATAATAACCAAAAGCCGGCGCTTGCCCAAACGCTCGGCTAAGATGCCGTACGGGATCTGGAGAATATTGCCCAACAGCGCTGGGAAAGCATTGAGCATGCCTATTTGGCTGGGCGTGGCGCCCAAAGCTAGGGCAAACAGGCCCAGGTAAGGTCCGGCCATTTGATCGCTGGATATGGCAAAAGCACCTTCAATGGTATTGAACTTCATAGCCTTGCGGGTAGTTTTGGATATAGCGTGGTTTTGCGGCATCGGGTTACCTCCACGTGATGGAGCATTGGTCTTTGGCAAAGCTGGTATGTCCTAAAGAAGCATTCATGCCGCTATTGTAGCATATCTCGCAGCAAAAGGAAAAAAAGAAGACCAGCAATTACGCCGATCTTCTTGGTTTTTCTATTCTCCTGCCCGTTTGAGAAGGGATTCCCACTGCTTATCCACTTCCGCTTGGATTTCGGCACGCATATCTTCCATGCCGGGCTTAAAGAGGTGGCGGAAGCGACCCTGCGGCTTCATCCAATCATCCATGGATATCTTGTTCTTCGGCTTGTAGTTCACTTTCCACTCGCCGTTCTCCACTTCATAGATGGGCCAGAAGCAGCAGTCCATAGCGTCCTTACTGACCTGGGCTGCGGCGTCGGACGGAATGGCCCATCCGAGGCGGCAGGGGGCAAACACGTTCAGGAAAGCAGGGCCTTCCACGTTAAATGCCTTTTCTGCCTTGCGAGCCAAGTCCACCAAGTTACCAACGCTGGCCTGCGCCACGTAAGGAATACCGTGAGCTGCCATAATGGTGGTCAGGTCCTTGCGGTATTGTGCTTTACCGGGACGGACTGTACCAGCCGGTGTGGTGGTGGTGTGACTGCCGCGCGGTGTCGCGCTCGAACGCTGGATACCAGTGTTCATGTAGGCACCGTTGTCGTAGCAGACATACACCATGTTATGACCGCGTTCCATGGCACCGGACAGAGCCTGAAAACCGATGTCATAGGTGCCGCCGTCGCCGCCGAAGGCTACGAACTTGATATCTTTATCCACTTTGCCTTGACGCTTCAGAGACTGGTAAGCAGCCTCCACGCCACTGATGGTGGCAGCGGAGTTCTCAAAGGCATTGTGAATGAATGGTATTTCCCAAGCGGTGTAGGGGTAGACCGTAGTGGTTACCTCCATACATCCTGTGGCGCAGCCTGCAACCACATGGGATTCTGTGGCTCCCAACACCATCTTAATGACCTGGGGGAATCCACATCCAGCGCAGGCGCGGTGGCCGGAGCTGATGCGCACGGGTCGTTTGGCTAATGTCTTAAGATTCAATGCCATGCTGCCATCACTCCCTTACTCCAAGATAATTAACGTACTGCTCAACCTTACCGGTTTCTTTGATCTCCAGCAGTTCCCGATAGGCCTTTTCGATCATGTGCAGATCAATGTCACGGCCGCCCAAGCCATACACATAGTTGGTCACCAGCGGACGATGTTCCATATCATACATAGCCGCACGGAGATCATTGAAGACCGGGCCGCCCAAGGAAGCGAAGCTGTCGGAACGGTCAAGAACACCAATGACATCCACATGCTTCAAGGCTTCTTTCAGTTCCTCGTACGGGAAGGGACGGAAGACACGGATCTTCAGCAGGCCTGCCTTAATGCCCTGCTTGCGAAGATCATCCACTACAACCTTGGCAGTTCCTGCTGTGGAACCCAACACCACGATGGCTACTTCCGCATCGTCCAGTTTGTACTCTTCAAAGTAGCCGTATTTGCGGCCGCTGAGCTTCTCGTATTCTTCGGCAATCTCGAGAATAACCGGCTTTGCTTTCAGCATAGCGTCAGCCTGCGCCACCTTGGTCTCAAAATAAAAGTCCTGGAGAGCCAGGGGACCCACGGTAATCGGGTTATCCACATCCAAAAGATTCCGCGGAATCTTATAGGTTCCCAAAAAGTCCTTGAGAACTTTGTCTTCCAGCGTGTTGACCACTTCCATACCATGGCTGATGATAAAACCATCGGTAGTAACCATGGCGGGCAGCAGCACATCCGGGTGCTCGGCGATGCGCACGGCCTGGAACATGTTGTCATAGGCTTCCTGGGCATTTTCCGAAAAGATCTGGATCCAACCGGAATCCCTAGCACCCATGGTGTCACTGTGGTCACAGTGGATATTAATGGGGCCGCTGAGCGCACGGTTCACAACCGGCATGACAATGGGAAGCCGGGTTCCCGATGCGATGTATAGAATTTCCCACATAAGGGCTAGGCCATTGGCAGATGTGGCAGTCATGGAACGGGCACCAGCTGCTGCTGAACCAACAACAGCACTCATGGCACTGTGCTCGCTTTCCACTGGCACATACTCGGTGTTCACGAGGCCATCTGCAACGTATGTTGAGAAGATCTGGACAATCTCGGTTTGGGGAGTAATGGGATAAGCAGCAACGACGTCAGGTTCGATCTGACGCATGGCCAGAGCCATGGCTTCGTTACCGGTTAGGGCCTCGCGATTTTGCTTTACTGTCATCTCTTTCACGTCACTCATACCGCAACCTCCTTTTCTTTCTTAATCATTCTTTTTGGCTTCAGCTTCCGTGGTTGCTGTAAGAGCCTCGACCTTGGGAGGACATACTGCTACACAGAGAAGACAGCCTTTGCAATGTTCCAAATCAATTCCTACCACTTGGCCTTCATCATTGAGGATGATGGCCATATCCGGACAGTATGCCCAGCACTGCATACAATCAATACACCTGTCGCGGTGGTGAATGGGACGATTGGTGCGCCAGTCACCGGTCAGGAAATGGTCGGCGGTACCGCCTTCAGGAATAATGCCGCCCTCGGGAAGGGTGCGCCATCCTTGACCCTTTTTAATAGGCATTTCACGTCGTTCAGTCATTCGCCCTTCACCTCCTGATAAGCTCGGCGAATTGCTTCGAGGTTGCCCTCAACGATCTCGGGCTTGTTCCGGAATTTCTTTTCCAACTTAATCTTGGTATCTTCCAGAAGTTCATCCAGATCCAAGATGCCTGTGGCCTTAACCAACGCACCGATCATCGGCGTATTGGGAATAGCACGCCCGATACAGTCCTCGGAGATGCCATTGGCGTCAACGGTGAATAAACGAATGGAATCATTCGTCAAGTTCAGCTTAGGACGCATTTCTTCAGGGGTTTCGGTGGTGTTGATCACAATCACACCATTATCCGGAACGCCAGCAGTGAAGTCGATACTCCCCACAAAGGTAGCATCCAGAACCGCCACATACTGGGGGTTCTCCACACTGCAGTGCAGCCTGATTGGCTCGTCGCTGATCCGATTGTACGAAGCTACCGGAGCACCCATGCGCTCTGGGCCGTACTCCGGGAATGCCTGGATGTGTTTACCCACAGCAGCGGCAGCTTCCGCCATCAGCAGAGCAGCGGTCTTGGCACCCTGGCCTCCTCGGCCGTGCCAGCGAATCTCTAACATTTCAGCCACTACAATTCCTCCTTTACCGCAAAAAAAAGTGACACCTCAACACCAAAATGTGAACGACATCACAAAGACCAACGTTTGGATGGGTTTGTTGGAAAGGTGTATCCAACCTAAATTTCTCCAAACACGACCATAATCCTTCTTTATTTTTCCGGAAAATGATCGTACAGCGGGAATTTCCCAGCTAAGTCCCCAATCTCCCTTTGAATATCCGCTAATTCTGTATTTTCCTTCACAAGGGTCCTGGCCATCAGGTCCGCGATGGTCTGCATCTCTGGTTCCTTCATGCCTCGGGTTGTCAGAGCCGCGGTTCCCAGGCGGATGCCGCTGGTGACGAATGGGCTTTCCGTGTCAAAGGGAATGGTGTTCTTGTTGACCGTAATCCCTGCCTCTTCCAGCATATGCTCCGCTTCTTTGCCGGTGAAGCCGCTGTGCTTGACATCCACCAAGATCAGATGGTTATCTGTGCCGTCAGACACCAGACGAAAACCAACCTCTTTCAATCCTGTGGCCAATGCATGGGCATTGGCAATGACCTGTTTTTGGTAATCCACAAAACCCGGGGCCAACGCTTCCTTGAATGCCACAGCTTTCGCGGCAATCACATGCATCAAAGGCCCTCCCTGCAGTCCTGGGAACACGGCCTTGTCGATGGTTTTGGCCAACTCCTTGGTGGTAAGAATCAGGCCGCCTCGGGGACCGCGCAGAGTCTTGTGGGTTGTGCTGGTCACTACGTGAGCGTGGGGAATGGGGCTGGGATGCATTCCGGCAGCAATCAGACCGGCGATGTGCGCCATGTCCACCATCAAGTGCGCATTCACCTCATCGGCAATGGCCCGCAGGCGCCCGAAGTCGATGACGCGCGGATAGGCCGATGCTCCTGCTACGATCAGTTTCGGCTTATGTTCCAGAGCCAAACGGCGCACCTCGGCGTAATCGAGAACTTCCCGCTCCTTGGTCACACCATAATGCTGGAAATTGAACCACAATCCAGACAAGTTCACGGGACTGCCGTGGGTCAGATGACCGCCATGACTGAGATCCATGCCCAGAACAGTATCGCCTGGCTTCAACAGCGCCAGATAGACGGCCTGATTGGCCTGGGCACCGCTGTGGGACTGCACATTGGCGTGTTCGGCTCCAAACAACTGCTTTGCCCGGTCGCGAGCTAAGTTCTCCGCGACATCCACGTGCACACAGCCGCCGTAGTAACGTCGGCCCGGATAGCCTTCGGCGTACTTGTTAGTGAGCGGAGATCCCAAGGCCTCCAACACTGCGTCACTGACAAAGTTCTCCGAAGCGATCAACTCCAGTGTCTGCCGCTGGCGCTTTGTTTCGTCCAAAATGGAGGCGTAGATCTCCGGATCCACAGCCTTCAGGTGTTCGTACACCTTGTTCACTCTCCCTCCACCAGCTGCCCATCAAGGTTCAAGGAACCTCATGACTTCCTGGATGTTTCCTGCTGCAGGCGCTGGTATGTTTCCTGTAAAATCAGTGCGTCATCTTCCAAGACCGGGCTTTCACAGATCAGCCAACCGCCCACGTCATAGTCCAGCAACGCCTGTAATACCGCTTCGTAATTCATGTCCGCATCGGGCAGGACCAGATGCTTCTTCTCACCCTTCGGTCCGTAGTCTATCCCCGACAAATGCATGTGCATCCGCTGAAGTGCACTGGATCCCAACTCTGTTTTGATGGAATCCAATACCTCGGCGAACTCCTCATACGTGTTGTACTGGCCATTGGTACGAGCATGCAGATGGGAAAAATCCACACAGGGGTACACGCCGGGAATCTCTTGGGCCAACCGGAGAATTTCCGGAACGGTTCCGAACTGGGTTGGTGAACCCGTAGTTTCCGGCCGCAGATCCAAGCCGATGCCTTCGTCGTCCATTCTGGTACGCATCTCCCGCAGTTCCTGCAGGACACGCTGCCAAACATCTTCATGATCATCATCATGGTAGAATGCCGCATGAAAGGTAACACTGTGGGCTCCAGCAGCCCAACCGATGCGTGCCGCCTGCAGGACTCGCTCCTTGCTGGCGGTGACCTTTTCTGCTTCCCGGGAATTCAGATTCACGTAATAGGGTGCGTGTACGGTCAGTTGGATATCTTCCTGTTCCGCCACTTCCTTGACCTTCTGAGCCTTGGGTTCCTTCATCTGGACGCTGCGAACGAACTCCACTTCCATGCAGCCCAAACCCA
Organism: Clostridiales bacterium; assembly: GCA_003559095.1. Lineage (GTDB taxonomy): Bacteria > Bacillota > Limnochordia > Darwinibacteriales > B1SED10-159 > SLOZ01. The sequence goes on along the minus strand of PWMW01000407.1, from coordinate 6,097 downwards.
GTTCGGCCAAACGCTTGATCCCATTCTCCGTGGAGCGCGTCTTCACGGACTGGGGTATGCCGGCTGTTCCAATACGTAAACTCAAAGAATTCACCTCAATTGCCTGGAGTCCAGAGGCGCTTTTGCGGTGCCTCAATCACGGGCTCATCACCATCATCTTCGTCGTCTTCACCGGACTGAAAACCGAGGGTCTTGCCCAAGATATCCTGTACTTCCATCATCAGAGCACCGAACTCAAACTCGGCTTCCATCAGCTCGCGCAAGTAAGGATTGATGTTCATGATCTCATACAACTTGCGGACTTCTTCCATTTGGGCCTGCGTTACTTCTTGCCCTTCTGCCTGCTGTTTTTGCAGCTGTTCCTGCTTTTTGTGAAAGTCCCGCAGCATAATGCGGGCAGCTTCGTGGCTCTCCACTGTTTCACGCGCCGCATGCAGTTTCTTGTAGGCATCGCTCTGCACTAAGGCATCTGCTAATTCCTGGGCTTTCCTCTGAATATCCATGGAGTTGACCATCCTTTCAACATTTCTTATACATTGAAGCGGAAACTAATCACATCGCCGTCAGCCACGACGTACTCCTTGCCTTCTAGACGCCAGAGGCCCTTTTCCTTGAGGGCCGCCATGCTGCCGTGCTCCATCAAGTGATCATATGCCGCCACCTCGGCTCGAATGAATCCCCGCTCAATATCGGAGTGGATCTTACCCGCGGCCTGGCGCGCCGAACTGCCGGCGCGAATTGTCCATGCCCGCACTTCATCTTCACCCACGGTGAAGTACGAAATGAGACCCAAGTGACCGTAAACAGCCCGCGCCAAACGGGTAATTCCGGATTCTTCTATGCCCAGCTCTTCCATGAACATCTCCGCATCTTCCGGATCTAATTGACTGATCTCCATCTCTACCTGCGCACTGGCCGCCACCAAGGGCACCGAGCGTTGCCCAGTCCAATCCTTAAGCTCCTCCTCCTGGGGAAAACCGCCATTCAAGGCACTGTCATCCACATTGACCAGGATCAGCAGTGGTTTGCGAGTCAGAAAACCGTAACCGCGCACAGCCGCTTCCTCCGGCTGGGACAACTCCACAGTGCGCAGGGGAAGATCGTTCTCCAGGGCGTCCCGGAATTTCTCCAATACGGCCAACTCTTCGGCACCACCGGCACCCTTCATACTCTGCTTCTGCAGACGCTCAAAGCGTGTCTCAAGGAGGGCCCAATCGGCCAACAGCAGTTCCGCTTGAATCTGGTCCACATCCCGCATTGGCTTGACCTCGCCATCCTCGGTGGGAACCATATCCGAATGAAAGCCGCGCACCACTTGGACGATGGCATCAACGTCGCGCACGGCATTCAAGAACTCACTGCCCTTCTTGCCTTGGCCTGGAAGCAGACCGGCAATATCCACCACCTCGATGGTGGCAAAGGTTATTTTGCGGGGTTTGTACATGGCAGTCAGCGCGTCAATACGGGAGTCTGGAACCCTGGCTATACCGACATTCTCGCGACTGCTGGCCTGTGTTTCTAAGTTCGTCAACAACTGAAACAAGGTGGTCTTGCCCACCTGGGGTGTACCCACTAATCCTATCTTCACTCAGTTTCCTCCACATCCGCCGACCACAGAGGCTGTTTCCGTGAAAGCCGTTAAACAGCGTAACGTAACCCCCTCTGATCACGAGAAGGCCGCCCACAAACGAGCTATGCGCCAGGGCCGACGGCAAATTTCTGCTCCTTATTGTATCACATTTCGTGATGGTTGTCTGAATAGATCTGGTCAAAAAGATCGGCAGATATACCAATGGGAGCGTACACCCATGGGAAGCACTTGCACACTGCCGAAAAACTGCTCCAACTCGTCACGGACGTGCTCGATGAAGTGGAAGTAATCGCCGCCTTCGAGCCACTCGATGAAGTCCACGAACCAGGAGCGTCGTTGATTGTAGTCATGGAGGATCACATACTCACTGGCCACCCGGTTCATCTCTGCATACATCACTTGCCGTTCCGGCGCTGAGAGTCCATGGGCCACGAACGATGCCAGTGCGATGTCGCTGCTCTTGTCCGGAAGACGCAGACCTTCAAGAATGGACTCGCGGCGAAAACAGATGGCTTGGTTCTCCGGTTTGGCCGCACCGATCCGGAGCATGGCAGGCTCGACATCAATGCCTGTTACTAAAAAGCCATCGCTGTGCAGCACCGAAGCCAAAGCTCCTGTGCCGCAACCTACGTCCACGACACTGTTATACCTACGGAAATCCATGGCCTCATCAGCAGCGTCCAATACCTTGCGGAAATTGCGCTTTTGGTAGCTGTAAAACAAGCCATAGATGGGACTGATGGTACGAAATACCGTCACAGGAAAGACTCCTTTGAATTTCGCCGTCTGCTTTGATTTTATCACAGTGGCCCAGGAGATCAACAGCTGCGAGCGATGAAGTCCCGCTGCGGTTGTTCTTGCGCTGGCCTACCTCGTCCTTAGGTGTCGGAGCCTTTTCCGAGTTACCCATGGCCTGGAAGAAATTCCATTTTATTCCTGCCACCAGGTATCTGGGATTTTTTTCCTTCTTGATGGCAGTGGTGTGATGATTGAACTTGACAGAACTACCGCATCGGAGGATAATGGTGTTCGTAATCTACTAATTTAGTAGTTTAGTAGTTAGTGGTTTAGTGGTTTATTGGTTTAGTGGTTAGTGGTTTCAAAAATCCGCAAAGGAGGCATATGATGAAGATTCCTCAGACGTTGAAGCACAAACCTGTCGTTGTCTGCGAGAACTACGAAAACATCGATGGCCGCTTGGCTTACCAATCGGAAGCAAAAGGGCTCTCCGTAGGATTGGCGCAGTGGAACGAGCGCGGACGAGTGGACGTTTCAGCTAAGGTATGGCGACACACTGGGGGCAAATGGTCACGGCAATCGGAAGAACTACCTCTGCATCGCGTTCTAGATTTGGCCATCTTGGTAGCCCGAACCCAAATGCATTTCCGTGAAGCATACCGCTATCCGAAGTTGTACGACGAACATGAGCCCAAGATCGATCGGATTGGCCTGCAGGGCGACGCTATGACTGTCGCCGTCTGCACCGAGAATCCCAACATTGAAGAAGATATGCAGTTGGTACAGGAGGCCTTCAGCCAGAATGATGAGCTGTTGAGTGAACGACTTCAGACGCTAGCCAATGTCTTGGGTCAGATGGGCTATATGCCCCGGTAACTGCGCCGCTGATGATGGTCCTGTGTGTCGAAGCGGCCGTTCCATAGCAAATGACCACAGCACCGCCGTTCTGGCACAAAGAACGGCGGTGCTGTTCGTCTGATAACACTACCAATCTTCCCTTGGAGCTACTCAGTTGCGGCCAAACCAAAGGAGCTCAAAACGCCAAGTTACGCAGTTGATCCAAATACTCAGCATCAGCCACCGAGGAGCCATAGGAGAACAGGGCCAACCCCCTGGGGCCGGTTTCGCTGCGAATCCTCTGGATCAGCGCAGCCATTTCATTGGGATCAGTGATCTGGTACGCTCCCAGTCCAGCCACCAGTCGCTCATTGGATCCGATGGCCACTGCTGCCTGCTGGATCTGCCGGGCTACCTGGTCTGCATTGGGACTGTATGCCATAGGTACCACAAGGTCCACAACCCCTTCCCGCACCCAACCGGGCCAATCCTGAAAGCGGCGCCGTATGGCAAAATCGTCTTCCAGTTCAGCCACCACCGCCGCGGAAACCACAATATCGGGGTTAATGCGCTTCACATTCCAATAGATGTTCCGCATGGTGTTCGTTACGTTATCGACGCGAAACTGGTCCCAAGCATCGTTTAGTCTTTGGAAGGCATCGACTCCGAGCGTTGCCTGCAGTTGTTCGCTCTTCTGTACCAATGCCAATGGGTCGACTCCATAGGCAGCTTCAAAGCGGCGGCGGCTGTCTGGGTGGAAGCCGTAGTTCGGCGATGGGTAGCGTATGTAATCCAAATGAATACCGTCAACGGCGTATTGTTCAGCAACTTCGCTGACCATGGCCGTGACGAATGTCTGAACTTCTGGCAGGCCTGGCTCAAGGAACACTGCCGGAATCACATCGACCACAGCATGAGCAGCGCCGTAGTCGCGAATGGACTGGCCAGTCTGATCATGGGTCACCCACTGCGGATAGGCGTGAATAACGTGCCGAGGATCCTCAGGAAAGGCAGCGAACGGACTAGCAGTGAAGACATTGATCCAGGCATGTACTTCAATCCCTTCTTGGTGGGCCCGTTCAATGAAATAGCCCAGAGGGTCAAAGCCCTCAGGAACCCCCGGTGCTTGGGGGACAAGCCTGGAGGTATAGTACGCCTCGAATCGTCCGTTAATCTGCACGAAGGCAGCATTGAAGTTCATCTCTTTGTGCACCGCAATGACCCGATCAATGGCAGCCTGCGACAGCAAATCACCGCCGCGCACGACCCAGAAAGCTCGCCACTCCGGCGTGGCGGCTGAGGCCGGTACGCCCAAGGCAGCCACCAGCAATATGGCACAGCCCACAATGAAACCTATCTGCATTAGATAATCCCTCCTGTCAATGTGATCCATGCCATGGGCTCAGCCCATGGCTAACGAGCGCGTAAGACCTCTAGTAAAGAAGGTACTGTTCTCGCTGGGCAGCGAAGACGGCTGCCTGCTGCCGGAAGTCATCGATAATAACTTCCGCCGCCGCGCCCCGGCGCAGTCTGTCCGTGCCGCTGAGCCAATCAATCATGGGAATGTCTGCATCACTGCCGTCACCGGCATCGCAGCGCCACTGCAGATGCTCAGGATACGTCCGCTGCAGAGCAGCCACAACCCGAATGCCTGTGGCCACGGGCTCCAAGGCGTGTCGATCGGTAATATGGACTTGAATCCCCTGGCAGTCCGCACCCAAATGCTTCCCATATGTGGGAGCGAATTGGCAGGAGCGGAAGCGAACTCCAGGGAGATCCAGGCTGTTGAGATCTGCAGCCAGCTGCAGGCCATCGATCCATGGAGCACCGATCATCTCAAACGGTTTGGTAGTACCGCGCCCTTCACTGACATTGGTTCCTTCAATGAAACACATTCCGGGATACACCAGAGCTGTTTCAAGGGTCGGGAGATTCGGTGAAGGAAGCACCCAGGGAAGACCCGTCTCGTCAAAGAGTTGGTGGCGCTGCCATCCCTGCATGCTCACAATTTCCAACGAGCATTGGATATTATCATTGAACATTCGGGCTAGTTCCGCCACCGTCATGCCATGACGAATAGGGAGCCACGTTATGCCAAGGAATGAGTGGTACTGCCGATCCAAAACATTGCCTTCCACACGAATGCCGCCGATAGGATTCGGTCGATCCAAGACCACGAAAGGAATGCCCTGTTCGGCGCAGGCCTCCATACAATAATACATGGTGGATATGTATGTATAGAACCGAACACCCACATCCTGAATGTCGAAGACCAATGCCTCCAAGCCATCCAGCATTTGCGGTGAAGGCTTGCGGCAGTGTCCATAGAGGCTGTAGACCGGCACACCAAGACTTGGATGGTTCATGGATTCCACAGATAATTCGTCCTGTGTGCTGCCCACCCAACCGTGCTCAGGGCCAAACAGCGCTCCCAGGTGGCCAATCTTGTTCCGTATGAGGACTTCCCATGAAGGCTCTAGTTTGGCTGTGACACCAGTGGGATTGGATACCAAACCAAAGCGGCGGCCAATCAAACACGGGTCGTCCCCAGCTGCAATTCTATCAATGCCAGTCAGCACCATTCCGCAACCCCCTTGATCAACAATAGCTAAACCGAAACACGCAATCTCTGCCATAGCCTTCGCACACTGACGCCGAAAGTTGAACATTTGTGGCACGTTTCTCTGCAGAGGGTTGCCTTCTGGAACAGGAAAGTATTCCCAGCTACCAGGTATATGGAATTAATTCCCATAGCTGCGCGCAAAAAGAACCCGCAGGAATGTCCTGCGGGTGGAAAGTATTCCTGGCAACGAGTTACTCTCCCACTGCGAGCTGCAGCAGTACCATCACCGCTGGAAGGCTTAACGACTGTGTTCGGGATGGGAACAGGTGGATCCCTTCCGCTTTTGCCACCAGGAAATCTATGAACTT
>PWMW01000217.1 GCA_003559095.1 Clostridiales bacterium | reverse complement strand
GTCACAGTGGGTCACGACACGCTCCTGCGCCAGCCACGTCCGTGCTTGGACCAGATGGGCTTTTGTGCAGCTGCGCAGCACTTCCAGATCCAAAGAAGGATCCCCGCCAGCGGCGCCTAAGGCCGCTGCCGCTGCCGTACCCTGCAGGCCGTTGGTGTTCGGCACACCGACGAACATGCCGTTTTTGTAAACGTTGGTGCTGAGAACCAGCTCAAGGCGCTCAAGTTCATGGCGCTTCGGTAGTAACGCTGCGGCTTCAGCAGCGGCCAAAGCCACGGCCGCTGGCTCGGTGCATCCCAATGCGGGACGAATTTCTTCCGCGAGTATTCGTTCCAAGAGCAACACAGCCACCCCCTCTTTTATAACATTCCATTAACAACTGTCAACTCCTGCTGGATCCGCCAAGAGCTAAGGTTTTTCCGTGAGTTTCATGAATGGGCGTTCCGGATACCAGCGTCCATCAAAAAACAAGTCCGGGCACGGGCTCGGACTTGTTCTCAAGCTGCTTAGATTTGGATTTCGCGACCTTCCTTGGCCGACTGATAGATTCCGTTCAGGATCTTCTGGATCTGCACACCGTCGTCCACACTGGACAGAGGCTGCTTGCCTTCCTTAATACAGTCTAGAAAATGGCGAATTTCGGCAGCAAAGCTGTTGGCTCTCCCGGGATTGGGCTTTGCATCCGCCAAGTAGCCGCCTTCCTCGCCGTAAATGGTCAGGGGATCCAAGCTGGCGCCGGCTTTGGTGCCGAATATTTTGGAATAAACTCCCGTGTCCTCGCCATTGATTGCCCAGCTCACCTCAAAAGCCATGGTGGCACCATTTTCGAACCGAACAAACCCGGCAGCGCTGTCTTCCGTTTCGAAGACCAGGTTATCCGTGTCCAGTGCTTCCCAGCGGGATACGCCTTTGGTCTTGTAGTCACCGATCTCGTGGTGGACGGCGGCGCTGACGGCTACCGGCTTCGGCTTACCCATAAAGTGCCAGGTAAGGTCAATGACATGCACGCCGATATCAATAACGGGACCACCACCGGATTTACTCAAGTCGGTAAACCAGCCCAACGGGGTTCCTCGCCGCCGCAGCCAACCGGCTTTGGCGTAGTAGATGTCTCCGAAACGTCCTTCCTGGGCCAAGTCATAGATCACTTGACTGTCGGCGCGAAAACGGTTGACAAAACCCATCATGAAAGTGACTCCCGCTTCCTCCACGGCTTTTTTCATAGTTTCTGCTTCGGCCACTGTCATCGACATGGGCTTTTCACAGAGGATGTGTTTTCCAGCCTTGGCTGCAGCCAATACAGCGGTTACGTGGGCGTTATTCCACGTGCAGACACTGACGGCATCTACATCAGCGAGTGCCACCAATTCATCCATGTCTTTGCAGACATGCTTCATGCCATACTTTTCAGCTACCTCCACAGCCCGTTCATGTTTCAGATCGCAGACGGCCACAAGCTCCACATCATCTTGGGCCAAATACGCCGGAATATGTGCGCTCTGGGCAATGTTTCCAGCACCGATCAAACCAATACGCAGCTTTTTACTCATACAACCTCTCCTTTTTTCCATGGGGATTTCGTGTATCTATTACGTGCTTAAATGTTTAATTCCTTCTTCTACGGGAAAAACAACGCCACAAAAAGGGCAGGAAGGCTGGCTTCTCACGACCGCAGCGCCGATTGGCGAGCTTCGAGCCCGGGTAAGCAGGGAACCCGCTGCCCTAGGGCGAACCATGGCAGTGAGCGCGGCGCCAGCCACTGGCACAAAAAATCGTCGAGAAAGAAGGAACCACATCGTGAACGCAGTTCAAGACGTACCCATGAGCCTCTACCGCCGGGTCTTTATCTTGGCAGCGCCCATGGCTCTGCAGAGTGTTATTACATTCTCGGTCAGTTTGGCGGACAACCTCATGGTGGGATCCTTAGGCGAGTTGGCCCTTTCGGGTGTTTTTGTTGCCAACCAAGTGCAGCATGTTCTCCATATGTTGATTGTAGGCTTGGGGGCTGCCATGATCATCTTGGCGTCCCAGTATTGGGGACGGCAGGATCGGGCCAGTACCGCAGCGATTATCGGCATTGCGCTGCGCTTCAGTGTCACGGCCGGGGCCCTGTTTGTTGTCGCAGCCCTGGTGGCACCAGAGGCTATTCTGCGCCTGTTCACCAATGAAGCTGCTGTTATCCAAGAGGGCATGCGCTACTTTGCCATTACGCGCTTTAGTTTTTTATTCTTTTCGGTTACGCAGGTCTTCATTGCGGCCATGCGTTGCGTGGAGCGGGTGAAGATCGGTCTCGTGATCTCGGTCATTACCTTCTTCGTCAACGTAACCCTGAACTGGATACTTATTTTCGGCAACTTGGGAGCGCCAGCTCTGGGCATCCAGGGAGCAGCCATCGCCACCCTTACCGCCCGGATCCTGGAAACTCCGATCATCTGGTTCTATGTGCGTTTCATTGAACACCGACTGCAGTGGCGGTTGACTGACGCTTTCCGAGCCAGCCGTGAGTTGATCCTCGACTTTTTCCGTTATGGATTTCCTGTCATTCTCGGAGATATTCTTTGGGGGATCAATATTGCTGTTCAGGGCGCCATTGTGGGCCGTTTGGGCGCCGAGGCCCTGGCCTCCGTCAGCATGGCCAACGTGGTGTTTTCCATGATTGGCGTAGCGATGTTTGGTACTGCCGGGGCTTCGGCGGTCATTATCGGGCACACTGTCGGCTCGGGGGACTTCGCCAAGGTTAAGGAGTATGCCATCAAACTGCAGATCCTCTTCCTCGTCATTGGTGTCATATCCGGAGTTCTGCTGTTCATTGTGAAGGACTACGTGCTGCTGTTGTACAACGTGTCCGATGAGACACTGCATTTGGCCCAGCAGTTCATGACGGTCTTGGCCGTCACCATCGTGGGTACATCTTACCAGATGTCAGCGCTGACAGGCATTGTCAGGGCTGGGGGCTCCATTCACTTTGTATTGGTCAATGATCTTCTGTTCATCTGGCTGTTGGTCATTCCATCGGCGCTGGTGGCCGCTTTCGTGTTGGAAGCACCACCGGTTGTGGTATTTGCCTGCTTGAAGTCTGACCAGATCTTAAAATGTTTCGTAGCCGTGGTGAAGGTCAACCGTTTCAAATGGATGAAAAACCTTACGCGACAGCAACAGGAAGCCGTGACAGAACCCCTTTAGACTCCGGCCAGACGAGGAAGAGAGACTGCTGGGAGGGGCAGTCTCTCTTCACTGGGAGGGAGGTTCTATATGGGATGCAAGTTGTATGCTGATTAGGACGCCAGTTTTTTGGCGATCTTGGCGGTGTGCTCACCCTGGAAGCGAGCTGCTTCCAGCTCATTTTCGGAAGGCTGGCGCTGGCCATCGCCGCCGGCAATAGTACTGGCACCGTAGGGCGAGCCGCCGGTGATTTCATCTAAGCGAGTCTGTCCGGCGAAGGAATAGGGAAGTCCCACAATGACCATGCCGTGATGCAGCAGGGATATGTGGAATCCCAAAATTGTTGATTCCTGACCGCCGTGCTGAGTGGCGGTACTCGTAAAGACGCTGGCTACTTTGCCCACTAAAGCTCCGCTGCTCCACAGCGAGCCCGTGGCATCCAGGAACTGGCTCATTTGGCCGATCATTTTCCCGTAGCGGGTGGGCGTGCCAAAGATGATGGCATCATAGTCTTTTAACTCTGCTACCGTTGCCTCCGGGATGTGCGCAAAGGCTTTCTGTGCGTCCACCGCTCCTTGTTTGGCTAAAATGTCCGCCGAGAGAGTCTCAGGGGCTCTCCGTAGAACAACCTCCACCCCATCGACGCGCCGGGCACCTTCAGCCACGGCTTCCGCCATCTGGTAAATGTGTCCATAGGTGGAGTAAAACAGTACCAATACTTTCATCAATACACTCCTTGAAATGGGTATATTCATCTGCGACGACCATAGCTTCAAAATGCTGCGATCTGCGGATAACGCCAGACTGACCGTCACGGGCCTACAAGGCCACTTCTCCGCAGCACATAATCTGTTGGCATCAACTTAATTGATAGTGATTATCTTTTTCAATCATAGTATAGCATCCATCATGAAGTTTGGCAAGGGGGTTTTTGCAATCTCTACGTTGGCTGTGGGAAGCGGCAAAGGCACAGGCGGGTGACGGTGACGGCCAGCGCCCGGGCGGCAGCCGACGAATCATCTTAAAAACAATGCGGAGGAGGATGTAGGAATGGAGCCACAGGGAACACAGGATCATGGCAGGGGACACAGCTTCTGGCAGGAAACACGGCCGGTGAAGAATTGGGTGGCCGGGTTGATCATTTTGCTGCTTTTCTTTGGGGCAGCGGCAGCACTGCTGATCGTTCCAGGGCAGATGCACTATCTGGCCGGGCCGCACACGTATGTCCTGCAGGAACGGGCATCGTTGATGGATGCGGGTCCGAATCTTATGCGCAGCTTCACCGGGACGGCCAATGGGCAGGAACAGCGCATCATGTACAGCGCGCAGCTGCAATTGGAGACGGCTGCTGTGGAAACGGCTGCTGCCCAACTGCAGACCGTAGTAACTGCCATGGACGGGCAGGTCATGGAGAGCCGCCGTTGGACTGCGGACTCCAGGCCATATCTGCGTCTGCAGGTGCGAGTACCGGTGGAGCGGTTTGACGAGTCTTTAGCTGCCTTGGCCGCTGTAGGTGAGGTCAAGGAGCAAAGCATGCAAGGCCAGGATGTGACCCAAGAATACGTGGACATCACGGCTAGATTGCGGAACAAACAGCAGCAGGAACAGCGATATTTGGAACTTCTGGGTGATGCCCAGAGCGTGGACGAAGTGCTCGCCGTTGAACGGGAATTGGAGCGCATTCGTGTGGAAATTGAAAGTATGCAGGGTCGGATTCAGTTCCTGGAATCCCGTACCGATTTTGCATCCATTACGGTGACAGTGACGGAACCTGTGACACCGCAGTGGGCGGGAGTGGCATGGGATCTGCTACTGCAGGATATGGTTCAGGTGCTGGTGGATAGTCTCCAGGGCATGCTGCTGTTCCTCAGTGCCATCCTGCCTTGGGCAGTACTGGTCATCATCGTTCTTTGGCTGCTGCTGCGTCGTCGGCGTTAAGCGGGAAAGTATTCGGGATGCTCTGCCGCTGCCAGGGGTTGAGTTACTTGAACCTGTGCCAAAAGACTCGACGCCCCAAGGCATTTGTTAAAAGCAATGAAAAACTCACTGCGAAGGCAGTGAATCTGGGGAGGATTTCCCGAGAATTCCTCGAATGAGTACTTTGCACAACAAAACTTAAAAGGAGGCTGTTCCATGAGTAAGAAACTGAGTGTTGTTCTAGTCGCTGCAATGATGTTGGTGGCCCTGCTGGGCGTGCCAGCCCTGGCTTCGGATGTGTCCGTCGGTATTGTATTCTCCACCGGTGGCCTGGGTGATCAATCATTTAACGACGCAGCGTATCGCGGTTTGGAAGAAGCTGTGGCCGATTTTGGAATTGATTTCAGCTTCGTGGAGCCTACAGACGTAGCTGAGATGGAAGAGCATTTGCGTGCCTATGCCCAAGCTGGCTACAATCTGGTCATTGCCGTGGGCTTCCAGCAGGAATCCGCTCTGGAAGTCGTTTCGGAAGACTACGTTAACACAAACTTTGCCATCATCGATGCTGTGGTTGACAACCCGAATGTGGCCAACCTGCTCTTTGCTGAGCACGAAGGTTCCTTCTTAGTCGGGATTTTGGCTGCCATGATGAGCGAGACCGGCACCGTTGGTTTTGTTGGCGGTATCGAATCTCCTGTAATTACCCGGTTCCAGGTCGGGTTTGAGCAGGGTGTGGCATGGGCCGAACCTGATGTGAACGTACTGATCAACTATGCTGGCAGCTTTGGCGATCCAGGTCGCGGCAAAGAGCTGGCCATCAGCCAGAACGAGCGCGGCGCTGACGTGATCTATCACGCTTCCGGTGGAACCGGTAATGGTGTGATTGAGGCAGCAGAAGAGGGTGGATTCTTCGCCATCGGCGTAGACTCCGACCAAGACCACCTGGCCCCTGGTACTGTCTTGACCAGTATGCTCAAGAAGGTGGACGTGGCTGTATATGAACTGATCAGCGAAATGGTCGAAGGCCGTTTTGAACCTGGTATCCACACCTTCGGTATTGCCAACGACGGTGTTGGTCTGTCCGAGATGCGCTACACCCGTGACATGATTCCCGATGAAGTCTTGGCAGCCGTGGATGAAGCCCGCACCAAGATTGCCGCTGGTGAACTGGAAGTTCGCGACCGGTAAAACCTATATAACAACGGATCAAAGCAGGCAGTGTAAAGCACTGCCTGCTTTGCCTACAAAACGCTGCAAGGAAGAGGGAGAGGGCGCCGCTCCTCCCTCTTTTTCAACGCTAGGAGGTTACAGCGGTGAAGCATATTCTGCAGATGAAGCATATAACGAAACGCTTCCCCGGTGTAGTGGCCAATGACCAAATATCCCTGGACGTGATCGATGGCGAAATCCATGCGCTAGTGGGGGAAAATGGTTCTGGCAAATCTACATTGATGAATGTACTTTATGGATTGTACCATGCCGATGAAGGCGAGATATTTGTCCGGGGCCAACGGACCAAGATCGAAGAGCCGCGGGACGCCATCAACTTGCATATTGGCATGGTGTTTCAGCATTTTATGCTGGTGGAGCCATTGACGGTGGCGGAAAATGTGATCCTCGGTTCGGAGATTCGCCAAGGTGTCAAAGTGGACTATAAGAAGGCCGTGGCGGAAGTGCAGCGCTTGTCCAAGGAGTACGGGCTACAGGTGGATCCGCACGCAAAAATTCAAGATATTTCCGTTGGGCAGCAGCAGCGGGTGGAAATCCTCAAGGCTCTGTATCGCGGGGCTGAGCTATTGATTCTCGACGAGCCCAGCGCAGTCCTAACACCCCAGGAAGTGGAAGATCTTATTGAAGTGATGAACAACCTTAAAGCCCAAGGGACCAGCATTATTTTCATAACCCACAAGATTAAGGAAGTTCTCGCCGTCTCGGACAACGTGACCGTCCTGCGGCGCGGCAAAAAAGTCGGCACCAAGGCCACCAAGGATACGGATGAACGGGATCTGGCCGAAATGATGGTAGGTCGCGACGTATTGCTGCAGGTGGAGAAAACTCCTGCTGAGCCCAAGGATGTGGTGTTCGCTGCCAAGGATTTGTCCATCAAGGATGAACGGGGCAGTGAGCGCGTGCGCGGCATTGACTTGGAGGTTCGCAGCGGCGAGGTTCTGGGCATCGCTGGCGTTGAGGGGAATGGCCAAAGCCAGCTGGTGGAAGCTATCGCCGGCCTGATGTCCATCCATCGCGGTAAACTGCAGCTCAATGGCAGCGATATCTCGCATCGTACTCCGCTGCAGCGGAAACGCTCCGGGCTGGGCTATGTTCCAGAAGATCGTCATCGCCGGGGACTGATTCTCGATTATTCCGTAGCCGACAACCTCATTCTGGGATTCCACGGTGAGGAGCCTTACGTCCGCTACAAAGTTCTCCGCAATGATCGAGCCATTCAGGACAATGCCATCAAACTGGTAGAGTCCTACGACGTGCGGCCTCCGGAGCCGAACTACAAAGCCGCCTCACTGTCCGGGGGGAATCAACAAAAGGTCGTGGTGGCCAGGGAGTTTACCAGGACTCCTTCGTTCCTGATCTGCGCCCAGCCTACCCGCGGCGTCGACATCGGGGCCATTGAGTTCATCCATCAGCAGATCATAGCCCAGCGGGATCAGGGGGCTGGTGTGCTGCTGGTCTCGGCCGAACTCGATGAAATCTTGTCACTGAGTGACCGCATTGCAGTCATGTACAATGGAAAAATTGTCACCACCATGGACGCTGCCGACGCCACCGAGAAGAAACTGGGCTTTTTGATGCTCGGAGGCCAACCGGAGGATTACTCCGAAGCAGAGGAAGGGGGCATTCCGGATGAAGTTGAATCTTAAGGGCTTTGACTATGCAGGTATTCTGGCGCCGCTCCTTTCTGTGGTTCTGGCCCTTTTGGTAGGTTCCATCTTTATTCTCATGACGGGTTCCAGCCCCATCGAAGCCTATAGTGTATTGTTCCAGCAATCCCTAGGGAGTTGGGATGCCTTTGCCTTAACGCTGCAGCGGGCCACGCCTTTGGTGTTCACGGGTTTGGCTGTGGCCTTCGCCTTTCGCTGCGGTTTGTTTAACATTGGCGCTGAAGGTCAGCTGTATATGGGAGGTCTGGCTGCGGTTTGGGTAGGGTTGACCTTTGCTGGTTTGCCCCGCTTCATCCACATACCTTTTGCAATGGTAGCGGCCATGCTTCTGGCCGGCTTCTGGGCGTCCATTCCAGGAATTCTCAAGGCCAAACTGGGTGTTCACGAAGTTATTAACACGATTATGCTGAACTTCGTAGCCTATTATCTGACGGACTTCTTGGTCATCGGTCCTCTGCACGGAGGGCGAGCGGGCCCGGAGACAGATCGAGTCCTGGAGACAGCCCGGTTAGCGCGTTTGATGCCGCCTAGTCGCGTGACCACTGCCATCTTCATCGCGGTCATTGCCGCCATCGTGGTCTATTTTATCTTGTTCCGGACCAAATTAGGCTACGAAATTCGGGCTGTAGGCTTGAATCCAGATGGCGCGCAGTATGGTGGGATCAACGTTCCCAAGAACATTATCTTCGCCATGATGATCAGCGGCAGCCTAGCTGGATTGGCCGGAGCTGAGCAGGTTTTGGGGCTGCACACCCGATTCATCCAGCGGTTTTCGCCTGATTTGGGCTTTATGGGAATTGCCGTGGCCCTACTGGGCCGCAACCATCCCTTCGGCGTTCTTCTGGCAGCACTGCTCTTTGGTGCCCTCAATGCCGGTGGCGCTGCCATGGACCGCATGACCGATGTGCCCAGGGAATTGATTGTTATCATTCAGGCGTTGATCATTTTCTTCGTGGCCGCTGACCAGTTAATTCGCGGCATTCTGCGGCGTAGAAGGAGGGCTGCCTAATGTGGGATGTCCTTTCGTTCCTCTTTAACACTACGGTTTTGGCAGCAGCTCTGCGTATGGCAACGCCATTGATGTTCGCCTCTCTGGGCGGCACCTTTTCCGAACGGGCCGGCGTGATCAACATTGCCCTCGAAGGCATGATGCTGACAGGAGCCTTTTCCGCCATGCTGGTGACGTACTACGTCGGTAATCCGTGGGTCGGCCTCTTGGGTGCCATGATAGCCGGCGGCTTGATGGCAGCCATTCATGCTGTAGTCTGTATCCGCTACCAGGCCAACCAAGTGGTGAGCGGCACCGCCATCAACATTTTCGCCGGCGGTCTTACCGTATTCCTGCTGCGGCTATTCTTCAATGTGTCTGGTACATCGCCGGCGGTGAACCGCATTCCCACCATCACCATACCTGGTCTAGTCAGCATTCCATGGCTCGGACCTGTGCTGGGCCGGCAAAATGCCATGGTTTACATTGCCATTGCTTTGGTCTTTTTGGGACATTTTGTTATTTTCAAGACTGTTTGGGGGCTACGCCTGCGGGCGGTGGGAGAACATCCCAAGGCTGCAGATACTGTGGGCGTCAATGTCTTTAAGATGCGCTATTCTGCAGTGATTATCAGTGGAATCCTAGCCGGCCTTGGGGGAGCGTATCTGTCCACGGCCCATCTATCTCGCTTTGGCGACGGTATGACAGCGGGCCGTGGATTTATTGCCCTGGCTGCCATGATCTTTGGCAAATGGAATCCCATTGGTGCCATGGGTGCGTCGCTGTTCTTTGGTTATGCCGACGCTCTGCAGATGCGTCTGCAGGAAGTGGGCATTCCTTCACAGTTCGTAGCCATGCTGCCCTATATCCTGACCATGGTGGCGCTGGCCGGATTTATCGGGCGGGCCACACCGCCAAAGAACATTGGCAAGCCCTACACCAAGGAATAGAGATCCACACGCAATGTTTGGAACCATCGAACTCGCCAAAAGCGACCCGTTCCATGGGGGACGGGTCGCTTTCTGGCACAAAATTAGGACCAAAAGGAAGGAAAACGTTATTAGCAATGAGAATGATTGTAAAAGGAAATGCACATACTAGAGAGGTGGGTGTTTCGTGCCAGGAAAACGCGTGGCGGTGGTAGGAGCTGGCCCCGGAGGACTAACGGCGGCGATGCTCTTAAGCCATCAAGGTTATGAAGTGGATGTATATGAAAAGGAATCGTATGTTGGGGGACGCACATCGTCGTTCACCGTTGGCGGTAAGTATACCTTTGATCTGGGGCCTACATTCTTAATGATGCCATTTATTCTCGAAGAGATGTTCGCCATGACCGGCCGTCGGCTGGAAGATTATCTGGAACTGGTGGATATTGATCCGCTGTACCGCTTGGTCTTCAACGATGGGGAAACTACCTTTTTTCCTACCCGGGATCGGGCGGCCATGAAGGCGCAGCTGGATGAACTGTTCCCCGGCAATGCCCAAGGCTATGACCGATTCCTGCAGCGGGAAGGCGTTAAATACAACAAGCTTCTGGCATGTCTGCAGGAACCTTATGACCGGGTCACGGACTTCTTTTCCAGCAATTTTCTGCGGGCCATTCCCGTATTGGACCCCCACGTGAGCCTTATTCAGCGGTTGGCCGCATATTTCAAGGATCCCAATTTGCAGATTGCCTTCACGTTCCAGGCTAAGTATTTGGGGATGTCTCCCTGGCAGTGCCCCGGTGGTTTCAGCATTATTTCATACATTGAGCATGCAGCGGGTATTTGGCACGTTATGGGCGGCCTGAACCGAATCACGAAGGCTATGGCCGCCGTGGTGGAAGAGCAGGGCGGGCGCATTCACCTGAACACGCCTGTGAAGAAGGTCAACGTCCAACAACATAAGGCCGTGGGCCTGATCTTGGAGTCGGGGGAAGAGGTCCAGGCCGACGATGTCATTCTCAATCCGGACTTTGGCTACGCCATGCAGAACCTGGTGGACGAAGGGGATCGACCGAAGTACACCGATCAAAAACTAGCCCAGAAAAAGTATTCCTGCTCCACCTTCATGCTGTATTTGGGCTTAGATACACTCTATGACGTTCCCCACCACAGTATTTTGTTTGCCCGGGATTACCGCGGCAACGTAGAAGATATTTCCGTACGGGGTCGTCTCAGCGAAGACCCCAGTGTTTATGTGCAGAATGCTTCGATTACCGATCCCAGCCTAGCCCCGGAAGGCCATTCTGCAGTCTACGTGCTCTCACCGGTGGCCAATACCAGCGGTGCGGTAGATTGGGAAGCGGCGCAGGCAGCCTTTCGGGAACGTGTCTTAGATCTGATGGAAAAGCGGGGCGGTATGAAGGATCTGCGCAAACACATAGTGGCCGAGCGGATGCTCAACCCAACCCACTGGCGGGACAATGTGAACTGCTATCGGGGTGCAACATTCAACTTGGCCCATAATATCGGCCAGATGCTGTATTTCCGCCCGCACAACCGCTTCGAGCAGTTCGATAACTGCTACTTGGTGGGCGGCGGTACGCACCCAGGCTCAGGTCTACCCACTATCTTCGAATCGGCGCGGATTTCTGTGGGCATGATGCTGCAGCGGGATGGTATTGCCTGGAAAGATCCGATCAAAGATTCTAAGAGCTATTTGAGCGGGGATACATCGTTCCCGCAGATGTAGCCGCACAGACAGACTGTGCAGTTCGGACAAAAGGCACCGCTGTTTTCGGAGAAGACCTTCTCGAATACGGCGGTGTTTACACATTCATTCCCGGGTGCAAAGGCCGCTCTTCATCCAGTGGGCAGCGCTTGTCTATGCGAATGAGCCATGGGCGGCCGACAAATCTGCAACAGAGGGAGGAATTCTGCTGACGAACGGTCTAAGATGGAAATAACAGGGTGCAGAGGTTTTATGGACAAGAAACTTCAAGGGGGCATTTCATGCGACGGCAGATGCTTTTGCTTCTCCTGGTGGCTGTTGCGGTTTTCGCTGCGGGCTGTGCAGACATCTTGATGCAGACGACCATGGATGGCGAAGGGAATGTGGCGTCCTTTGCCATTGAAGTACTGACCGATGAACGAACACTAGCGGGGATTATCAGTGAAGAGATGTATGACATGTACGCTGAAGATTTTGCTGGGGAAGAGCGGGCATATATCTATTTTGAATCGTTCCGCAGCGAAGCTCCCTTTGGTGCAAAGATCACCATCGATGTGGCCGAAGCTCGCCGCATGGAACGAACGGAAGAAGCCTTGGCGGTTGTCGGGTTTATTGTGGACCACGGCATGGATGCCGGAGGCGAGTACGTGTCCTACTATATTCCTCCGGATGAAACCTACGAAGAGGCTGAGTTCGAGGATCTAATCTTTGTCACATTCACCACTGCGTCACCAGCTTCGGAACGGGATCATACCCGTGTGTTCTCGTTTCCCGATGTTTCCCGTTACGGTGTGGACTTCACGGCCCGCCTGCCGTAAGTTTTGGTGACGCGTGCCCAGGCCTGCCCAGAATTTTGGATCCATGGTTGCAACGACGGCCTCAAGGCTATTCCTGGGGCGATAATGGGCGGCTGCAGGCAGGGATTGCTCAGTTCTGCGGAGAATACTGTGCTGTTAACAGGCCTCTGGTCGGCTTCGTTTAAGGTGTAAAGGAAGGACGGGTGGGTGCATATGTTCAAGAGGGTACCGGTGGGGAACTCGGGATTTATTCGCGATATGAATGCTTGGTCCATCTTCCGGCTCATTGATCAGTACGGCCCCATCTCCCGCAAAGATTTGGCCGCCAATACACGCTACAGTGCTGCTACGATCACGAACCATGTCAAGTCGCTGTTGGATGCCGGTTTTGTGCTTGAGACCAGCAAGGGCGATTCCACAGGCGGACGCAAGCCCGTGCATATAGCTGTGAACCCCCGCAAGGCGTACATTCTTGGCGTAGAGCTTGAGGTGGGGCAGGTGCGTCTGCTGCTTTTTAATCTCTGCCGGACGGTGGTTGGCAGCAGAAGCCTGCCGATCCAACCAGGTCAGGGCCCAGCCCAGGTGCTGCCCCGGGCCGTGGCTGCGGCCAAAGATATGCTGGCGGCAGCGGGTGTCAGTAGAGAGCAGCTCTTGGGGATTGGCATCGGCGCTCCGGGCCAGATCTCCCAAGAAGGTGTGCTGACCTTTGCTCCCAACTTGGGCTGGAAACGGGCCGTCTTGGCTGAGCCATTTGCAGCGGCCTTCGGTTGCCCTGTTCTAGTGGAAAATGAAGCCAAAGCCGGTGCCATCGGCGAACGGGAATGGCAGTATCCCCAGTTGGACAATCTTGCCTATGTATCTGTCAAAGAAGGGATTGGCTGCGGAATTCTTCTGGCAGGACATCTCTACCGTGGAACCAGCGGCAGTGCTGGCGAGTTCGGCCATGTACCGCTCAAACCCGACGGACGCAGCTGTCACTGCGGTGGACGGGGCTGCTGGGAAACACTGGCCAGCGAGACGGCACTGCTGCGCAAAGCCCGTCGGGTGCAGCCGGATCTTACCGGTGTGGATGCTTTGGCCGCCATTGCTCCTTTGGAACTGGCCAAGCTGCAGCCTGTCTTCGAGGATGTAGGGCATTGGCTGGGCATTGGGGCTGCGGTCATTGTCAATGCCATTGCCCCTGAGCTCTTAGTGATCGGAGGCAGTATGGCGCGTTTTGCTCCCTGGATCTTTCCCGCCTTAGCGGAGGCTTTTGCTTCCCAAGCACTGCCTGCTGTGCGAGAAACGGTGCAGCTTGAGTTCTCGCAGATGGGTGACCAGGCCACACTGCATGGCTTGGGGGCTCTGGTGTTTACTGAACACGCTCCGGTCCTGCTCACACGGGAGTTGGGCGAAGACGCGGTGGCCGTCACGTGAAGACGAGCGCGGGCATTCTGCGGCCGTGCCTTACAGGCTGAGGGCGTTTGAAAAAAGATTCGGTGTTGAAGAGGAGTTTGCATTCCAGTGTGGAATCCGTTTAGATAGAGTTAATTTAACCGGTAAAGTTTCACAAAGACAGAATATGAAAAGGAGTGGACTGAATGGCTGAACATTTCCCTGGTGTCTCTAAGATCGCGTACGAAGGGCCCAAGTCCAAGAACCCCCTGGCCTTCCGTTACTACAACCCCGACGAAGTGGTGGGCGGCCAGACCATGAAGGAGCATCTGCGCTTCAGTGTGGCGTATTGGCACACCTTCACGGGCGAAGGGGTCGATCCCTTCGGTTCGGGCACGATGGAACGGCCCTGGCATGAACTATCCGATCCCATGGATGTGGCGAAAGCGCGCGTCGAGGCTAATTTCGAGATGCTGTACAAGTTGGGTGTGCCATTTTTCTGTTTTCACGACCGTGACGTCGCACCAGAAGGTGAAAATCTGGCAGAGACGAACAAGAATCTGGACGTCATTGCCGGCATGATGAAAGAGCATATGCAGGGCGGCGATGTGAAGCTTCTCTGGGGTACGGCCAATATGTTCAACCATCCCCGCTTTCTGCACGGAGCTGCCACCAGCTGCAATGCGGACGTATTTGCCTACGGAGCAGCCCAGGTCAAGAAGGCATTGGAAGTGACCAAGGAATTAGGCGGAGCGAACTACGTGTTCTGGGGTGGCCGTGAAGGCTACGACACCCTTCTCAACACCGACATGAAGACCGAACTGGATCACTTGGCCAAGTTCCTGCATATGGCCGTAGATTATGCCAAGGAGATTGGTTTTGATGGTCAGTTCCTCATTGAACCAAAGCCTAAGGAACCAACCAAACATCAATACGATTTCGACGTAGCCACAGTGCTCGGATTCTTGAAGACCTATGATCTGGACAAAGATTTCAAGATCAATATCGAGGCCAACCATGCCACCTTGGCCGGTCACACATTCCAGCATGAACTGCATTTGGCCCGAGTCAATAACATGCTGGGCAGCGTAGACGCCAACCAAGGCGACGAGCTTCTCGGTTGGGATACGGACCAGTTCCCCACCAACCTCTATACCACAACCTTGGCCATGTATGAGATTCTGAAGGCCGGGGGCTTGGGTACCGGCGGTTTGAACTTCGATGCGAAAGTGCGCCGTGCTTCATTCACACCGGAAGATATGTTCTATGCCCATGTAGCCGGTATGGATGCCTTTGCCAAGGGTCTGAAGGCGGCCTATGCGCTGCTCAGTGATGGTGATCTGGAGAGCTTTATTTCCAAGCGCTACAGCAGCTACCAAGATGGCATTGGCCGCAAGATCACCGAGGGTACGGTGGGCTTCAAGGAACTCGAAGAGTATGCGTTGGCCATGGATAAACCCATCGTTAACGAATCTGGCCGTCAAGAATGGCTCGAAACCATTGTGAACCAATATATTGCTGAAATGAGCTGAGTTTAGACCTAACTTTGTTCGGCGGCGCCCGGTCCTTTCAAGGACCGGGCGTTTTGCTGTTGGTTTTGCTTGGATCCCTCGGAAGTGAGAAGGGTTTTTGGGCCTGATTGTGGAATACAAAAAAGGGTTAAAGAAATGCAAATTGCTGAAATGGGAGTGATGGTCATGCGCAGAATGGCTGCATGGATCGGTCTGCTTGTGTTCTTAGTGTTACTTAGTGGTTGTATTCCTTCGGACACGATTCGGCAGACCGAACGCCTGGATTACCGAGGCAACATCCGCGAATTTTCGATCCAGACCTACAACGGCAGCGTCGCTTGGAAAACCCTGCCGGACAATCGAGCTCCTTATATTGTCATTGACCGCCAGGTTACGGGCTTTAATCGTCCGTCTATGGAGACGTACATGCGAGGCATTCAAGTACAGGAACAGGTCGTAGGCAACGTGGTGAATATTAACATTGAAGAGCACGCCCGGCCCCAGGGAGTCACATCTTCCGGTGTAAGTATCACCGTCTATGCCTCACCAAAGGATATCCATGAGTTCCACGCTGTCACTAGCAATGGCTCGGTGAAGGTGGAGGAGTTCTTAGGCATGCTGCATTTGGAGACCAGCAATGGCCGGATTGAGATTATGGAAGGCTCTGGCATTCTCGACCTGCGCACCAGCAATGGTGCCGTGGAGCTGGGAACTGTGGTTCTCGAAGGGGATAGCCGGGTGCGCACCAGCAATGGCCGGATCACAGGGAATGTGACCATATCGCGGGGGCGTAATTTTAGTTTCCACACCTCCAACGGTAATGTGGATCTGTTCTTTCCCACCCGGATGCGAGGCGTCTTTGATATGCAGACCAGTAATGGCCGTATCAACATTGAGCTGGCGGAACAGTCCGGCTCCAGCCGCAATCAGCTGGTTGTGGGTCGTGGTGATCCATTCATCTCCATCCGTACCAGTAACGGCAACATTTCCGTTCTCCCGCAGCGCACGGCTACCCGTACAGTGCGCTGATCTAACCTG
Source organism: Clostridiales bacterium (assembly GCA_003559095.1). GTDB lineage: Bacteria > Bacillota > Limnochordia > Darwinibacteriales > B1SED10-159 > SLOZ01. The sequence continues at coordinate 10,318 of PWMW01000217.1, read as the reverse complement.
AGTCCAGTTGCAGCGATTATTCCCCACCCCGTCGGCAGTCAGCGGCGGGGTGGACCGCGTCCAGGGCAGGTGTGAGCTGGGAATGTCCGCTTTTAAAAGGCTTTGGGCGGTGTCATTCGCAATCTGTTAACAGAAACTTACAGCTTCTCCCGCAGGATTCAGGAGCGCTACCGAGAAAACAGTAGAAAATTCACAACGAGGTGATTGTTTCGTGGAGCATCGTTACAGTAAGTTCAACAGCGATTCCTTCGCTGCTAAATATCATTATGAAGGTCCTCTGGGAGCCATTTATGGTCAAGAAAGCACGACCTTCCGACTGTGGGCCCCCACCGCCAGTGATGTGGAACTGGCCCTGTATAAAAAGGGAGACGGCGGTAAGGAAACCATCCACACTATGGAAGCGGGCCAGCAGGGAACCTGGAGTGTAACCCTGTCCGGCGATTGGCACGGAACGTACTATGTATATCGCGTCACAGTGGACGAGATCACCAAGGAGGCCGTGGATCCCTACGCGCAAGCTGTGGGCCTTAACGGCGAGCGGGCCATGGTGGTGGACATGGAGCGCACCAATCCCGAGGGCTGGGAGGCCACAACCAGGCCGGTTTTGGAACATGCTGCCGATGCTGTCATCTACGAAATGCATGTGCGTGATTTTTCGATCCACAAAAACTCGGGAATCAAGCACAAAGGTAAGTTCCTGGGGCTGGTGGAGCCGGGAACCAAAGGCCCCAAGGACACGGCCACCGGTCTTGACCATCTGCTGGAACTGGGAATTACCCATCTGCAGTTGATGCCTGCCTTTGATTACTATACGGTGGACGAATCAAAGCCAGAAAAACCCCAGTACAACTGGGGCTACGATCCCCAGAACCACAGTGTACCGGAAGGCTCTTACGCAACGGACCCCAAAAAAGGCGAAGTGCGCATTGCGGAGTTCAAAACCATGGTGCAGAAGCTGCACGAAGCCGGGATTCGTGTTGTGATGGACGTGGTGTACAACCACACCTTCCTCTATGAGGCATCGCATCTGAACAATGCTGTGCCCGGGTATTATTACCGGCAGGATCCCTTCGGGGAGTTTGCAGACGGTTCTGGCTGCGGCAACGAACTGGCCAGCGAACGATCCATGGTGCGCCGCTACATTGTGGATTCCGTGCTGCACTGGGCTCAGGAGTACAAGATCGACGGCTTTCGTTTCGATCTGATGGGTCTGCATGATCTGGAGACCATGAACTGCATTCGGCAGGCGCTAGATGCCGTGGATCCATCGATTATGGTTTACGGGGAAGGCTGGACCGGCGGTTGGTCCCCGCTGCCCGATGCCCAGAAGGCCATTAAAGGCAATACGCCCCAGATGCCCGGCATCGGTGTCTTCAATGATGATCTGCGCGATGGTATCAAAGGGCATGTGTTCCACGATCGCCAGCGGGGCTTCGTCAGCGGTGGGGTGGGAATGGACGAAAGTGTGAAATTCGGTGTGATTGGTGCCACCAAACACCCGGACATCAAGTACAGTCGGGTCTTTTATGTGGATGAGCCCTGGGCTGTGGAACCAACCCAGAGCATCAACTATTGCGAAGCCCACGACAATCTAACCCTATGGGACAAGCTGACGGCTTCGGTGCCCCACGAAAGCGAAAAAGAGCGGATTAAGATGCAGAAGCTAGCCGGTGCCATTCTCCTCACAGGCCAAGGAATTCCATTCCTCCATGGTGGTATGGAGTTTCTCCGGACCAAGAACGGTGACCACAACAGTTTTCAATCGTCCGATGCTGTGAACCGGATCGATTGGGCTCGCAAACCCCGCTACCAAGAGGTCTTTGATTATTATCGCGGTTTGATTGCCCTGCGCCGCAGCCACCCGGCTCTGCGCATGGCACGTACAGAACTGATCCGGCGTCATCTCGAATTCCTGTTGTCCGGAAACGAACACGTAGTTGGCTTCCACATCAACAACCACGCCAATGATGATGCCTGGAAAGACATTGTTGTGGCGTACAATGCCCATGAAGAGTCCCAAGCTATTTCGCTGCCCTATGCCCACTGGGTGGTGGTGGTTAACGGCGAAACAGCTGGTACCGACAAGTTGGGCGAGATCGATGACGATGTCCTGTATATTCCCAGCCGCACCTGCGTGGTGCTGGCCGACAAAAACAGCTTCTACCGCTGAGCAAATATTGGATGGTATGGGCGGAATTAACCTTTCTAGCTTGCACGTACCCACAGCGCGGCCAGCGGTCGTTCTGCGCTGTGGGCATGTGTGGTGGGCTGGGAAGGTTTTTTTCGTTGCGAATGGAATACCTATGGTAAGACGAGGTTTCAAACACCAACGCCTTGGCTTATGCATAGGGCCGAATACCCGTAGCGGCTGAAGCAGCAGACATTTTAACAGTGGCGCAGTGACGCCACGGCACGAGAAGGAGGATGATATAATGTCGGCATGGACCTCATCAGCGCTCAGTGAATTCGATCGCTATCTGTTCCACCAGGGTACGCACTACCGTGCCTTTCAGTTCATGGGCGCTCACTTCACTGAGGAAGAGGGTGTCCAAGGAGTACGCTTTACCGTCTGGGCTCCCAAGGCCCAACGAGTGGCTGTTGTGGGTGACTTCAACCACTGGGACGGTCGGCAGCACACCATGGAACGGCTGCCGGATTCGGGGCTGTGGAGTGCGTTCATACCCGGACTGGACCAGGGTACTGCGTACAAGTACGAGATCATCACTCCGGTAGGACACCGCCAACTCAAAGCCGATCCATTTGGCTTTTATGCAGAGATGAAACCCAATACCGCGTCCCGCGTCTATGATCTGCAGGGTTATGAATGGCAGGACGCGGACTATATGGAGGAACGGCGTCTGCGTAACTCCTATGAAGAACCCATGAATATCTACGAAGTGCACTTTGGTTCATGGCGGCGCACCAGCAACGAAGAAGACGCATACTATTCCTATCGCCAGATGGCAGAGGAACTGGTCCCCTATGTGAAAGACATGGGGTATACACATATTGAACTGATGCCCATGAATGAGCATCCCTTTGATGGCTCCTGGGGCTACCAAGGTACCGGATACTATGCAGCTACCAGTCGTTATGGTGAGCCCAAGGATTTTATGTATTTTGTGGATCAGGCTCACCAACATGGCCTAGGAATTATCTTGGACTGGGTCCCGGGACACTTCTGCAAGGACGACCCGGGCCTGCGCATGTTCGATGGCACGCCCTGTTTTGAGTATGCAGATCCTAATCGTCGGGCCAATCGCGGATGGGGCACTTCCAACTTTGACCTGGGCAAGACGGAGGTTCAAAGCTATCTCATCTCCAATGCTCTTTTCTGGCTGGACACGTACCACATTGATGGCCTGCGGGTGGATGCGGTGGCTTCCATGTTGTATTTGGACTACGAGCGGGAGCCTGGGGAGTACAATCCTAATGCCTACGGCGGCCGGGAAAACTTGGAGAGCATTGCCTTTTTGCGCAAGCTCAACGAAGTGCTGTTCGAAGAACATCCCCAGGTTTTGATGATGGCGGAAGAGTCAACATCCTGGCCTCTGGTGACGAAACCGACCCACGTGGGCGGCCTGGGCTTCAATTACAAATGGAACATGGGCTGGATGAACGACATGCTTAAGTATGTGGCTCTGGATCCTATCCACCGCAAGCATCACCACAACTTGGTAACGTTTTCTTTCATGTACGCGTTCAGCGAAAACTTCGTCTTGCCTTTAAGTCATGATGAAGTGGTGCACGGCAAGAAATCGCTTTTGGACAAAATGCCGGGAGACTACTGGCAGAAGTTTGCCAATCTCCGGGCCTTTCTCGGGTATATGATAGCCCATCCGGGGAAAAAGCTCCAATTCATGGGTGGGGAGTTCGGTCAGTTTATTGAATGGAAGTACGATGATTCGTTGGATTGGCATCTGCTGGATTACCAGAACCACAAGGCGCTGCATGACTATGTCAAAGCGCTGAACCACTTTTATCTGCGTTACAAGGCACTGTGGCAGCAGGATCACCACTGGGAAGGGTTTGAATGGATTGATCCCCATGACAACGACCAGAGCATTATATCCTTCGAACGCCGCAGCAAGAATGGTCACCGCATGGTGTGTCTAGTGAACTTTACGCCGGTGGTTCGCTACGATTACCGCATCGGCGTGCCTGAAGGCGGGGACTATGAGGAACTTTTTAACAGCGACGATACGCGCTGGGGTGGCAGTGGTGTCAAGAACGAAGGTGCACTGCCCGCTGTGCGTCAGGAAAGCCACGGGCGCAAGTACAGCCTGCAGTTGACGGTACCGCCGTTGGCGGCGGTGTTCCTGCGCAAGCAGGTGGATAAGACCACCAAAGGTCCATCTTAGAGAGCACGGCCATGGTGGCCGGCGCCTGGGAATATCCAATAGCATATTGCTGCGGCTTGAGCTTGCAGATCCGCCGAGACCTTGTCCCGGGCAGGAAGAACATCACCAGAAGGACGGCTGCGGCTGTCCTTTTTTGTCTGCTGCCGGCCCTTAACGGGCAGGCTGGCAGGAACCAATAACACGAAAGCGGGGTCTGGATCATGAAACCACTGGAAGGCAAGAGGATTGTTTTGTTAGCGGCCCACGAATTTGAGGATGTGGAACTGCTCTACACGCTACTGCGCTTAAGTGAGGAAGGCGCCGACATTCACGTGGCCACACTGCCGCCTGATGCTGCTGGGCACTTTCACACCCGGCCGTATTGGCCGGAAAAGCCAATCACTGGTCGCTTTGGTTCGACGGTGCCGTTTCACATCTTCGGCGAGGGCAATCGCTGGCACCACAAGAGTACTGCTGATATTTGGGCTGACGATTATGACGCGGTGGTAATCCCCGGTGGCTTTGCCCCGGATTATCTGCGCATTGACCGAGCTGTGTTGGAGTTCGTTGCCGACATGTACGGCAAAGGCAAGGTGGTGGCAGCCATCTGCCACGGACCGCAGGTCCTGATCTCCGCCGATGTGGAGATGGGCACCGATATGATTAAGGGCCGCCGGGTCTGCGGTTGGCTGGCAGTACGGCACGATGTCATCAATGCCGGAGGTACGTTCGTAGATGAACCAGTGGTCCGCGAGGGCAATGTTATCACGGGGCGGGTGCCCGACGATCTGCCGGAGTTCTGCCAGGCCATTATGGCTGCGGTCAGTGAAGCATGACGGCAAGGCTGCTGGCGGTCCCCGCAGGGATTTCTCCGCTCGCTGCCGCTGGCCCCACACGGTGGCAGCGGCTCCGAGGAGAGGGTCTCGGCAGCAAAGGACGGAACGCGGGTTGCAGGCGTGCGGGTAGCGAGGGATCGCAGGCAGCAGCCTGTGCCAAAACTACCGACTTTCTTCCCGGACTCTAATGAAAAAGGGTATTGTTATCTGGTTGGCGAAATGTGGAAATAGTCTCTTCTGCCTGGCGTGAAGTGTATTCCTCCGTCCCAAATGAGGCGGCAGTAAAATGCAAACATTATTGTTAATAAAAGAGGAAGAAAGCGTTACGCCATGGAATCTTTATGGTAAAGGCATTTTGTCAGAGAAAGGATGGATAGGATCATGCGTGTGCGCAAAAAAGACGTAGTAGCTATGCTCTTGGCCGGCGGCCAGGGCAGCCGCTTGGGAATTCTTACCCAACGGCTGGCGAAGCCGGCTGTACCGTTCGGAGGGAAATATCGCATCATTGACTTCACGCTCAGCAACTGCACGAACTCGGGCATCGACACCGTGGGTGTCTTGACCCAGTATCAGCCGCTGACGCTGAATCGCTACATTGGACAGGGGAGCGCCTGGGATTTGGACCGCCGCAATGGCGGTGTCAGTGTCCTGCCGCCCTACGTAAAGGCCCAGGGTGGGGAATGGTACAAAGGCACCGCGAACGCCGTCTACCAGAACATTGAATTTATCGAGTCCTTCGAGCCCCAGTATGTGCTGGTCCTATCCGGCGACCATATCTACAAAATGGATTATTCGGCCATGATCGAATACCACAAGGCCAAAGGCGCTGCAGCTACCATCGCTGTATTTGAGGTGCCTTGGGAAGAGACATCCCGCTTCGGAATCATGAACACCAATACCCAGGGTGAGATTCTTGAGTTTCAAGAAAAGCCAAAGGAAGCTAAGAACAACCTGGCCAGCATGGGTGTGTACGTATTCGATTGGCCAGTGCTGAAGCGAGCTCTGCTGGAAGATGAGGCAGATCCTGAGTCCAGCAACGACTTCGGTAAGAACATTGTACCCAAGCTCTTGGAGGAAGAGGCGAAGTTGTATGCCTATCCCTTCCAAGGATACTGGAAGGATGTAGGTACCATCTACAGCCTTTGGGAAGCTAATATGGACCTATTGAAGGATCATCCAGAGCTGGACCTCTATGATTCGTCATGGAAGGTCTACACACCCAATCCCAGCCAACCGGCCCAGTTCGTGGCCAAAGACGCCTCGGTCAATCGATCCTTGGTCAATGAAGGCTGTATGGTTCACGGCGATGTGGAGCACTCGGTATTGTTCCCCGGCGTCTACGTGGGACGAGGTGCCGTTGTGCGGGATTCGGTGATCATGCCGGGCTGCCGTGTGGAAGAGGGTGCCATTGTGGAACGGGCGATTATCGGGGAAGACACGGTCATCGGTCGCGAATCCCATGTCGGTGCCGAGGATGGCGAGGAGTGGAATGCTGTGGATCACGACAAAGACGGCATTACCGTCTTGGCGGAAAATCTGCGGGTGCCGGCGGCCTTGAAAATTAAGAAGGGCTCGGTGGTCAGTTCCCGGGCACATCAAGAATTTCCCGAAGAGAAAATCTCGTAACCAAAGGGGGCGGAACACATGAAAGATGTCATGGCCATTGTGAATTTGACGGAAAATGAAGAACACATACGAGACCTAACGCCTCACCGCTCCTTGGCGGCGGTACCTTTCGGCGGTCGTTATCGGCTGATCGACTTTGTGCTCTCCAACTTGGTCCATGCGGGGATCATCAATGTGGGGGTCTTGGCGGAAGCCAAGTTCCGCTCGCTGGTGGATCACGTTGGGTCCGGGAAGGAATGGGACCTGGATCGCCATCGGGAAGGCTTGTATCTACTGCCTCCGGGCTACACAGCGGATGCTGATCGCGGTGCTTGGCGCCGCGCCGGTGATATCGATAACTTCTTCCGCAACATGGACTATATGACCATGAGTAAGCAGGAGTATGTCATTGTCACGGGCAGCAGCATGATCTGTGCGATCGATTATCGGGATATGGTGCAGTACCATAAAGAGCAGGGTGCGGACATTACGGTGGTCTACAAACGCACCGATATGGCCAACGATTCGCCAAAGCGCACCATGCTCAACGTCGATAAGGAAGAGCGCATCACAGACATTGAGGTCAATCCCCGCCATACCGAATGTGATTGTTTGTCCATGAAGATGTACGTCATGAAAAAGAAACTGCTTATGGATCTGGTTGACACGGTGGATTCCAAGGGCGGCAGTGACTTCGTCAAGGATGCTCTCATTCCCAACTTGAGCAAGCTGAAAATGTTCGGATACGAGTTCAAGGGCTATCTGGCTAAGGTGGACTCTTTGGCCAGCTACTATAAGCACAGCATGGAACTTTTGTCGCCAGAAGTTTGGTCTGAGCTCTTTTACAGCCAGGGTGTGGTGTACACAAAGATTAAGAATGAAGCACCGGCCAAGTATCTTGACAGCTGTAAGGTGGATAACTCCTTGGTGGCCAATGCCTGCATTATCGAGGGCACCGTGGAGAACAGCATTCTGTTCCGGGGTGTGAAGGTGAAGAAAGGTGCTGTGGTCCGCAACAGCATTGTGATGCAGAAGTCCGTAATCGGCGAGAATGCCCACTTGAATCACGCTATTTTGGACAAGGGCGTCGTCCTTTCGGAAGGATCGGAACTCAGTGGTGAGGCAACGTACCCGGTGGTCATCCACAAGGATGCCATTGTGTAATGGCTGGAGGTCGAGACATGAAAGTATTGATGGCAGCAGCGGAAGGCGTACCCTTTGCCAAAACAGGCGGATTGGCTGATGTAATCGGCTCTCTGCCCCAGGCCCTGAAGGAACAGGGAGTGGACGTACGCGTCATTATGCCCAAGTATGGGGAAATCCCGCAGCGCTTCAAGGATGAAATGAAGTACGTAACGGATTTTCCTGTGCAGGTGGGCTGGCGCAGCCAGTACTGCGGCATCGAGACGTTGGACTATGAGGGCGTTACCTTCTATTTCATTGACAACGAATTCTACTTCCGCCGTCCGGGCCTCTACGGCCATGGCGATGATGGGGAGCGCTTTTCCTTTTTCGGCCGGGCTGTGCTGGAGACCATCAGGAAACTGGAGGTTCAGCCCGATGTGATCCATGCCCATGATTGGCACGCGGGCATGATCCCGGTATTCTTAACCCAGTATCGCCGTTATGCCTTTTATGCAGATATTCAGACCGTGTTCACTGTCCACAATCTGCAGTACCAGGGCGTATTCCCTAAGGTTATTATGAAGGAGTTATTGGGCCTTGGCTGGGAGCATTTTCATGTGGACGGCGTGGAATTCCACGACCAAGTGAACTTCATGAAAGGGGCTTTGAACTACGCCGATGCCCTTACCACCGTGAGCCCCACCTATGCCATGGAGATCCAAAATCCGTTCTTTGGTTATCAGTTGGATGGTATTCTCCGCAAGCGCTCCGGCGATCTGCAGGGCATCCTCAATGGCCTGGACTACTCGGTCTGGAACCCGGATACGGATCCTTTGATCTACCAATCGTTCAACGCCAAGAAGCTCAAGGGCAAGCAGAAGAACAAGGCCGAGCTGCAAAAGGACCTGGGTCTGCCCGTCAAGGATGTGCCGGTCATGGGTATGGTGACACGGCTGGCGGGGCAGAAGGGCCTGGATCTCATTGCCCATGTACTGCCAGATATTCTTAACCTGGATCTGCAGTTCGTGGTGTTGGGTACCGGCGAGAAGCAGTTCGAGGATCTGTTCAAACACTACGGGTATCACTTTCCCGAAAAGCTGTCGGCCCAGATCCAGTTCGACAACACGTTGGCCCACCGGATCTACGCTGGAACGGATTTGTTCTTGATGCCATCGCTCTTTGAACCGTGCGGCCTTGGTCAGTTGATAGCGCTGCGCTATGGATCTGTGCCCATTGTACGGGAGACCGGCGGGTTGAAGGATACAGTTCATTCCTTCAATGAGTTTACCGGTGAAGGCAATGGGTTCACCTTCACCAACTACAATGCCCATGATATGCTCTATACCATGGAACGGGCAGTCCGCATCTACCAAGATCCGAAGGTCTGGGCGTCCATCGTCCGCCAAGGCATGGAAGCGGACTATTCCTGGAACGCTTCGGCCAAGGAGTATGTGAAGCTTTACAAGTCTTTGGGTGCTGGAAAGCAGGACTGAAGCCGCTCCGATAGCAGTTGGTGCCGGGCACGGTAAAGGGCGACACTGCCAAAGGACAGAGACTAAAACCAAAACCAAAACGGAGCAGACCGGAGCGAGCCTCTGGTCTGCTTTTGCGCGTTGAAATGTCCGCTGGGGCTGACTGTAGCCTTGTTGGGCAGTGGCAGCGTGGTACCGCTGCGGGAAGGTGGGAGGCTTGGTTGTAGTGGGATACCAGCAGTGCTGCGAAAATTTTCTCCCAACAAAGGTTAAAGTTGCCAGGTGCCCTGTCGATAACAGTAATAGACAGCCGCTGGTTCCCTGCAAGCACAAGGAGTAGACTGTGCTACCGTCTGCAGCAGGCACGGCGGGGTAGAAGCAGCCCATGCGCTCGCAGGGCTGGTGAACAGTCACTGGGTTGAGCCTCGGGGAACGCTTCTGTGTGAATGAAAGAACGGGCAGTGGTTGCAGGTAACGTGAGCTGGACTGCTGACACGGAATCCTGGCCGGACGTACTCTGGCGGCAAGACGGGGTTTTTGCTCTTTGGAGAGTTAGGATCCGACGGGGCAAGATGTTTTATTGTAGGCAGAGGCAGTGAAGCAATAGATACAGTTATCCCATGATAGTAAATCTGTGGGCCGCAGATTTGTTATAGCCTTGGCTGGGTGGTGCGATGGGCACGTCGACCGTTCGGCTTGACAGGTCAAGGACTTGATCAACCCGTGATCTGGCACACACTGCGAACAAGGATGTTTGCAGAATATGCGAAATCAAGCTTTCTCAAAAACAAGGAGGTCATGTAATGCGTATTAACAACAACATCATGTCTTTAAATGCACACAGGCAGTTGGGTATGAACAACCTTGCTTCATCGAAGTCGATCGAAAAGCTCTCTTCAGGTCTCCGAATAAACCGTGCTGCTGACGATGCCGCTGGGTT